>NZ_JAMQHN010000204.1 GCF_025993755.1 Thermomonas sp. | reverse complement strand
GGCCCTCGCGCAGGCGCTCGCGCGCCAGGGCGAAGTGCGCCTCGGCATCCTGCGGCAGCAGCGCCGCCGCCCTTTCCGCCTCCGCACCCGCCTCGCGCCCCTGCGACAGCCGTGCCGCCGCCAGCGCCTTCCAGGCGAAGCCGCTGGCCGGATAGGCGGCGACCAGCTGGCGCGCCAGGATCTCCGCCTCGTGATGGCGGCCGGCGGCGTAGGCCGCCAGCAGCGCCTGCGCCGCCTCGGCCGGCGGCTCGCGCCGCAGCACGGCGTTCTGCTCCGCCCGCCCCACCCGCTCGCGCAGCGCGGCGGCGGCCGGCAGGGCGCGCACCGGCGCGGCCTGCAGGGCCAGCAGGGCGGCCTGCGATTCGCCGCATTGCAGCAGGGCCTCGGCCAGGGTCAGCCGGTATTCGCCGCGTTCCGGCTGGGCGGCGACCGCCGCCTCGAGTAGGCGGCGCCCCTGCACCGCCTCGCCGCCCTGCAGGGCGACGGCGCCAAGGTTGTGCAGCGCCGCCGGATGGCCCGGCTGCGCCGCCAGGATCTCCTGGTAGATGCGCGCGGCCTCGTTCAGGTGGCCAGCGCGCTGCAACGCGACGGCCTGGGCCAGGGCGGCTTCCAGATTCAGTTCGACCATGGGGTAAATCCGATCGTTAAAAAAAAACCGGGGGGCTTGCGCCCCCCGGTGTTGCTGCAGGTGATGCTAACAGCCAGTGCGCAGCCGATTACCGGCCGTCGATGCCCAGCTTGGCATCCTGCGACTGGTACTGGCCTTCGTTAGCCGGCGCGCGGTCGACGCTGCCCTCGAAGTCAACCGCTTGCGTGCTGGAAGCTTCGATGAAGTTCTGGCTCGCCGGGTTGTAGAGGTAGTTCTGCACGCGCAGCGTCGAACCGGCGTTCGAGGTGATGCGCAGGCGCGAACCGCCGCGGGCCAGATCCTGCGACACCGCCGGACCGTTGGTGGCGGCGCCCAGCACGCTGGCAGGCGGGGTGACCAGCAGCGCATCGACTTGCGCCGAGGTCAGATTCAGCACGGCGCGCGGCGGCAGGTCGGCCAGTTTGCCCCAGGCGCCGTAGGTGCCGTCGGCGTGGATCATCTGGCCATAGACGTCGATGGTGCGGGTCTCGTTGTTGTTGATCAGGCGAATCACGCTCATCCAGCCGGTGTTGGCGGTCTGTTGGCTGTTGGCGTAGTTGCGCACGTCGATCTTGACGCCGCCGCCGAGCGAGTAGAGGTTGCCGTTACACACGTTGTCCTGCTCGTCGGTAAAAGGAGTGCCGGCAGGCGCCTTGTCCACCGTGGCTTTCGCCGTGAAGCTCGACAGCGGGATCGGCACGCCGACACCAGCAACGCCGTAGCAGACATGCACCGGGCCGGTACCGGTGGCGCCAAAGGCGGTGTTCACCAGGGCAGGGGTGGTGATGGACAGGTTGATCGGGCCGGCCGCGTTCAGGGCGGTGATGGCCGTGGCCGCGCCGCCGCCGCTGACAAGACCGACGCCTCCCGTACAGGTGGCAGCAGTGTCGAGCCACAGCGTGCCGCCCGGGACGAAGCCGTTGGTGGCGTGAACTTCGACATCGACCTTGAGGACTTCCACGTCGCCGATGGCTGCCGCAGAGGTCGCGACGCCGTCCAGACCGGTGAGGTATGCGCCGCCCGCCACGCCGGCGAGGACATAGCCGTTGATCAGGTTGGAGTCATAGCCAGTGCCGTTTTGCACCAAGGTGACCGTGCCGAGGTTGGCGATGGTCGTGCTAACGTAGGAGCCGGCACTGCCGGTGAATCGCGTGTTGGCCGTGGCGACGTCGACCTTGGCGTTGCCCCCGGAAGCAGCAACCGCGACGCGCACGTTGGTCGGGAAGTTCATGATCGTCGCGCTGTTGGTGGCGCCGCCGCGGGTGTGCTCGTCCGGCGTGGCGTTGGCGTCGGTGGCCTGCACGGCTTCGTTTAGCAGGGCGACGTAGTGCTTGAAGCTGACCGCCTGGGTCACCACGTTCTGGCAGACGCCCGGGGTAGAGTAGGGAGCCACCGTCGAGGCGTTGAATTCGTTCACCAGGTCGCCGACCACGGACTTCAGACCGAGGATGGTCGTGTCGGTCGTGCCGAGGGTGGAGTTGTTGAAGG
>NZ_JAMQHN010000203.1 GCF_025993755.1 Thermomonas sp. | reverse complement strand
TGCGCTTCGGCGCGGTGACGCGCGACGGCCACGAGACGGTGCTGGGCATCGCGCTGGCACGCATCCACGAGAACGCGGCCAACGTCGTCGCCGGGGTTAAGGCCAAACTGGCCACTGCGCAGGCGGCCCTACCGAAAGGCATCGAGCTGAAGGCGGTCTACGACCGCACCGAGATCGTCGAGAAGGCTCTCAAGACTGCCGAGAGCGCGCTGCTCGAAGGCTCGATCCTGGTTGCGATCATCCTGTTTCTCTTCCTCGGCGAGTTCCGTTCAGCCATCGTCGTCATCGTCACCTTGCCGTTGGCGATGCTGTTCGCCTTCATCCTGATGAACCGCTTCGGGCTGTCGGCGAATCTGATGTCGCTCGCGGGCCTTGCGATCGGGATTGGAATGATGGTGGATGGCGCCGTGGTCATGGTCGAGAACGCCTTCCGACTGCTCTCGCACGCACGCGAGTCCGGACGGCCGATCAACCGGACGCACGTGGTGCTGGAAGCGGCCCGTGAGGTGGCGAACCCCATCGCCTTTGCGATCCTGATCATCATCGTCGTCTTCCTGCCCCTGTTCTCGCTGACGGGGCTTGAAGGCAAGCTCTTCAAGCCGATGGCGCTGACCATCACCTTCGCCATGATTGGCTCGCTGCTGCTGTCATTGACGTTGGTGCCGGTGCTGGCCGCGCTGATCCTCAAGCCCAAGGAGGAGAAAGACACCTGGCTGGTGCGCGGCGCGAAGAAGATCTACCTACCGCTGCTGGATTGGGCACTGGACCGCAAGAAGACCGTGGTCGTTGCTGCCGTGGCGCTGCTGATCGGCTCGTTGGCCCTCTTTCCGCTGCTGGGCAAGGAGTTCATGCCGCAGTTGCAGGAAGGCGCGATCATGTTCCGCGTCGTCGGCATCCCCTCGACATCGTTGGACGAGTCGATCCGCGTGGCCAACGTGATGGATGCCAGCCTGCGCAAGAAGTACCCGCAGGTGCGCTCCGTGCTGGCGACCATCGGCCGAGCCGAGAAGGGCGAGACCGCCGACGTCAACTACATGGAGGTGCTGCTCGACCTGAAGCCGCAGGACGAATGGCCGCAAAAGCAGTCGTTCTCCGCACTCGGCAAGGAGATGCAGGAGTATCTCGAAGGCGAAGTGCAGACCGCAGTGTTCGGCGCGACACAGCCAATCCAGATGCGCGTGGAGGAACTCATCTCCGGCGTACGAGCCACGCTGGCGCTGAAGGTCTACGGCGAGGATCTCGACAAGCTGGAGGATCTGTCCGGGCAACTCAAGACCGTCATCGGCGGCGTGTCCGGGGTGGCCGACCTATCGGCCGAAGCCAATAAGGGCAAGCCGCAAATGGTCATCGAAGTCGACCGTCAGGCGGCTTCCCGCTATGGCCTGAATGCCGACGACATCTTGAGCGTCGTGCAAGCAGGAGTGGGTGGAGAAACGGTCTCGACGTTGATCGATGGCACGCGCCGCTTCGACATCGCCGTGCGCTTGGCCGAAGAGTACCGGAACAGTCCTTCGGCGATTGCCTCCATTCCGATTCGCACGGCCGAGGGCGCCCTCGTGCCGTTCTCCCAAGTGGCCAAGATCAAGCTGGACGAGGGCTACACCTTCGTGCGCCGCGAGTCGCTGCAGCGCTATGCCGTGCTGCAGATGGATGTGCAAGGGCGGGACG
>NZ_JAMQHN010000202.1 GCF_025993755.1 Thermomonas sp. | reverse complement strand
GGGCGAGTGCGATGCTCGCCCGCAACAGCTTGTGCATGGGAATCCGGCTCCAGCGAAGGACGTTGGATGGCCCGGCCTGCGGGCAACGCGGGCCGGGCGCTACGCTGCAACGGTCAGGGCCGGACGGAGGGCGGCGCGCGGCTCCGGTAGGCGCTCGCGGTCGGTGCGAGCGCGGCTGCGCCGGAATCGGCGCTGGGCATTTCCTGGACGCAGGCCGGGCACGGCAGCGCGGCAGGCTTGCCGGGAGGGGCGCCGCTGCCCAGCGCGGCCGCAGCGAGGCACAGCTCGCACTGGGCATGCGCGGGTCCGTGCTTGCCGTCGTCGCTGCCCGCCCGCGCGCTCTCGTGCGCGACCACGTGCCACGCGGCAGCGGCCTGCGCGAGCGGCATCAGCAAGGCGAGCCAGAGCAGCCACGCGAAGCGGCGGCGCGAAACGGAGTCGTAAGGGCCTGGGCGCATGGCGAGCGCCCATCGTAGCAGTGCCGGCCACCGGGGCACGAATCGGGCAATTGACGGTGCGCAAGACCGGCGCCGCGCCGCGAGCCCATCCTGACGTACCCTCATGCCTGCGGCCAACTCTCGCAGGGCCCCAGCGCACCATGCCCGGCTCCGACACGATCGCGTACTTCTCGATGGAGATCGGCCTCGACGAGGCGATGCCGACCTACAGCGGCGGCCTCGGCGTGCTCGCCGGCGACACCGTGCGCTCGGCGGCCGACGGCGACGTGCCGATGGTCGCGGTCACGCTGGTGCATCGCAAGGGCTACTTTCGCCAGCGGCTCGACGCCGTCGGCGGGCAGACCGAAGAGCCGCAGCCGTGGTCGCCCGAGGCGCTGCTGACCGAGATGCCCGCGCGCGCGAGCGTGAGCATCGAAGGCCGCGAGGTCGCGCTGCGCGCGTGGCGCTACGACGTGCACGGCGCGGGCGGCGTGACGCTGCCGGTGCTGCTGCTCGACAGCGACCTGCCCGGGAACGCCGAGTCCGACCGGCGCCTCACCGACTACCTGTACGGCGGCGACGAGCGGTACCGGCTTTGCCAGGAGATCGTGCTGGGCATCGGCGGCGTGCGCATGCTGCGCGCGCTGGGCTACGACAGCATCCGCCGCTTCCACATGAACGAGGGGCACGCGGCGCTGCTCGTGCTCGAACTCGGGTTCGAGGAGATGAAGCGGCGCGGGCTCGACGAGGTGACCCGCGAGGTCGCGGTGGCGGTCAAGCCGATGTGCGTCTTCACGACCCACACACCGGTTCCTGCCGGGCACGACCAGTTTCCGCTGTCGATGCTGCGCAGGGTGCTCACCGACTACGGCGACGCATACAACCAGCGCGCGGTCGAGTTCTGCCTCGACAACGTGCTGAACATGACCTACCTCGCGCTCGACAACAGCCACTACGTCAACGGCGTGGCCAAGAAGCACGGCGAGATCTCGCGCCAGATGTTCGGACAGTACAAGGTCGACTCGATCACCAACGGCGTGCACGCGGGCACCTGGATCGCGCCGCAGATCCAGGCGGTGATCGACCGGCACATCGCGGCGTGGCGCGAGGACAACGCGAGCCTGCGCTCTGCGCTGGGCATCCCGCGGCACGAGCTGTGGGCGGCGCACCAGGCGGCGAAGCAGGACCTGGTCGCCTGGGTCAACCAGCGCACCGGCGCGACGCTGTTCTCGAACACCTTCACGATCGGCTTCGCGCGCCGCGCGACGCCGTACAAGCGGGCCGACCTGCTGTTCCACGACCTGCAGCGGCTGCTCGCGCTGCACCGCAGCGCCGGGCCGATCCAGGTCGTCTACGGCGGCAAGGCGCATCCGCGCGACGGGGGCGGCAAGGACCTGATCCGGCAGATCTTCGCGCAGATCGCGAAGCTGAAGGGCCAGCTCGCAGTCGCCTACGTGGAGGACTACGACATCGCGGCGGCCCGGCGCATGGTCGCCGGCGTCGACCTGTGGCTGAACACGCCGCAGCCGCCGCTGGAAGCTTCGGGCACCAGCGGGATGAAGGCCGCGATGAACGGGGTGCCGCAGCTCTCGGTGCTCGACGGGTGGTGGATCGAGGGCTGCATCGAGAACGTGACCGGCTGGGCGATCGGCGACGGCAACACGGGAAACGGCGGCGGCATCGACGAACGTGCGTTCGACGCGGAGTCGCTGTACAACAAGCTCGAGACGGTGATCCTGCCGATGTTCTACCGCGACCAGGATCGCTACATCGACGTGATGCGCCACGCGATCGCGCTGAACG
>NZ_JAMQHN010000201.1 GCF_025993755.1 Thermomonas sp. | reverse complement strand
GCGACACCGTTTGCCGGACAGTTGTTCAGCGGCCAGGGCGTGCAGGTGGCGATCACAATGACACAGCGTTCGTGGTTGAGCGTAGCCGTCGATGGCGCGGAGCGTTTCAGCGGCGTCGCCCGGCCAGGGACGATCCTCGAATATACGGCCACGGGTGAGATCATACTGCGCGCCGCCAATGCCGAAGCGCTGAGCGTCATCTACAATGGCCAGCGCCAGGGCACGTTCGGCAACCGAGGGCAGCGAGTCGAAGTCGTGTTTAGCACGACCGGCGTTCAGATCAGCAGCGGGCAGAATTTCGTTGAGCCGACGCCGGTCGCCAGCTTCACGCCCATCCCGACCAACGCCACTGATGTTGGCGCGCTCATCGCCGCCCTGACACCGAGTGCCACGCCCGGCCCCAGTCCGACCGCCAGCAACACCCCACCGCCGACCGATACGCCGACGGTTACATTGACACCATCGATCACGCCGACACCGACCGAGACACCGCTGCCGACGGAGACGCCGACCGCGACCAACACGCCTGGCCCCAGCCCGACGCCGACCGCCATCCTGCCGCCGCGCGAGCCGCTGTTCACTGCCACGCCGACCAAGACCGGTTGACGCGCTGACCTACGGCTTTTCGCCCGCAGCCAGCCGCCGCTCGACGTCGTCCAGCAGCGGCGGCAGATCGGCAACGCTGTCGATCACGTAGTGCGCTCCCGCCTGATACAGTCGCTGGTAGATCGGTGCGAGCCGAGCCCGCAAATCCGTCGCATCAAGCGCATCGACTTCGGCGGCGTTCATGCCTAGTTCGTTGCCGGTCTTCGCGATGCCTACCGTCCACATGCCTGCATTCAGCCCTTCGGCAATATCAGCAGGCGTATCACCAACCTTGACCAGCGCTGTCATCGGGTAAATGCCGAGCTTCATCGCGTTCATGAAGGCCATCCACGGCGCGGGGCGGCCTGCCAGGGCTTCGTCAGCGCCCACGGACGCATCCGGTTTGTAGCCCTGCGCCGCCGCAACTGGCATCAGTGCATCCAGCATCGCTCGCGTGTAACCAGTGGTTGAGCCGATCTTCAGACCGCGCGCCTGCAACACCGCTACCGCCTCGACGACGCCCGGTATCGGCGCGGCGTACTGTGCGATGACCGCGATCTGACGCGGGGCGAAATCATCGTACACGCGCTGAACGTCGGCGTCGGTTGGCGCTGCGCCGTGGACTGCCGCCCAGGCTTCACGTACACGTGGCAGCGCCAGCACAGCAGCGATGTGATCGCGCTTGTGCAGCCCCATCGGCGCGCGGGCTTCCTCTAAAGTGATCTCGACACTATGCGCGTGGAAGCCCTCGATAAAGACCATCGTCGGCGCGAAACAGCCGTAATCGACCGTCGTCCCGGCCCAATCGAAGATGATCCCGCGCACCTGCTGATTGCTGGATGGCATAATCATTCCCTCATGCGTAGACCTGCCGCGTTATTCTAACGCGCGCCGCTGCCACCTACCGCACAGGGATCGTCATATCGCGAGCGCGTTCCAGACGGTCTGCGTACACGTCGAGTTGGGCGCTGTGTTCGCGCTTGTGCCCATAGGACGTATAGACGACGAAATCGTCAACCGAGTATTCCTCACCATACCAGGGCAGCGTTCCGGTCTGGCGCAGTTGCTCCGGCGTGAACTGATGCGCCAGCGCCAGCACCTGTGCGTGGGCCTGTCGGTAATCAGCCATGATCTCGTCGAAGGTTTTGTCCCGGCAGCGCGCGACCATCTCGTCGTTGAAATCGTCGCCGAGCCGCATCATGTCTTCCAGCACGGGCG
>NZ_JAMQHN010000207.1 GCF_025993755.1 Thermomonas sp. | reverse complement strand
TATGGTCGGCTTCTGGCGTATGCGCCGCCAGGAGATCGAGACGGTCGAACTGGCTGACGAGATGCAGCGCCGCGCCGTCCTGAGCGCCGAGAGCGCCCCCGCCGTCGAAGGCGATCCGCTCAAGATCGAATCGCTGCCGTTTGCGCCGACCGATGCAGACATCGTGCGCGCAGGCCAGAAACAACTCTGGCTCAAGCGCTTGCCGTTCGTGCCTTTCTTCGCCTACCTCGGCGTGCTCAACCTGATCGCGTACACGCTGGCAGGCGAGAAAATGCCCTGGCTCGGCACGCACATGACCATCCCGATGATGTTCCTGACTGCCTGGTATTTCGGGACGATCTTCACTCACACGGATTGGTCGCGCTTCAACAAACGCGGCTGGCTCTATCTCCTGCTGCTGCCGCTGCTCATTATCGCGGCCTTCCAGATCGTTCAGCCGTTCCTGATCGGGCGCAACATCTTCGGCCTGATGCAAACGCAGCTTTCCGAAACCGGCGCGTGGATCGCCGCTATCGTCGTCGTCGTCGTTGTCGCCTATGCCATCTGGCGCGTGCGCGCCATCACCGGCGGACTGCATCTGCGCCATATGATCGGCGTGGCTGCCTTCGTCATGCTCGCGTTCTTGACCTTCCGCGCGGCCTGGACGGCGTCCTTCATCAATTACGACCGCGCCAACGAATTCCTGGTCTATGCCCACGGCGCGCCCGGCTGGCGCTTGATGATGGATCAGATCGAAGACATCAGCCGCCGCACGACCAACGGCATGGACATCCGTTTCGCCTGGGGTGGCAATGCCTGGCCGGCAAGCTGGTACTTCCGCCATCTGCGCTTTGCAACCTACTTCGGCCAGGATCCGTCGCCCGGCACGCTCAATGACGCCGTGGCCGTCTACGCCAGTTCCGATATACGCGGGCGCGTCGAGCCGCTGCTCGAAGATCGCTACGTGCGCTTCGACTACACGCGCATGTGGTGGCCGATGCAGGACTACTTCAATCTCAATGCCCAGCGCGTGGATACGGTGTTCGACTTTTCCGGCAGCAACCCGGTCTCGGCGCAGCTCCGCGAGGGCCTGCTCGACATCTGGTGGTCGCGCGATTACACCGCCTACGGTCAGGCGACCGGCGGCGATTTCAGCCTGACCAACTGGCCGGTCAGCGAGACGATGTCTTTCTACGTCCGCAAAGACGTAGCCGCGCAGATCTGGTCGCTGGGCGTGGGCGATGCGCTGGCGCAGAACGCCGCCGACGCGACCGCTGTCAACCAGTGCGTCGCCAACTGGCAGCCCACGGGCGCGGATCTGATCTTCCAGCAGCCCGCAGGCGGTGCGCTCAACCACCCGGTGGGTATCTCTATTGGCAATGATGGCCGCGTCTACGTCGCCGACGAGTTCGGCAACCGCGTGGCCGTCTTCAACGCGGATGGCGTGCCGGTCGCCGATTACATATCTGCCGGTGGCTCGACTGGGGCGTTCAACCGCCCGAACAGCGTCGCCGTCGCACCGGACGGCAGCATCGTTGTCGCCGATACCTGGAACTACCGCATCCAGGTACTCGACGACCAGGGCTTGCCCGTGGTCGGTTGGGGACAGGCGGGCCAGTTCGGTTACGACGCGCCCTTCCAGCCGGTCGATGCGTTCTGGGGGCCGCGCGATGTCGCCGTCGATGCCAACGGCAATATCTAT
>NZ_JAMQHN010000206.1 GCF_025993755.1 Thermomonas sp. | reverse complement strand
CGGTCGGCGGCGGCCAGGCCATCGGCGACCTTTTGCGCGCGTTCGTCCAACGCATTGGCGATCGGCGGCCAGACAAATTTCATCGTGAACGCCACCAGGAGCAGAAACACGATGATTTGAATGATGAGGGTAGCAGTGATGCTCACGTTGGTTCCTTGGATTGCAGCGGCACGAAAGCCGCCAGACTCGGTTACGGGAGGCGCGCGCCTGCGCGGCGCGCAACCCATCGCCCGGTCCGGAACTTACTTGGCGATCTGCGCGATTTGGCCCAGGAAGGGGTTGGCCGTGGCAAACCACAGAGCGATACCCACGCCGATGATGAAGGCCGCGTCGATCAGGCCGACCAGCAGGAACATCTTGGTTTGCAGTTCGCCCATCAACTCGGGCTGGCGCGCAGCCGACTCGAGGAATTTGCTGCCCATGAGGCCAATGCCGATACAGGCACCGACGGCGCCCAGGCCAATGATCAGGCCGGCGGCCAGGGCAACAAAGCTGATAACTTCCATGATGACTCCTAAAGGAACGAGGTTGGTTGAGAAATGAAACGAAGGGGAAAACGGTGTGCACGCCGCCGCGGCGGCGCGTGCCTCAGTGGTGATCGTGTGCCTGGCCGATGTACACCAGCGCCAGCATCATGAAGATGAAGGCCTGCAGGATGATGATCAGGATGTGGAAGATCGCCCAGGCAAGCCCTGCGATGACGTGGCCGATGGCCAGGCCGATGCCGGTGCCCGTGAGCGCGAACGCGCCGCCCATGAGGGCGATCAGCATGAAAATCAGCTCGCCGGCATACATGTTGCCGAACAGTCGCAAACCGTGCGACAGGGTCTTGGAGGCGAACTCGATGAGCTGCATCGCGAAGTTGACGATGCCCAGCAGCACGGCCATCAGCGGGTTCTTGCTGGTGCCGAACGGCGCCGTGACCAGCTCGTGCGCCCATCCGCCCAAGCCCTTGATCTTGACGTTGTAGTACAGGCAGATCAGCAGCACGGCGACCGACAGGCCCATCGCGCCGGAGACGTCGGCGGTCGGCAGCACCCGCATGTAGGCATGCGCCGGGTCGCCGCCGAAGGCCCCGGTCAGCCAGCCCCAGACCGTGGGGATCAGATCGACCGGCAGCAAGTCCATGGTGTTCATCAGGGTCACCCAGACGAAGATGGACAGGCCGAGCGGCGCCACGAACTTGCGGCTTTCGGCATTCTTGATGATGCCCTTGGCCTCGTTGTCCACGAACTCGACCAGGATCTCGACCGCCGCCTGAAACCGCCCCGGCACACCGGAACTGGCCTTGCGCGCCGCCGCCCAGAGCAGCCAGAAGGTCAGCGCCGCCAGCAGCACCGAGAAAACGATGGTGTCGATGTGCAGCACCGACATGTCGACCACGGCACTGGATGCCTTGTTCTGCCAGAAATGCAGGTGGTGAATGACGTACTCGCCAGCGGTAGGGCCATGCTCGGCGGCAGATGCCACAGCGTTTTCAGCAGCCATCGGTATGTTCTTTCTGCACCCGTCCCTGTCGGGATTTCACCGGGCCCGCCCACAACAGGCCGACCCAGTACATCTTGATCGTCAACGCCAAGCCGATCAGCAACGCCGGCCAGCTTGGCACCCCCAGAAATCTCGGGGCCGCCATCAGCAGCCCCATGGTCAAGACCAGCTTGACCCCCTCCCACAGCAGCAAACCCGCCAATGCCGCAGCCGGCGGAAAGCCCGGGCGCGCCCAGCGCGCCGTACCCAGCGCGGCCAGCGCCGCCGGAAGCGCGCCGGCCAAAGAGCCGTACGCCGCAGACCAAGCCACGTCGGCGCGGCGCGTGAACAACCACGCCAGCACCGCCACCAACAAGCCTGTGAGTCCCTCCCAGACCAAAGCCCGCGTCACGGGCAATTGCGGCTGGCGCTCGCGCCACTGGCGCGCCTCTTCGGCCGTCAGCGGCCTGAAGACTTCATCGCCATCCTCTTCCGGGCAGGCTTTCGCTGCCTGCGTGACTGTGTGCTGCGCCAAGGCCACTTTTTTCGTATCCGTTGACACGGCCCCGGCACCTGCCCTCAATCACAAAAT
>NZ_JAMQHN010000205.1 GCF_025993755.1 Thermomonas sp. | reverse complement strand
TCGCCGTCGCTGGTGATGATGCCGTTGCCCATCAGCATCCGCACCCGCTCGAAGCCCACGCCCTTGACGTAGTTTTCGTAGTTGCCGACGAGCACCTGGCGGATATGGTCGGGATCGTTGAGGAACAGGCTCGGATGCGGGCGGTCCGCCGACCACACGCAGGAGAGGTCGCCGTACTCGGCGGCAAGCCGGGTCATGACCGCCAGGCTCGCCGGGTCGGCATTCAATGTGTGGCGCTCCGCCGGCCCGGGCGGCAGGCGAAGGTCGGTGGCGGTGGCGGTCATGCGCTCGGGGTCGCTTTGCTGCGGCCAGGTCCGGTTGCGCCCAGCCAGAAGTGAGACGTTGCCATTCTAGTCAGCCAATCGGCCTGCGGAAACCCGGCGTGCCCCGGCGCGGGGTGTGCGACAATTCCGCAGCCGCAGGACCTTCCCCTCCGCATGCCGAGCGAGCCCGAGCAGGAACCCCGAGAATACGCCCCGAGCCAGCGTGCCCGGCGCTTTCGCCCGTCCGGCATCCCGGTGCGGTCGCAACGACGCATGTCGGCCGGCCGGCGCCTCTGGTACGGCCTGCTGGTGGCGCTGATCCGCCTGTTCCTCGGCCTTCTCTGGTCGACCTGCCGCGTCACCGCCATTCGCGGCGCCGGGCACCTGGAGAAGCTGCGCCGGGAGGGCCAGCCGGCGATCATCGTCTATTGGCACCAGATGCACGTGTTCTGTGCCTGGCTGCTGCGGCGCGAGGCACGCGCCGGAATGCCGATCGCCATCCTCACCAGCCCCTCGGTCAGCGGCGAGGTGCCCGCGGCGATGATCCGCGCCTGGGGCATGGAGCCGCTGCGGGGTTCCTCGACCCGCGCCTCGGGGGAGGCGCTGCGCGACATGTACAACGTCGTGCATGGCCAGCGCCGCTCGCTGGTGCTGACCGCCGACGGCCCCAAGGGTCCCCGCCACGAGTTCAAGCCCGGCGCCGTGCTGCTGGCGAGGATGGCGAAGGTGCCGGTGATTCCGGTTGCCTACGCTGCCCGTCCCTGCAAGCGCTGGAACAGCTGGGACGAATTCATGCTGCCGCTGCCGTTCAGCCGGGTGGCGATCGTCATCGGCGAGCCCTGGCAGGTGCCAGCCGGTTTCGTCATGGCGGACCTGCCGCAGGCCGCGCAGCAGCTCGGAGAGCGTCTCGCGGCGCTGGGGGCGGAGGCGCAGGCGCTGCTGCAGCCCGGGACATGAGCAGCCACGAGAAAAAGACGTTCTTCGCCACCTACGACTGGGCGAAGACCTGGCAGGAACTGCCCTGGGCACACCAGGAGCCGACGCTGTTCCTGGCCGAGGTCTGCCGCCGGCGCCCGCCGGGCCGGGTGCTGGACATGGGCTGCGGCGCCGGCACCGATTCGCTGTTCCTGGCGACCATGGGCTGGCAGGTCACGGCACTGGATTTCATGCCGAGGGCGCTGGAATACGCGCAGGCACGCGCCGCGCAGCAGGGCGTGACCATCCACACCGTCGAGGCCGACATCACCGACTGGCAGCCGCCGGACCGGTTCGACTTGGTG
>NZ_JAMQHN010000200.1 GCF_025993755.1 Thermomonas sp. | reverse complement strand
CTCGGCGTTGCCCCGGGCGCTGTCGGCATCGCGATGGGCATTGTCCACGGTGATCTCGGCCACCAGATGACGGCCCGCCAGTTCCTGCTGGCGCCGGTAATCGCGCACCAGGTAGGCCGCGGTGCGCCGGGCAACCTGCAGCTCGGCGAGTTTCTCGCGCCAGGACGCCCTGAGGCCCTCGACCTCGGCATGCGCGCTGGCGAGTGCCGCCTGCGCATGGCGCAGGGCGACGCGCTGCTCGGCGTCGTCGAGCACCAGGATGCGCATCCCGGCGGTGACCGGCTGGTTCTCGCCCGCCAGCACGGCGCGCACGTTGGCCGTCAGCTGGGGCGCGACGTCGACCCGATCCTGCTGCACATAGGCGTTGTCGGTGGAGACGTAGCGGCCGCCGCTGGCGAACCAGGCGAACGCCAGCGCCAGGACCAGCGCCGGCACGACCCAGAGCAGCAGGGTTCGCAGCCATGGCCTGCGCCGCAGGGCCGGCGGCGCCCCGGCGTCCTCGTCCAGCGGCAAGGGCAATTCATCGACCATGGGAACGCTTCCCGGGTGCGGTGGCCTTGCCGGAGCTGAGGTTGTCGCGCACCCGGCCCAGCAGTCGCCAGAACGTCTCCTGCTCGGCTCGGCTCAACCCGCTCATGGCGCGGCGCCGGCTGGCATCCACCAGGGCGTGCATGCGGGCGATGGGCGCGCTGGCGGCGGGCGTGAGGAACAGGCGCATGGCACGCCGGTCGGCGGGATCCGGGGCGCGGCGTACCAGGCCCCGCTGCTCCAGCCGGTCGATCATCCGTCCGAGGGTCACTGGCGTGACGTCGAGCATGCTGGCCAGCTGGCGCTGGCTGCAGCCCTGGTCGCGGTCGAGGCAATAGAGCAGGCGCCAGAGCTCCGGCGTCAGCCGGTGCGCCTGCGCACCGCGCAGGAAATCGCGACGGATGAGGCGCAGCAGGTCGCTCAGCGCGAAGCCGAGGGAGCGCTCGCGGGCGCCGTCGAATGCCATCCGGTTGGCCATAAGCCATGGCAATAATAAGCAAGGCTAACTAATTGCACAATGCCGGCTGCAGGTGGTGGCATCACCTGGTCGGCGATGCGTGGGGCGTATCCGCGGTGGTGTGGCTAGCGCGCAGCGACCTGGTAGCGCCGCAGGCCGACGAAGGGCAGCGCCGTCACGCCGATGCACACCAGCAGCAGGCCGGCCAGCGAGCTCGACAGCCGGCCGAGCACCACGCTCAGCGGCTCCGGCACGTAGCTGAAGGCGGGGAACTGGTCGTAGTCGGCCGGCCGCAGCGGCTCGCGCCTGAGGAAGCGGCTGGCGAAGAAGTCGTTCCACTGGCCGCGGAAGCGGAAGGCCTGGTCGAGGAAGTCCTGGTAGCGGGCGGTGCTGGTGCCGGAGATCTCGTTCAGCGCCAGCTGCATCATGATCGCCGGGGACAGGTACTGGAAGCGCTGCACCAGGCCTTCCTGGTGCAGGGACTGCTCGCGGAACTGCTGGTAGAGGGGCAGCAGCGCCTGCTCGATGTTCGCGGCATTGGCCTGGGCGAGCGTCAGGAAGTCCATCGCCCGCTGGTCACCGGTGGGCACCTGGTCCATGTGCTCGGAATAGAAGCGGTCGAGCGCGCTGCCCATGTTCTTCTCGCCCGCGGTCTGCGCCTCGCGCGCGGCGACGATCAGGTCCATGCGCGACGGTGCCGGGTACAGCGTGGTCGCCAGCAGGCTGACCAGCGTCGGCACCACCACCACGAGGATCAGCCAGATGCCGGCGAGGATCGTGCCGTTGGTGGCCGAGCTGCGGCCGTAGACGTTGACCAGCACCGCCAGCGAAAACCAGAACAGGCTGTAGAGCAGGGTGGCGAGGATCCACAGCGCGAAGCGCAGCCAGGTCTCCGCCTGGTCGAGCTGCGTGCCCACGCCGAGCAACGCCAGGAGGCCGAAGCCCACCACCACCGCGAGGATCACCGCGGCCCGGGCGACGATCTTCGAGGCCATCAGTTCGCGCAGCGATACCGGGTGGGCGAGGATCATCGCCAGCGTGCCGCGTTCCTTCTCGCTGGACAGCAGGTCGTAGGTCATGGCGAGGATGAAGATCGGCAGCAGGAAGATGACCACGAAGGCGATGTCGAACGGCCCGGTCTGCAGGTTCACCGGGTTCT
>NZ_JAMQHN010000197.1 GCF_025993755.1 Thermomonas sp. | reverse complement strand
GGCGCTGGGCCCGCAGGCGCTGGGCGGCTTGCTGATCGGCACCATTGTGACGGGCATCTTCGTGGCCATTTCGATGACTACCGGCGGCGGCGCCTGGGACAACGCCAAGAAGTACATCGAGGACGGCAACTTCGGCGGCAAGGGCAGCGAGGCGCACAAGGCCGCCGTCACCGGCGACACCGTGGGCGACCCCTACAAGGACACCGCCGGCCCCGCCGTGAACCCGCTGATCAAGATCATCAACATCGTGGCGCTGCTGATCGTGCCGCTGCTGCCGGTCAACGTCGCCAACACCACGGCGACGACCGAGCCGATGGCGATCGAAGCCCCGGCGGCCGGTGCGCCGGTCGCTGCCGTGGCGCCGGCGGATCAGGCGGAAGCCGCGAACGTCGATGCCACCGATGTTGCGATGGACGAGGCGCCTGCAGCAGAGGCGGCGCCGAACGCGGCTTCGGCCGGGGGCGAGGATACCGCCGGGCAAGCCGGACACGAGAGCCCGACTGGCGAGTGATCGTCGGAGGGCATCGAGTCATGAAAACGGCGACCGCAAGGTCGCCGTTTTTTTGTGTGTCACGCGGGATGGATGCAGTCGAACCCTTTGCTGCCGGGCGGAGCGGCTTCAGGCCATTCCCGACACCCGCAAATACCATCCCACCAGATTCGGGCCCCACATGAAGCTGATCCAGCCGGCGACCGCCAGATACGGGCCGAACGGAATCGGCGTGGCCTTGTCGCGGCCCTTCGCCAGCAGCCACAGCGAACCGATCAGCGCGCCCAGGAAGGACGACAGCAGGATCGTGGGCAGGATGCCGGCCAGCCCGGCCCAGGCGCCGATCGCGGCCAGCAGCTTGAAATCCCCGTGGCCCATGCCTTCCTTGCCGGTGAGCTGCTTGAACACCCAGTACACCGACCACAGGCTCATGTAGCCGGCCATCGCGCCCAGCAGCGCCGGTTTGGTCGGCATGTAGAGATTGTCGCTGGCGGCCACCAGCCCCAGCCACATCAAGGGCAGGGTCAGCTGGTCCGGAAGCAGTTTGGTGCGCAGGTCGATGCCCGACAGCGCGATCAGGTAACCGGTGAAAATCAGCGCGCCAAAGCACTTCCAGCCGAATCCGAAGCGCCAGGCGCAGGCCAGGAACAGCAGGCCGGTGATCAGTTCGACCAGCGGGTACTGGAACGAGATGGGCTTGCCGCAGCTACGGCACTTGCCGCGCAGGGCCAGCCAGCTCAGCAGCGGAATGTTCTCGAACCAGGCCAGCTGGTGGTTGCAGCGCGGGCAGTGCGAGCGCTCGACCACGATCCCCGGCGGCGGCGGCTCGTAGAGGTCGGTCTGTTCGAGGATGTCGCGCGCATCGCGTCGCCAGCCCCATTCCAGCCGCGGCGGCAGACGCAGGATGACGACGTTGAGGAAACTTCCGATCAGCAGACCCAACCCGGCCACGGCGGGATAGCCGAGGCCGGGATGCGCGTCGAGGTAGGCCATTTAGGAAACGGCTCCGCCCTTACATCACGGTCGCGGCAAGCTTGAAGATCGGCAGGTACATCGCGACGATGATCGAGCCCACCAGGCCGCCGATGATCACCATCACCATCGGTTCGATCAGGCTGGACAGCGAG
>NZ_JAMQHN010000196.1 GCF_025993755.1 Thermomonas sp. | reverse complement strand
CTCGACGACACAGGAAGCTCGCCGCCCGCATACCGAAGATAGCGCAAAGCCGGTCTGCAGAGGGTCCGCGCTTGCCTGACGGGACGCAAAACAGAGCGGGGGCCGATCGGCCCCCGCTGAAACACGCTTTGATGTACTTCGATCAGCGCTGGCTGACGCGCATCACCCTGGGGGTGACGAAAATCAGCAGCTCGGCCTTGCTCTTGCCGCGGCTCTTGTTGCGGAACAGGTTGCCGAGAATCGGGATGTCGCCGAGGAACGGCACCTTGGTGATGTCGGAGCGATCGGAGAATTCGTACACGCCACCGATGACCACGGTCTGGCCGTCCTCGACCAGCACCGCCGTGTTGACTTCACGCCGGGCGATCTGCGGCACCTGGCCAAACGCGCCAAGGCTGATCCAGCTGTCGAGTTCGTCCTTCTTCACGCCCATGTCGAGGAACACGCGACCATCGTTGGTGATGGTCGGGGTCACCTTCAGCTCGAGCAATGCTTCCTTGAACTGCACGGTCGGCACGTTGCCGCCCTGGCCACCGGACACCGTGAGGTAGCCGATTTCCTTGCCTTGCCGGATCACCGCTTCCTTCTGGTTGCTGGTGACGATGCGCGGGTTGGAAATCACCTCGCCGCGGCCTTGCTGCTGGATCGCCGACAGTTCCACGTCCAGCGCGTAGCCGGCGTTGAGGATCGACAGCGCCAGCGCACCCGGATTGGTGCCGGTAAGAATTGCCGGCAGGCTGCTCATCAGGCCACGGGTGATGGTGTTCACCCCGTAATTGGGCGTGGTGGGACTCCAGCCCATGCCCGGCGCGCGCGGTGCGCCCGGATCGTTGGCCGTGCAGGTCGGGCAATTGTTCAGATAGTCGGCCAACGCGTCGTGATACAGCTGGTTGTTGGCGTTGGCGGTGTTCGCCATCGAATTCTGGTTGGCGATGTTGTTCTCGATGCTGTTGCCGTACTGGGTGCGGCCGTCGCGTGCCGAGCCGGTGATGCCGAAGCGGGCGCCGAGGTCGCGGGCCACGCTTTCGTTGGCGATCACGATGCGCGCCTCGATCACCACCTGGTCGACCGGTTTGTCGAGTTGGCGCACCAGGTTGCGGATCGCCTCGACCCGCTGCGGAATATCGATCACCAGCAGGGTATTGGTGCGGGTGTCGAAACTGATGCTGCCGCGCGCGGACAGGAAACCGCGATCCTGGTTGCTCTGGCCGCCACCGCCACCGCCGCCACTACCACCGCCTGCCTGGTTGCCCTTGCTTTCATCGGTGAGCATCTTGGCGATATTCGCGGCGCTGGCATAGTTGACCGGGATGTATTCGGTCACCTTCTCGGCGCGCTCGTCGATCGCGATCCGGGCATCTTCCTTGGCCTGCTCGAACTCGGCGATTTCCTTCTGCGGCGCGACCCAGATCACGTTGCCGTTGCGGCGCTTGTCGAGCTGTTTGGCCTGCAGGATCAAATCCAGCGCCTGGTCCCAGGGCACGTTGATCAGGCGCAGCGTGACGTTGCCCGTGACGGTGTCGGCTGCGACGATGTTGAGCTTGGATTCGTCGGCGATCAGCTGCAGGACGGTGCGCACCGGAACGTCCTGGAAATTGAACGTGACCGGACGACCGGAATAGCGCACACCAGCGGTACTGTCACCCGTCGCGGACGCAACCGCACCCACCGCTGGCGTGGCGGTGGTGGTCGCTGCCGCCTGCGCCCGCGGCACGATCTCGACGATGTACTCATTTCCGGATTGGTAGGCCATGGACTCGAACGCGCCGCTCGTCCCCAGCACCAGTTGGGCGCCGCTGCTGGTCGCATGGGCCTGGACGTTCTGCACCGGGGTGGCGAAATCGCGCACGTCGATCGGCCGCTGCAGGGCCGCCGGCAGGGTGGCATTGCCGATGTCCACGACCACGTTGGAGCCGTTGGTGCGCAGATCCGGCGCCGCACCGTCGCCGGAGAAGCGCAGGATCAGCTTGCCCGATCCGCCGTCGCCGCGCTTGAAGTCGATCGCGGACACGGTGACTGCATCGGGAGTGCGCTTGGCCGGATCGGCGAGCGCGCCGGTGGCGGACTGGCCCATGCCGACCGCAAGCGCGGACGCAGGGAATGCGCCGGCTCCGGCAGCGTACAGGCCCACGGCAATCCCTGCAGCCAGGGCCCCGAGGGGCAGGCGGCGCCGTGCGGGCAGCGTTTGCTTGGCGTTG
>NZ_JAMQHN010000195.1 GCF_025993755.1 Thermomonas sp. | reverse complement strand
TTCAAGAAGGTCTTCGACGACCTGCGAGCCTTCCAGCGCGACCAGATTCTCTGGAATCGCGTGTCCGAGCTGCAATTCACGCAGACCATGGCTTCGCTCAAGATCTGACGCGGGCTGGGGGCGGCTGCGCCGCCCTCGAGACGGAAAACCGCGGCCTGGTGCCGCGGTTTTTCCTTGTGCGCGCGCTTCGCGCTACGGTTTCCCGAGCGACCTCTCCAGGGCCTTCACGGGGTCGTCCGCGTTCTCGCCCTGCGGTGGCGTGTCCGCGTTCTCGGGTGGCGTGTCCGCGTTCTCGGATGACGTGTCGGCGTTCTCGCCCTCGCCCAGTCCGGGCACGCCCACGCCGAACCCCGGCGCATTCTCCAGTTGTTGCAGCATCCGCGTGCCGACGGCCTCCAGGTCGACGTTGGATTTCTTTTCGAGGTTGCCGGTCACCAGAACGGGGAGGGCGATCAGGATCGCGACCATCGCCAACTGCAGGATCAGGAAGGGAATCGCGCCCTTGTAGATCTGCATCGTGGTGACCGGCTCCATCGTCCTGCCCGTGACAGGGTCCACATAGGGTTTGTCGGGAGCGACCGAACGCAGGTAGAACAGCGCGAAACCGAATGGCGGGTGCAGGAACGAGGTCTGCATGTTGACCGCGAGCAGCACGCCGAACCAGATCAGGTCGATCCCCATCTTGTCCGCGATCGGCGCGAGCACCGGCACGACGATGAACGAGAGCTCGAAGAAATCGAGGAAGAACGCCAGCACGAACACCAGGATGTTCACGAAGATGAGAAAGCCCAGTTGTCCGCCGGGCAGCTTGCTTAACAGGTGCTCGACCCACACCGGACCGTCGGCCGACTGGAACACCATGCTGAAGATGGTCGCGCCGACCAGGATGAACATGACGAACGAGGACAGCCGGGTGGTCGTCGCCAGCGCCTGCTCGAGCAGCTGCCAGCTGAGGCGTTTGCGCAGCACCGCCATGACGAGCGCACCCATGGCGCCCATCGCGCCGCCTTCGGTCGGGGTGGCCACGCCGAGGAAGATCGTTCCCAGGACCAGGAAGATCAGCAGCAGCGGCGGAATCAGCACGAAGGTCACGCGCTCGGCCAGCTTCGAGAGCAGGCCCAGATGCGTCAGCCGGTTGACGACGGCGATCAGCCAGGCGACGAACACGCCGCCGCACATGGCCACGACGATCTTTTCGTCGGTCGGCACGTGCTCGACCAGTTCGCCCTGCCACCAGGTATGGACCGCTTCCATGTGCTGCCCGAGGAACACCGCCACCGTGGCCGACAGCGCGGCGAGCACGGCGAGCGAGCGATAGCCATGGCTGCCGTTGGGTTCCCGGAACGTGCGTGCCTCGGGGGGCAGCGCCGGGACCGTGCTCGGCTTGAAGATGGCCAGGAAGACCACCCACAGCACGTACAGGCCCATCAGCGCGAAGCCCGGAACGAAGGCGCCCTTGTACATGTCGCCCACGCTCTTGCCCATCTGGTCGGCCAGAACGATCAGCACCAGCGACGGCGGGATGATCTGCGCCAGCGTGCCCGAGGCTGCGATCACGCCGCTGCTCAGGCTGCGGCTGTAGCCATAGCGCAGCATGATCGGCAGGGAGATCAGGCCCATCGAGATCACCGAGGCCGCGACGACCCCCGTGGTGGCGGCGAGCATGGCGCCGACGAAGATGACGGCCAGCGCCAGGCCGCCGCGCAGGGGGCCGAACACCTGTCCCACCGAATCGAGCAGGTCCTCGGCCATGCCGCTGCGCTCGAGGATCAGGCCCATCAGCGTGAAGAACGGCACGGCCAGCAGCGTCTCGTTGGCCATGATGCCGATCAGCCGGAACGGCAGCACCGCCAGAATGGCGGGCGGAAAGAGGTCGACGACGACGCCGAGCAGGCCGAAGACCAGCCCCGCAGCGCCGAGGCTGAAAGCGACCGGAAAGCCGAGGATCAGGAACAGGATCAGGCCTCCGAACATCAGGGGGGCGAAGTTGGCGGCAATGAATTCCATCGTGCGGGCGCTCGTCGCGTTCAGTGCGCCGGCTGCGACGCACTGCCGCCGCTTTCGCGCTCGGCGTTGCGCTCGCGCAGGGCCTCGACGAGTCGTTCCTCGTCACTCTCTGCGCTGTGCCGCCCGGTGGGATCCGGCCCCGCTCCCCGGAGGAAGGCGATGCACTTGATCAGTTCCGACCATCCCTGCAGCAGAAGCAGCGTGAAGCCGACGGGAAGCGCGAGCCACACCGGCCAGCGGATCAGGCCCCCGGGGTTGCCCGACATCTCGCCCGAGACGAACTTGCCGATGGCCTGCGGTGTGCACAGGTACAGCGCCATCACGCAGATGGGCGTCAGGAACAGCAGGTAGCCGACGATGTCGATCCACACGCGTACCGTCTTCGGCAGACGGCTGTTGACGACGTCGATGCGCACGTGCTCGCGATGCAGCAGCGTGTAGCCGGCAGCGACCAGGAACGACCAGGCGAACAGATACCACTGCGCCTCGAGATAGGCGTTCGAACTGGTGTCGAACAGCTTGCGCACGATGGCGTTCAGGGCGCTGATGACCGTGGCGGCAAAGATCACCCAGATCGCGTACTTGCCGACCCGGGCATTCAGCCAGTCCACGGCGCGGGAGAATCTCAGTAGGGCCTGCATCGACTCCGTCCCATGTGCGAGCGGCGCGAGGGAGTTCTGCGCCGCCGAAGCGCCCTTGTCTGGCGGATCTGCGGTGTCCG
>NZ_JAMQHN010000194.1 GCF_025993755.1 Thermomonas sp. | reverse complement strand
GGCCTGTTCATGTGGCCGCCGCATAGAGAAGGCTCGCGAGCGCAGCGCCCAACCCGGCGGGCACGCCGTAGCGCTCCGCTCGACTGGCGGGGCTGCCGGCGACGATCAGCACCGGAACTCGGGTCAGCTCGATGACGCGGTTGGTGGTCGAACTGTCGATCCAGCGCAGCAGCGAGCTCCTGCGTGCCGTGCCCATCACGATGTGGCTGCAGCGCAGCCGGGCGGCGTACTGCACGATGACGCCCGCCTTGTCGCCGATCTCGACGTGCGCGCGGTAGGGCACGCAAGCCTTGTCCAGCAGCGCCTGCGCCGGCTGCAATGTCGAGCGCGCCCGATCCTCGAGAAAGGCGCGGCGTTCCGCCGCACTCACGAAGCGGGCCACGTACGCGGACAGCGGCCGTTTGCACGTTCAGCAGATGAACCTGCAGGTCGGGGCGCTGGCGGTACTCATCGATGACGTGCCGTACGGCGGCGAGCGAGTTGGCGCCGCCGTCCACCGGGACGAGGAGACTCGACATGGTGTGCCTTTCGTCCGGCATGGCGTTCAGCAGTGCCGAGCGCCGTCCGGTGCGCCGTGGCGCGGTGTCGATCGGGGCGGCGGTCGTCATCAGAACTTCTCCGGCCGCAGCACCGCGACGTCCGTCACGAACAGGATCATCGCGTAGTCGTCGTAGTACTTCGCCTGCAGGTGCGCCGCGATCGCCTCGGCCGTCGCCGCGTCGCAGACGACCTCGATGCGCACGTTGCTGCTGGCGTCCCAGTCGGACTTGCGCACGCCCCGGCCGCCCTTGCCGCGGGCTTCGGTCAGCGTATAGCCATGCGCGCCGAGGCGCTCGAGATCCTGCAGCAGCACCGTCTCGATCGCGGCTTCGGTGACGATGGTCAGCAGCTTGCGCGTGTGCGAGTTCATCGGCTTATCCGGCCAGGTAGGCATGCGCGCTGACGGCGAGCGCGTAATAGAGCGGGATTCCCACCAACACGTTGAAGGGGAAGGTGACCCCGAGCGAGGCGGCCAGCGACAGCGCGGGGTTGGCGTCCGGCACCGAGATGCGCATCGCTGCGGGTACGGCGATGTACGAGGCGCTTGCCGCGAGCGTAGCGAGCATCGCGACACCGCCGATCGACAGCCCCAGCAGCAGACCGAACCCTGTGCCCACGAGCGACGAGACGAGCGGCATGCCGAGCCCGAACGCGACCAGGAAAGCGCCGTAGCGTCGCAGGCTGCCGAACTGGCCGGCCGTGATCAGGCCCATTTCGAGCAGGAACAGGGCCAGGATGCCCTTGAACAGATCGAAAAACAGCGGCTTGACCGGCGCGAGGCCGTCCGACCCGGCTGCCCAGCCGATGGCGAGGCCGCCGACGATCAGCACGATCCCCTTGCCGAGGAACACGTCGTGCGCCACGGCACCCAGGCGCATGTCGCGCGAGATGCCGCGGGCGAGCACGATGCCGACCAGGATGGCCGGCACCTCCAGCACCGCCAGCAGCAGCGGCATGTGCGGCTCGAAAGCGATGTCACGGCTGGCGAACCACGCCACCGCCACCGCATAGGTGGCGACGCTGACCGAGCCGTAGTGCGCCGCGATGGAGGCGGCATCGGCACGTTTGAAGCGGCCGGCGTAGTGCAGCACCGGGAACGCCAGCAGCGTCAGCAGCACGCCCATCGCGATCACGGCGAGGATCTGCGGCGCCAGGTTGGCGAACGGCTGTTGCGCGAGTTCGATGCCGCCTTTCAGGCCGATGGCGAGCAGCAGCAGCATGCTCACCAGTTCGTAGACCGCCGACGGCAGGCGCAGCTCGGAGCGCAGCAATCCGGCGGCCAAGCCGAGCAGGAAGAACAGCAGGATGGGATCGAGCGAGTTCACGGCCGCGGTCCCGCGTCGGCATCGGTGCCACCGGCGCGCGGTGCCTCTGCGTCGTAAAGGGTATCGAGCGTCGCGCGCCCTGACAGTCCGGCGCGCACCGCGCGACTTTCGAGGTGTCGCGACCAGAGCCGGTGGGCGGCCTGCACCCAGGTCGCGCCGCACAGCAGGTAGCGCGCGAGCGTACGGCGGCGATTGGCCTGCACGACCACAGCGTGCTGCGACGCCATCGG
>NZ_JAMQHN010000193.1 GCF_025993755.1 Thermomonas sp. | reverse complement strand
TGGTGGTCCTGACCGGCGACCAGAATCCGGACAGCGAGCTCGACGCGCTGGAGCACGGCGGCGACGACTACATCGTCAAGCCGGTTCGCCCTCGGCATCTGGTGGTGTCGGTGCAAAGCCGCATCCGCCGCGCGCGCGCGCTGGGTCAAATCCGCCAAAACGCCGCGGTCGAGCCGCTGCGTCATCCCGTCACCGGATTGCTCACCCGGCCCGCCTTGATGAACCTGCTGCTGGAGAGGGCCGCCTCGCGAGCGCAGGGCGGCGCATTGATGATCGAAATGGGCAACGCCGCCGCTCTGCACGACCGCCTCGGCTATGCCGAATTCGAGGAGCTGATCAACGCGGCGGGCCGCAAGTTGAACGAGTTGGTCGCTGACGAATCCGCGGCCCGGCTGAGCGACAACGCGTTCCTCGTCATCGTCGGCGAAAACGCTACCGTCGGACTGGAAGACTACGCGCGACAGCTGCGGGACGGGATCGGGCGCGCCGATTTCAAAATCGACGGCGCTACCTTGCGCCTGCGCTGCACCGTGGGCTACACCAGCTTCGAACACGGATTCAAGGACTCCGGTGAAGTCCTGGCCGCAGTGGAGGACGCCCTGCGGGAAGCGCGCGGGGCGCCGGCGGGAATCGCACGCTATGTACCCGCCGACCGCATCGCGGCGAACGAAATCCTCGACGAATTGCGCACCGCCCTGACCCCCGGCGGCGATGCTCTCTATCTCGTCTTCCAACCGGTGGTCGCCGTGGCCGGCGGCAACGAGGCGCGCTACCAGGTTCTGGTGCGGCTGCGCGGACCCGACGGCAGCGTACGCCGCGCCGCGGAGTTCCTGGATGCCGCCCAAACCGCGGGGCTGCTGCCGCAGGTCGACCGTTGGGTGATGCAGCATGCCCTCGATTTGCTGCGCGATCGTCGGCAGGCCGAGCGCCCGATCCAGTTGGTCGTCTCGCAGTCGCCGCGCACCCTCGCCCAGGACGATTACGCAAACTGGCTGCAGCGGGCCATTTCCGAAGCGCAGATCGACGGGCAATCGCTGATCATCGACATCCGTCTGGAGGATGCGCTGGTCCACTCGGTACTTTTGCGCGAGTTCTGTCGACTGATGGTGCCCAGCGGCGTCCAGTTCGCGCTCAGCCAGTACCGCCATACCCTGGACGCGGCACAACTTCTGGACGAGCTGTCGCTCGGCTACCTCCGGCTGGCCCCCGATTTCGCGAAGTTGCCGCTGGCCCAGGCCCTGCACGATGAAATGCGCGAAGCCATCCAGTACGCTCACCGGCAGGGCCTGCAGGTCATCGCCCAGAACGTGGAAGACCCGCAGGCGGCGGCGGCGCTATGGATCGGCGGGATCGACTTCATTCAGGGCAATCTGGTCCACCGGCCCGAGCAAACCCTGGACTTCGACTTCCGGAGCGCAACGCTGTGACCGATGCCGCCGACACCCGCGCCGGCCGGAACCTGCAGGTGGCCCGCTGGCTGGCCTTGGGCGCGGCCGCCGGCGTCGCGCTGGCGCTGGTGATCGAGCGCACCGGCGTGGAAGGTCCGTGGCAGATGATCGCCCTGGTCATGGCCCTGCTGGCCCTGTTCGCGACGACCACGCTCGCCTTCACCACCCGCCAGCGCGAGCTGGCGCTGCAGGAGCACGCCGAACAGAACCAGCGCAAGGCCGAGGAAATCAGCGCCCTGCAGCAGGAGATCGACCGCCACACCGAGCTCGAACAGGAACTGACCCGGGCCAAGCAGGAAGCCGAATCGGCGTTCATGGCCAAGGGCGAATTCCTGGCCACCATGAGCCACGAGATCCGCACGCCGCTCAACGGCATCATCCCGATGCTGGACCTGCTTTCCGGCACACGGCTTGCGCTGGAGCAGCAGGAGTTCCTGCGCACCGCCACCGCCTCGGCGCAGCAGTTGCTGCGGATCGTCGACGACATCCTCGACTACTCCAAGCTCGAAGCCAACCGGCTGGAACTGGAAACCACCGGCTTCAACCTGCGCGAGCTGCTGCAAAGCGTGATCACCCTGATGCAGCGCCCCGCCGAGGCCAAGGGGCTGCGCCAGACCCTGCAGATCGACGCTTCGGTGCGCCTGCCGGTGCGCGGCGATCCGGTGCGGCTGCGCCAGATCCTGAGCAACCTGCTGAGCAACGCGATCAAGTTCACCGAGCACGGCGGCGTGACGGTGAGCGTGCGCCGCATGGGCGAAACCGCCACCCAGCACCAGTTGCGCTTCGAGGTGCAGGACACCGGCATCGGCATCGATGCGGCCACGCGCGCCAAGCTGTTCCAGCCTTTCAGCCAGGCCGACGCCTCGACCACCCGGTTGTACGGCGGCACCGGGCTGGGCCTGGTGATCTCGCAGCGCATCGTCGAACTGATGGGCGGCAAGATCGGCGTGGAATCCGAGCCGGGCCGCGGCTCGGTGTTCTGGTTCGAAGTACCGCTGCTCAAGGTGCAGGGCGACATCACCGAACGCCGTGAGGAAATGCACGGCGGACGGGTGCTGCTGATCACCACCGACGCCAAGCTGCGGATGCGGCTAACCCTGCTGCTGCCCAACTGGGGCCTGCGGATCACCGCCGTCGAGAACACCCACGACGCCCTCGAACGCCTGCGCCAGGCCCAGGGCCAGGGCAAGCCGTGGAACTATTCGGTGGTCCTTGCCGACCTGTCGAGCATCCGCAGCACGGCGGTGTCGCTGGCCCGCAACATGGATCGCCACGAACAGTACGGCAACGCCCGCCTGCTCTACCTGCGCGGCGACGAGGTGACCTCGCAGGATCTGCCGATGGGCGCCAGCATCCTCTCGCGCAACGCCGCCGATGCCGATCTACGAGCCGCGCTGTCGGCGTCCGGGGTCGCCTGGGCGCAGCAGGATCCGCATCCGGCGCCGGCGCCGCAGACGCCCAAGGTCGAACTCGGCCGCAAGGCCAGGGTTCTGCTGGTCGAGGACAACCCGGTCAACCTGAAGGTCGCCCAGCGCCTGCAGCAGGTGCTCGGGGCCGACTGCGACACCGCCGGCAACGGCCAGGCGGCGCTGGCCAAGCTCGACGAAGCCGAATTCGACCTGGTGCTGATGGACTGCCAGATGCCG
>NZ_JAMQHN010000192.1 GCF_025993755.1 Thermomonas sp. | reverse complement strand
GGTCGAAGCCGGACGGCGAATCGTCGGCTGCGTCCGCGGCAGCGACGTCGTCGCGCGGCTGGGCGGCGACGAATTCGCCATCCTCGCAGAGCATCTGGAAAACCCGGGGAAGGCCGAGGAATTGGCGCATCGCGTGCTCGCCGCGCTGTCGGCGCCGGTCTGGGTTGCAGGACGAGAGCTGTTTCCGAGCGCCAGCATCGGCATCGCCGTCTGGCACCCGCGCTATCGCAGCGGCGAGGAAATGCTGCGCGACGCCGACGCCGCCATGTACCGCGCCAAGCAGGATGGTCGCGACCGCTGCGCCATGTTCGACGAGGAAATGCACCGCGAGGCGACCCGCAGCCTCGACCTCGAAGCGGACATGCGCCGCGCGATCCAGTCCGAACAGTTCCTGCCGTTCTACCAGCCGATCGTCGATATCCGCACCGGCGAGATTTTCGGTCACGAGGCCCTGCTGCGCTGGCAGCACGAACAGCTGGGCCTGCTGCTGCCCGGCCAGTTCCTCGATATCGGCGAGGACAGCGGCCTGATCGAACAGGTCGACTGGCTGATGTACGCGCGCGTGATTTCCGACATGGCCAGCCACGCGCTGCCCGGCTATGTGGCGATCAACGTCTCGCCCCGGCATTTCCGCGCGGCGGATTTTTCCAGCCGACTGCTCGGATTGGTCGAGGGGGCCGGTCTGGCGCCGGATCGGCTGCGCGTGGAAATCACCGAAGTGGCCCTGCTCGACGATGCGCCGCGCACCCGCGAGTGTCTGGACCTGCTGCGCCGGCACGGGATCCTGGCCCAGCTCGACGATTTCGGAACCGGCTTCTCCGCGCTGTCCTACCTGCACCGGTTCCCGATCGCCAGCCTGAAGATCGACCGCAGCTTCGTTTCCGGCCTTGAAGGCAACGTGCGCAACGAGAGCATCGCGGTGATCCGCGCGATCATCGCGCTGGCGGGCAGTCTCAACATCGAACTGATCGCCGAGGGCGTGGAAACGGAAGCGCAGCAGCAGACCTTGATCGAACTGGGCTGCACCCATGCCCAGGGATTCCTGTTCGGCCGGCCGGCGCCGTTGGCTCTGGTCGAGACGAGCGGTTGATCCCTCGCGCCGCTGGCGCGCGACGCGGCCCGCTCCCGCCGGGGCGGCGGACCCGCTTCAGGACGATGGCGGCGGCGTGGCCGCCTCGGAAGCGCGGATGCCGGTGATGGCGAACTCCAGGCTGCCGTCGACAAGGCGCGCGCTGGCCTGCTCGCCGACGGCCACGCCTGCAACCGTGTGGATGATCGATCCGTCCGGTCGCTGCAGGATGCTGTAGCCGCGTGAGACGGTAGCCAGCGGGCTGACGGCGTGCAGCGAGCGCGCAAGGCCGCGCAGGTGCAGCAGGTTGTTTTGAAGCGATTGAACGAGGATCGCGCGCGGTCGGTCGGCCAATCGCTGCAGACGCTCGCGCTGTTGTTCGACGCGGCGGCGCGGGTGGCTGCCGCGCAGTCGTGCGGCCAATGTCTGCAGGGTTCCGGAATCCTGCTGCAGGCGCCGTGCGATGGTGCCGGCGAGGCGCAGACGCGCGTGGGCGAGGCGCTGGCGCTGCGCGTCCAGCCGCGCCTGCGGGCGCTGCGCGTGCAGACGCAGGAAGGCGCGGTCGGCGCGCTGGGCACGTTCACGCAGGCCGGTTCCGTTCAAGGCGCGCAGGCGGCGCTGGAACTGCGACAGTCGCGCGCGCAGTTCCGCCTGGTCCGGCGCCAGCAACTCGGCGGCGGCCGAGGGCGTGGGCGCGCGCAGGTCGGCGGCGAAGTCGGTCAGCGAAAAGTCGGTCTCATGGCCGATCGCGGAAACCGTCGGCGTGGCGCACGCGGCCACCGCGCGCGCCCGCGCTTCGTGGTTGAAGGCCCACAGGGCTTCCAGCGAGCCGCCGCCGCGCGCCAGCACGAGGATGTCGTAGCGGCCGCTGGCGTCGGCGCGCGTCAGCATCGCGTGGATCTGTGCGGCCGCGGTGGAACCCTGCACCGGCACCGGAAGCAGTTCGACCTCCAGCAGCGGAAAGCGGCGGCGCAGCACGCTGAGGATGTCGCGGATCACCGCGCCCGACGGAGAGGTGAGCACCGCGATCCGGCGCGGGAAGGCGGGCAGGGCGCGCTTGCGCGCGGGGTCGAACAGGCCTTCCTTGTCGAGCCGCGCCTTGAGTTCCTCGAACGCGCGCCGCAGCGCGCCTTCGCCGGCCTCCTCCATGGTGTCCAGCACCAGTTGGTAGTCGCCGCGCGGTTCGTACAGGGTCAGCCGCCCGCGCGCCAGCACCTGCATGCCTTCCTTCGGGACGAACTTCAGCCACTGGCTCTTGGGCTTGAACAACGCGCAACGCACCGCCGCGCGGGCGTCCTTCAGGGTGAAGTAGATGTGTCCGGAAGCGGGGCGGGCGAGGTTGCCGATTTCACCCTCGACCAGCACGGCTG
>NZ_JAMQHN010000191.1 GCF_025993755.1 Thermomonas sp. | reverse complement strand
CGGGCGTAATTCTCGCGTTGTTCGCTGGAGAGAAAGCTGACGGGCATCGGGCATTCCTTCCGATCAAGTCTTGGCGCGATGGAGGGCCCAGATCCGCTTGACTTGGCTGATGCTGCAGCCGGCCAACTCGGCAGTGCGCTCGATGGTGTGACCAGCGCCGCGCAACGCCACAATGCGCTGGTGCGTGGTGAGATCGGCCTTGCGCCCGGTGTACTTGCCGGCGACCTTGGCCAACTGCACGCCTTGACGTTGCCGCTCGCGGCGCGTCTCGTAATCGTCGCGTGCCATCTGCAGCGCCAGCTTCAATAGCAGTTCTTGCACCGACTCCAGCACGATCTTGGCTACGCCGTCGGCGCCGGCAGCGAGGTCGGACAGATCCACCAACCCGGGCACGGCCAATCGCGCACCCTGGGCGCGGATCGAGGCGACCAGTTGCTCGGCTTCGGCCAATGGCAAGCGACTGATGCGATCGATCTTTTCGGCGACGACGACTTCGTCGGGACGCAGGTCGGCGATCATCCGCAGCAGTTCCGGCCGATCCGCACGAGCGCCGGACGCCTTCTCGCGGTACACGCCGGCGACGTAGTAACCGGCCGCCCGCGTGCTGTGCTCGATCTCGGCCTGGCGGCTGAGATCCTGTTCGTCGGTGCTGACGCGCAGATAGATGCGGGCGACCTTCATCGGGATGGCCAACTGGGGTATACGCAAACGAGCCCATCATAGACCCGATAGCCAAGAAGGTTACAGGCAATGTCCGTTGGCCGGTGGTGATTTGGCTATCTATCTTGGCCAGCACTAGGGCGAGAGTAGTGATAACGTATATACTACGTCATCACCGAACGGCCAGCGAGGTTGCCCATGTCAAAACAAGCTGTGTTCACGATGAAGCTGGAACCCGAGCTGCGGGAGCAGTTCCTGGCCGAAGCCGAAGCGGCGCATCGCCCAGCCTCGCAGGTAGTGCGGGAACTGATGCGCGAGTTCGTCCAGCGCCAACGCCAAGTGCGCGAGTACGACGAGTTCCTGCAACACAAGGTCGAAGTGGCTCGGACCTCAATGCGTGCGGGCCGCGGTCGATCCAATGACGAGATTGAAGCCAAGTTCGCCGCACGGCGGACGAAAGCGGCAGACCAGGCGTGAGGGTGCTCTGGACGCCGGAAGCCGAGCAAGACCGTGACGACATCTGGGACCATATCGCGGCTGACAACCCGTCGGCCGCTGCTCGGATGGACCTGCTTTTCAGCGAGGCCGCCGCGAAACTGGCAGAGTTCCCGATGCTCGGGCATGTCGGCAAGATCCTCGGCACCCGCGAGTTGATTCCGCATGAGAACTACCGTCTCGTGTACGAGATCGTGATCGATGAGAACACCGTATGGGTTCTGGCGCTGGTTCATACAGCGCGCCAGTGGCCTCCAGTGATGGATTGAGGATCAGCCGATGAGTTCGATCACGGAAGCGGAGTGGCAAACCCTTGAAGAGGGCCTCGATACAGCGGCGATCCTGGGCGCTGTGGACGCACTTGACCAGCTGCGTACCGAGGTGGGCAACCCCGGCGAAGGCGGGCTATCAGCGATTCGTGACGCGCTACTGCAGCTGCATCGACTGGCACAGGTGGCGCGCACGTCCGGTACGTCGGACAAGGTCAGT
>NZ_JAMQHN010000190.1 GCF_025993755.1 Thermomonas sp. | reverse complement strand
TGAAGAAGCTTGTCCCCTGTCTGGTGTTTTCAGCGGCCCTAGCCCTGCCCGGACTGTCCGTGGCGCGCCCGGTGACCGTGACCACGACGCTCAAGAACTACGGCGGCAATGGCGCCTATCTGGCGCTTTACCTGACGGATGCAAGCGGAAAATTCGTGCGGACGCTCTGGGTTGCCGGCGGGAAACCGAAGTACTACAAGCACCTGACGGATTGGCATCGCGCAAGTGGTGGTGGCCGTACGGGGATCGATGGCATCACGGGTGCCAGCGTGGGTGCGGGAAGGAACCTGCGAGTCACCGTGGATCTGACGGACGCCCTCTTCAACGCGGGCTACCGACTGAACGTCGATGCCGCAGCGGAGGACATGCAAGACAGTCCGCGGGACGCTTCGGTCCCCTTGACCACTGCCGGTGCCGGAACGCGCGTTGCCGGGAAGCGTTATGTCGCAAGCCTCAGCTACAGCCTCTAGATCGAGGCGAGGGCCGCCGGCATGATGCGCAACTTCCACCGCTGGGTGGGACTGGTCCTGTCCCTAGTCCTGTTCGTTGCGGCCCTCAGCGGCACGGCCCTTTCCGTGGTGAACGTCCTGGAAGCAGGGCGTGCCATTCGTCCGGCTTCAACGCAGACCGTGGCCGATCTGGCAGCGCGCGTGCAGGTGGCCCACCCGGGCCTCGAGCAGATCCGGCGCGCGCCTTCGGGTCAGGTCAGCGCGTGGTGGTTCGATGGAGGGCAACCCGGTTCGGCGGTGGTCGACCCGGCGACGGGTCGGGATTTTTCCAGCGCGGATCCGGATCCCGTGCGCCGCTGGTTCACGGAAGTGCACCGTTCTTTCTTCCTCGGCGACAGCGGCCGCATCGTCGCTGCATCCGGCGCCTTTGCAATGCTGCTTCTTGCCGTTTCCGGGACGATCCTCGCGGTTCGTCGCCTGGGCGGCTGGAAGCGCTGGATCGCCCGCCTGCGCGGACCGCTTGCAGGCCGTCTGCATACCGAGATCGCGCGCGTGGCGGTCGTCGGCCTTGTGCTGTCTGCGGTGACAGCGCTTTGGATGTCGGCGGAAACTTTCGAGATCCTCTCGATCGATGAGGCCAGCATTGGGGCGGCTCCATCACCAAGTGGGCGCACGGGCTTTCCGCTGCGCGAGATGGAAGCCCTACGCGCGTTGCCGGCAAGTTCGCTTCGCGAGCTGAGTTTCCCCGCTGCGGATGACCCGCAAGACGTTTATGTCCTCAAGACGGATCGCGGCGTCGGATACGTCGACCAGGGATCGGGAAAGCTGCTGGGATGGCAAGGCCTCGGGTTCTGGCAGCGGGTTTCGGAAACGGTCTACATGCTCCATACCGCTCAAGGCGCTCCGGTCCTCGGGATTTTCCTGGGCGCCATGGCGCTGGGTGCTGCAGTCCTGTCCGCGACGGGCGTGCTGGTATGGCTCGCCGGATGGCGCAACCGCCCACGAATCCCGGCAAATGCGCCTGCCGCACGCGCCGATACCGTCGTCATGGTGGGCTCCGAAAACGGGAGCACCTGGGGCTTTGCCGCGACCTTGGCATCTGCATTGCGCAGCGCGGGGCATCGGGTCCACGTCGCGCCCATGTCGGCATTCCACCCGTCGCGCTATCCGCATGCGCAGCGTTATCTGATTCTTGCAGCGACTTATGGCGATGGAGATGCCCCGTCTTCTGCCAAAGGCTTCCTTGGCCGTCTCGGCGAGCTTCGTGTGCCGCCGTCGGCACCCGTTGCCGTACTCGGATTCGGTGACCGTGGTTTTCCATCGTTCTGCGGGTATGCCCACGACGTTGATGCACAGATACGCGCCATCGGCTGGAGATG
>NZ_JAMQHN010000189.1 GCF_025993755.1 Thermomonas sp. | reverse complement strand
GCACCGGCAACACCTCGGTCTATCGCTTCGAAGCCGGCGCGCAGTCGGGCCTGCTCGACATCCTGCGCAAGGATCAGGCCAGGGTTCTGGGCGAAGTGCGCAACGAGCAGGAATTCGTCACCGGCACGCTGGCCGCCGCAGGCAAGCTGCGCTACTGGCCGGCCGAATGGGTACGCAGTTTCAAGCGCCACTGCATCCCCGCGCCACTGGGCTGGTTCGGCACTCCGAAGATTCCCGAAGGCGCCGCCGTGATCGCCTTCCACGGCCACCCGCACCCCGACGAAGCGCTGGCCGGCCGCAGCGGCAAGTGGTTCCGCAAGGTGCGCCCCACGCGCTGGATCGCCGAATACTGGCGCTGAAGCGCCCGTTCGGAACGATCCGGACGGCCGCCATGCCTTGCCCGGCAACCGCCGTCCCCGTATCATTTGCGGCCCACTTCCGGAGAGGTGGCAGAGCGGTTGAATGTACCTGACTCGAAATCAGGCGTAGGTTTATAGCCTACCGAGGGTTCGAATCCCTCCCTCTCCGCCAGTCACCTGAATTAAGCCCCTGATTTTTAGGGGCTTTTTTCTTTTCAACACGTTGCGGTATGCCATCCAGTATGCCACAGCACATTGACTGTGTTTGGGGCCCTTTGTGATGTGTTGTTGAGCACACAAAGCCGGAGCTCGTAGAACGGTCCCGCACCGCATCATGCAAAATGCGACTCTAGGGATCGCCTGATTAACAACCGCCAGTGACGCTGTCGGTTTTTTCGCGGCGCGCACGGCGCGATGACGATGGCATCCACCGCTTTTGTGCGGGTTCGCAGGTGGTTTTCACCCGTGGCCGCCGCTTCTGGCGGCCTCTGCACACCCTCAGGGCGCACCTATCCCGCCGAAGCCAGAAGATGTTTGCGCGCCATCCACAGATTGCCCAGCGCGAACAGCGTCCTGACTGTTGATTTGCGCTCAAAACTGAGCCACATCGGCTAGGGATTTCCGTCCAAAACTGAGCCACCTCCCGTCACCCTCCGTCCGTTCCCCGGACGGAGTTTTCAGGAGTGATCGACGTGGCCCTATTGAGCGTTATCCGACGCTGGCACCTTCGCGAGAAGGTGTCGATCCGGGAGATTGCCCGGCGCACCAAGCTGTCGCGCAACACGATTGCCAAGTACCTGGCATCGGAAGAGACCGTGCCGCGCTACCCCAAGCGGCACAACCCCAGCAAACTCGACCCTTATGCCGCCGACCTGTCGGCTTGGCTGCGCAGTAACCAGCATGCACCGCGCAAGCAGAAGCGGACACTGCGGCAGATGCATGCCGCCCTGCTAGCGCGGGGGTATACCGGTTCCTACAACCGGGTCGCGGCCTTCGCCCGGGCTTGGCGTCAGGCCGAGCAGGAGCAGGCCCGCACCGCCGGTCGGGGCGTGTTCATACCACTGGTCTTCGCCCCGGGCGAGGCCTTCCAGTTCGACTGGAGCGAAGACTGGGCCCGTATCGACGGCGAGCGGGTCAAACTGCAGATCGCCCAGTTCAAGCTAAGCCACAGTCGTGCGTTCGTACTGCGGGCCTACCTGCTGCAGACCCACGAGATGCTGTTCGACGCGCACAACCACGCCTTCGCCGTGTTCGGTGGCGTGCCCCGCCGCGGGATCTACGACAACATGAAGACGGCGGTGGACAAGGTGCGCGCCGGCAAGCGCCGTGACGTCAACACGCGGTTCACCGCCCTGACCAGCCATTTCCTGTTTGAACCCGAGTTCTGCAACCCGGCTTCCGGCTGGGAGAAGGGCCAGATCGAGAAGAACGTCCTCGACGCCCGCCGTCGTCTCTGGCCGACGGTGCCGCCGATGCCCTCGCTGGATGCCCTCAACTCCTGGCTTGAACAACGCTGCCGTGAGATGTGGGAGGAACTGCCGCATCCGGAGTGGCGGGATCGGACGATCGCCCAGCTCTGGCATCACGAACGCTCGGCGCTAATGCCGGTGACGGCCCCCTTCGACGGCTTTGTCGAACAGACCAAGCGGGTCACGCCGACCTGCCTGGTGCACGTGGATCGCAACCGCTACAGCGTCCCAGCCAGCTTCGCCAACCGCCCAGTCAGCGTGCGCCTGTATGCCGACCGCGTGGTGGTGGCCGCCGAAGGACAGGTGATCGCCGAGCACGGGCGTCGGATACGGCGCGCCCACGACGGCGGCTGCACGGTATTCGACTGGCGCCATTACCTGAGCGTAGTGCAGCGCAAGCCCGGTGCGCTGCGCAACGGCGCGCCGTTTGCCGAACTGCCGGAAGGTTTTCGGCGCTTGCAGGCGATCCTGCTCAAGCGCCAAGGCGGCGACCGGGAGATGGTCGAGATCCTTGCCTTGGTGCTGCTGCATGACGAGCAGGCCGTCCTTGCTGCCGTCGAACTGGCGCTTGAGGCCGGCGCGCCGTCCAAGCCGCACATCCTCAACCTGCTGCACCGGCTGCTCGGCGCTGATCCGCCACCGCCCATGTCCGAGCCGCCCATGCTGGCCCTGCAGGTGGAACCATTGGCCAACGCCTCCCGCTACGATGGACTCCGGGAGGCGCGCCATGTCGCATGACGACACGCTGGCCACACTCAAGGCCCTGCGCCTTTACGGCATGGCCCAAGCCTTCGATGAGTTGGTCCATCAGGGCGGGCCGCAATACCAAGCCGCCTTGCCCCTGATGAACCTGCTGCTCAAGGCTGAGGCCGCCGAACGGCAGGTCCGCTCGATCAAACATCAGCTCAAGACCGCCCGATTCCCGCACTATCGCGACTTGAGCACCTTCGACTTCGGCCAAGCCAGCGTAGACGAGGCACTGATCCGCCAACTGCACCGGGGCGACTTCCTCACCCAGCGGCACAACTTGGTCTTCGTCGGCGGACCCGGCACCGGGAAAACCCATCTCGCCACCGCATTGGGCGTGCAGGCCATCACCCACCAGCAACGCCGGGTGCGCTTCTTCTCCACCGTCGAACTGGTCAACGCGCTCGAATTGGAAAAAGCGGCCGGAAAACCCGGGCAGATCGCCAGCCGGTTGATCGCCACCGACCTGATCATCCTCGACGAGCTCGGCTACCTACCGTTCTCGCAGGCCGGCGGCGCATTGCTGTTCCACCTGATCGGCAAGCTCTACGAGCACACGAGCCTCGCCATCACCACCAATCTGAGCTTCGCCGAATGGCCCAGTGTCTTTGGTGATGCCAAGATGACCACCGCACTGCTCGACCGACTGACCCACCACTGCCACATCATCGAAACCGGCAACGACAGCTACCGTTTCCGCCACAACACTGCCAACACGCAGAAGGAGAAAGCCGCCACCGCCAACCGACGCAAGTGACCTAGACTGCACCCAGCGGGTGGCTCAATTTTCGATGGAAAACCCGGCTCAGTTTTAGATGGAAATCAACAGTGGTGTGCCAAGTCACGCAGCCGATCCACGCCGACAGGCTCTTGTTTCAGGAGCGGTACGACCGCAAAGCGCTTGGCGTGATGTGTCGCCACCAAGTCGATCTCTCGAAGTTCGTTGTATGCACGTTGACGCAGCAGCAAGGAGTTCGGTCGCGTGGCTGCAACGCTGTTGTTCACGATCCATGCCCACGGCTCGATGCCTGCCCGGCGCAGATCGGACTGGAGGTTCGCGGCTTCCAGAACAGGGGTGGTTTCTGCCAGCGTGGCGATGAGAACCTTGGTTTGTTTCGGATCTTGCAACTGCATCATCGGTGTCGTGTAGTGCAAGCCCGTGTTACCCATCTGCCGGGCCACTTCGCGGTGATACGCGCCTGTGGCATCGAGCAGCAGCAGCGTGTGCCCGGTCGGCGCGGTATCCATCACCACAAACTTCTTGCCCGCCTCTCGGATGATGCGAGAGAAGGCTTGGAAGACCGCGATCTCTTCGGTGCAAGGGGATCGCAAGTCCTCTTCCAGCAGCGCGCGCCCTTC
>NZ_JAMQHN010000188.1 GCF_025993755.1 Thermomonas sp. | reverse complement strand
GGCCTGCCCGAATCGTATGAAAGCGAGGCCTTGGAACCCTTCAAGGAAGCGATGACGCAGCAGATCGGGCGCCTGCTGCAGTTCTTCTTCGCCGGCAGTGAATACAGCCGTGTCGACCAGATCGTGCTCGCCGGCGGCTGTGCCTCGATCGCCGGGATCGCCGACAAGGTCGAGGAACACATGGGCGTGCCGTGCGTGATCGCCAATCCGCTGGCCGACATGTCCCTGTCCAGTCGCGTGCAGGCGCAATCGTTGATGCAGGACGCCCCTGCGCTCATGATCGCCTGCGGGCTTGCTCTCAGGAGTTTCGACTGATGGCCAACATCAACCTCCTGCCATGGCGAGCCGAGCGCCGCAAGCAGCGCGAACGCGAGTTCTACATGATGCTGCTGGCTGCGGCGGTCGGCGCGCTGCTGGTGTTTTTCGTGGCGATGATGTGGGTGCAGCACGTCATCGATGACCAACAGGCGCGCAACGACTACCTCAAGGGCGAGATCACCGCGCTCGATGCCAAGATCAAGGAAATCGAGGAACTCGACAAGACGCGTGCCGATCTCATCACGCGCAAGGAGATCATCGAGCAGCTGCAATCCAACCGCTCGACCATGGTGCACCTGTTTGACGAGCTCGTGCGCACCATCCCCGACGGCGTGCGCCTGACCACGATGAAGCAGGTCGGCGACACGATTACGCTCGACGGGCGCGCCGAGTCCAACCAGCGGGTGGCGAGCTACCTGCTCAACATCGACCGCTCGCCATGGCTGGGCCATTCCGACCTCAAGAAGACCGAGAACACCGCGGGCGCCAAGGATGGGGACAAGAAGCTGCCGTATCAGTTCTCGATGGATGTGAAGCTGCGCAAGCCTGAAGAGCAGCAAAAGGCCCAGGGTACCGTGGCCGTCATCGAAGTACCGTCCGCCGCCACGGGGGAGAAGAAATGAGCTTCCTCGACGATCTGCGCAATCTGGACCGCAACAACATCGGCGGCTGGCCGACCGGCGTCAAGGCGTTCTTCGCGATCCTCATCATCGCCCTCATCCTGTTCTTTGGCTGGTACTTCAAGATCAGGGCGCAGCAGGAGGAGCTCGAGTCGGTGCGCCAGCAGGAAGTGACGCTGAAGAAGGACTTTGCCGACAAACAGGCCAAGGTGGTCAACCTCGAGGCCTATCGCAAGCAACTTGCCGACATGCAGGAGATGCTGCAGACGATGCTGCGGCAGCTGCCGAGCAAGACCGAGATGCCGGAACTGCTCAACAACATCACCCAGGCGGCGCTCAGTGCGGGTATCGAGACCGAACTGTTCCAGCCCGGCGGCGAGATCATGAAGGACTTCTACGCCGAAAAGCCGATCCAGTTGCGAATGCTCGGCAACTACCACCAGTTCGGCACGTTCATCAGCAACGTGGCGTCATTGCCGCGCGTGGTGATCCTGACCATGCATGACGTGTCGCTCAAGCCCGCGGGTGGCCCTGGCGCCAAATCGTCGGGCTCGGCCGGCCAGCTCATCCTCGAAGGTACGGTCAAGACCTACCGCTACCTCGACGACGAGGAGGCTGCCGCGGTCCAGGCTGCCAAGAACCCACCGAAGAAGGGTGCGGCACCCGCACCGGCGAAGAAAGGAGCGTGAGATGAGTCGACCCATCATCCAACACGCACTGGCCGCCGCGGTCCTGCTGGCGCTGCTTGGGCTGCAAGGCTGCACCCCCAGCGAAAGCGTGCAGCAGTGGGTTGCCAAGGAGAAGGCCAAGAAGGGTGCGCCACTGGCACCGTTGCCAGTGATCAAGACCTTCGAGGCGTTCACCTACAAGGACCAGGACCTGCGTGATCCGTTCGGACCGAGCGTGCAGGAGCAGGAACAGGCCAACCAGCAGGGACCCCATCCGGACCAGAACCGGCCGCGCGAACCACTGGAATCGTTCCCGCTCGAT
>NZ_JAMQHN010000187.1 GCF_025993755.1 Thermomonas sp. | reverse complement strand
GGCGGCGGTCTGGTGCGCACCCGTGGCCAGCCGTTCCAGCTGGTGCTGGGCGGGCCGGACTACAAGGAGCTCGCGCAGTGGCGCGACATCATGCTGGCGAAGATGGCGGACAACCCCGGCTTCGTCGGCCCGGATTCCGACTACAAGGAAACCCGCCCGCAGATGCGCGTGGTGATCGACCGCCAGCGCGCCGCCGACCTCGGCGTGTCGGCGTCCGACATCGGGCAGGCGCTGCAGACCATGATGGGCGGGGTTCGCGCCACCACCTTCGTCGATGACGGCGAGGAGTACGACGTCATGCTGCAGTCCGATCGTGCCGGCCGCGATTCGGTGGCCGCGCTGGAGTCGCTGCAGGTGCACGGGCGCGATGGCCTGGTGCCGCTGTCCAACCTCGTCAGCCTGCACGAGATCGCCGAACCCGGCACGCTCAACCGCTTCAACCGGCTGCGCTCGATCACCCTGAGCGCGCGGCTGGCGCAAGGCTACCCGCTGGGCGAGGCGGTGGCCTGGGCGCAGCAGACGGCGCGGGAAAGCCTGCCCGACTATGCGCAGATCAGCTGGAAGGGCGAATCGCGCGAACTGCAGCAGTCGGGCAGTGAAGTGCTGGTGACTTTCGCGCTGGCGCTGCTGATCGTCTACCTGGCGCTGGCGGCGCAGTTCGAGAGCTTCCTGCATCCGCTGGTGATCATGCTGACCGTGCCGCTGGGCGTGCTTGGTGCGCTGCTCGGATTGTGGATCACGAGCGGCACGATGAACCTGTTCTCCCAGATCGGCATCGTGATGCTGGTCGGCCTGGCGGCCAAGAACGGCATCCTGATCGTGGAGTTCGCCAACCAGCTGCGCGATGCCGGACGCAGCATCCACGAGGCCATCGTCGAGGCATCGGCGATCCGCCTGCGACCGATCCTGATGACATCGATCGCCACCGTGATGGGCGCGTTGCCGCTGGTCGTCTTCGGCGGCCCGGGCTCGGCCAGTCGCGCCACGATCGGGATAGTGATCGTGTTCGGTGTGTCCTTCTCGACCCTGCTGTCGCTGTTCGTGGTGCCGGCGTTCTATGCGCTGCTGGCAAAGTACACGCATTCGCCCGAGGCGTTGGCGCACGAGCTGGAGTCGCTGGAAGCGCAAACGCCGCAGGCGGGTGGGCACGCCTGAGCGTCACCTCGACGGCCCGTAAGGCCGGGCACCCCTTGCGTCGCGCAGGGACGAAGCCCGTTTCGATCCCTGAATGATTTCTGACTGTTCGCATGCGATGCGCATGATCGTGACTTCCGGCAGGGTGTTTTCTTGTTTTGGTGTATTACATTACTACCACACCAACAACGGAGAACGTCATGAACACCCAGACCCAAGCCCGCATCCGCAATCGCAGTGCCCTGATCCAGCGCCGGATCCGCGAAGCGGTCGAAACCTTCCTGCCCAATGCGGAGAGCGAGCGTGGTTTCGGCCTCGGCTTTGGCCGCAGCAGCGGTTATGCCACGACCCGCCACTATGTCACGGGTGCGCGCCCGCTGTTCCGCTGCCGCTGAACGCCGCCAGCGGTGCGTCCGGCCCGTTCCAGCGCGACCACTCGCGCGCCAGACGGTGGTCGAAGTACACATCCAGCGCGATGCCGGCGTAGCGGCGCAGCCCGCCGAACCGCATGCGCGCCGCGACCATCGCCGGATGGTTGTCGGTATAGCGGTCGATCCGGCGATGGCGTTCGATCTCGACGCGCACCGGCAGCGGCCAATCCAGCAGCGCCGACGACCCGTGCACGAAGTCCCCGAGCAGCTGCCCGAGGATGGCATCGTCCGAGTCGCGCGCCAGCCACGCGTGGGCGAGGTAATTCATCGGCCCATGCTACGGCGGCGCTCGGG
>NZ_JAMQHN010000186.1 GCF_025993755.1 Thermomonas sp. | reverse complement strand
ACGGCGTCCACGCCGAACATGAACGGCGACACCCAGAGGGCGGCACAGAACGCGGCAGTCAGCAGGTCGGGAACGATGCCGACGAAACGGCCGACCGCGGGCGATTGGGAAACGGCGTCCATGGCCCGAGTATGCCCGCCAGCCTCAGGTTCCGGAATTGCGTCGGCGCCATTCCGGAATCAATCAGCCGCATGCCGCCGCATCGACCGCCGTTAGAATGTCCGGATGAACAACGCGCCCACTTTGCTGGACACCGTCGAACACGAAACCGGCCCTGATCCGCAGTGGTGCGTACTGTGGCTGCACGGGCTCGGGGCGGACGGCCACGACTTCGCGCCGATCGTGCCGGAACTGGTGCGCCGCGACTGGCCGGCGCTGCGCTTCGTGTTCCCGCACGCGCCGGCGCGCGCGGTGACGATCAACGGCGGGGCGCGGATGCGGGCGTGGTACGACATCCGCTCGTTCGACCCCGGCGATCTGGCCCATCGCGCCGATCTGGACGGCGTCGATGCGTCTGTGGCGCAGGTCGAAGCCCTGATCGAACGCGAGGGCACGCGCGGGATTCCGCCGCAGCGCGTGCTGCTGGCCGGCTTCTCGCAGGGCGGTGCGGTGACGCTGGCCGCCGGCATCGCCCGCGCGCAGCCGCTGGCCGGACTGATCGCGCTGTCCACCTACCTGCCGCTGTCGCCAGAACGCGCAAGGCAGCGGCTGCAGCCGGCCGCCACCGCGCAGCCGCTGTTCATGGCCCACGGCAGCTTCGATCCGGTGGTACCGATCGCCGCAGGCGACGCCAGCGCCAAGGCCATGCAGGCGCTCGGCTTCCAGGTGCAGTGGCAGCACTACCCGATGCAGCACCAGGTCTGCGCCGAGGAGATCGCGCAACTGGGCGACTGGATCGGCGCACGCTTTGCTGCGCCAATGGGGTGATGCCAGCGCAGTGCGGTGACCGCCTTCACCGGCTACCATCGCAGGCAGATGCCGTTTCGAAGGCGGGGAGGCCAAGCGATGGATGCAGCGCCGTTGCGCGTCCTGATCGTCGATGACGAACCGCTGGCGCGCGCGCGCCTGCGCGCCCTGCTGGATGCGCAGGAAGGCGTCGAAGTCGTCGGCGAGGCGGGCGACGGCGTGGCGGCGCTGGACGCCAGCGGGGACGACCCGGCCGATCTGGTGCTGCTGGACATCGCCATGCCCGGGATCGACGGGCTGGAAACCGCCCGCCGGCTGGCCGCGCTGGATCCTCCTCCGGCGGTGGTGTTCTGCACCGCCTACGACGCCCACGCGCTGTCGGCGTTCGAGGCGCAGGCGATCGACTACCTCGTCAAGCCGGTGCGCGCCGAACGCCTCAAGGCCGCGCTGGACAAGGCCCGCACCTATCTTGCCGGGCGCGAGCGCGGGGCCGGCGCGGCGCCGGTGCCGAACGCCAGAACCCATCTCTCGGCGCGCCTGCGCGGCAGCCTGCGGTTGATTCCGATCGAGGACATCCGCTATCTCCAGGCCGACGAGAAATACGTCGTCGTCCACCACGCGCGCGGCGAGGACCTGATCGAGGAATCGCTGAAGTCGCTGGAAACGGAGTTCCCGGATCGCTTCGTGCGCATCCATCGCAACTGCCTAGTGGCGCGCGAGGACATCATGGAACTGCGGCGCTCGCCCGAAGGGACGGTGCACGCGGTGCTGCGCGATGTCGCGACGCCCTTGGAAATCAGCCGCCGCTGCCTGACCCAGCTGCGCGAGATGCTGAAGCATTTGTAGTCTTCGATGACGGCCTGCCGGCTTCGGGACGCTGCACGGCTCAGACATACTGAAGCCGCATTGCGCATCGCAAGAACTCCCGCAGCAGTCCATCCCGGCCTCAGGGGGTCGAGCGCGCCATGGATGCGCGCGGCCGCGCATCGCAGCCGGACGCGGAGTCTGCGCGGCGACTCACTGAGGCCGGGATGGACTGCCTTCGGGGTACTGCGGTTGCCGCTGTGCTTCCTGCAATGATTTCCTTGCGGTTGCGCCATCGCCATGTGCCCAGCCGTCTTCATGCAAGGCAAGCGATAATGCCGGCATGACCACGCTGCGCATCGCCACCCGCAAAAGCCAACTCGCCTTGTGGCAGACCGAACACGTGGCCGACCGTCTGCGCGTTGCACACCCGGGGTTGCAGGT
>NZ_JAMQHN010000185.1 GCF_025993755.1 Thermomonas sp. | reverse complement strand
TACTATGGCAGCAATGAATGGATGGAAGTTGACCTCGGCCTGACGGGCTGGGGGCATCGCCCGGTTCCGCAGAGCTATTTTGCTGAAGCCTACGTCACCGGGGGGCCGTTCAACGAATCGCACTGGAGCAACCCGGCCCTTGATGCGCTGGTAGCCGAAGCCGCCCGCACGGCGGACATCGCGGCCCGCTCTGCCATCTATCGTGAAATTGCGGAAATTTTCGCCGCCGAAGGCCCCATCATCATCCCCTTCTTTACGCCGGTCGTCGGCGCAGTGGTGCAGGGTGTCGATGGGCTGGATATGCACACCTTCCCCGGACGCACGGATTTCCGCAATGTGACCGTCACCGGATAACCTGATGCAGCCTCAGGGGGTGCGGCCGGCTGCACACGCCAGTGCCGCGCCCCTGCCGGGACATCCTCTATGACCAGCCTCAACACTCCGATTGAATCTGCCGGAGCATCCGGTTCGGCGTTTGCGCCGGGGGCGATTGCGCGGCAGCTTGCCCGCCGTCCGCTGTCGCTGGCCGGGACGATCATCGTCCTGTTGTTTTTGCTGCTGGCGCTGTTTGGCCCGCTGCTGGCCGCCTATGACTACGACCAGCTTATCCCCGGCGCTCGTGGTCTGGCCCCATCAGTGGAGCATCCGTTTGGCACGGACCGGCTGGGCCGCGACGTGTTCAGCCGGGTGCTGTGGGGCGCGCGCGAAGTGATCCTGATACCCGGCATCGCCACCGCGCTGGCTGTCACCATCGGGACCGCCCTCGGCCTCACGCTGGGATACTTCGGCGGCTGGCTGGACGAAATCGCCTCGCGCCTGCTCGACAGCCTGCTGGCGATTCCGGCGCTGGTGCTGGCGCTGGTGCTGGTCGGCACGATTGGCCCTTCGGTCATCGGCCTGATCGTCGTGATTGTGCTGCTTTACGTGCCCATCGTCACGCGGGTTATCCGCAGCGCGACCCTGAACATCCGGGCCAGCGGCTATATCGAAGCGGCGCAGCTTCGGGGCGAATCGACAGCCTACATCCTGTTCCGCGAAATTCTGCCGGGCGTGCTGCCGGCGCTGGCTGTCGAGGCGGCGCTGCGCTTTTCCTACGCCATTTTCCTGACCGCGTCGCTCGGATTCCTCGGACTCGGCGTGCAGCCGCCGTCGCCGGACTGGGGCCGGATGGTCGCTGAGGCGCGCCAGAACTTCGCCCGCTCGCCCTGGGAATTATGGTTCCCCGCCGCTGCGATTGCCGTGCTGGTAATCGGCGTGAATCTGATGGCCGATGGTCTGCGCCGCATCTTCCGTTACGAAGGTCAACTGCGATGACGCCGGTGATCGAAGCGAAAAACCTGTCCATCGACTACAGGCTTGGCAAGGGCTGGGTCAACGCCATCAACGATGTGTCGCTGCACGTCGACGCGCTGCAAATTCACGGGCTGGTCGGCGAAAGCGGCAGCGGGAAGAGTACCCTCGCGCTGGCGATGATGAATTACATGGCCGATAACGCCCGGATCAGCCAGGGCGAGGTGCTGCTCG
>NZ_JAMQHN010000184.1 GCF_025993755.1 Thermomonas sp. | reverse complement strand
TGGGGCCTCGCGCTCGGTCCGCACGGAACCGGCGTCAAGGTGTTCTTCCTCGGCTGCGTGTTCGTCGCCGGTGTGTACGGGGCGCTGACGGCGAGCCGCAAGATCCTCTTCGTGCAGGCGATTCCGGCGGCCGTGGCGCTGGCGCTCGTGCTGCTGCCGGCTTGAGCAGGTTGCGCCGCGCGGGACGCGTCAGCTCGTCGCGACGCGCAGCTTCAGCCGCAACCACTCGACGAACTCGCGACACTTCGCCGGCAGCTTGCGGACGGGCGCGCCGCCACGCTCGAGCGGGGCATAGGGCAGCAGCAGCATCATGGCCAGGTACACCACGATCATGCCGCCGCCGGTGCCGAACAGCAGCAGCACCGCGATGATGCGCAGCAGCGTCACGTCGAGCTGGAAATAGCGGGCGAGGCCCAGGCACACGCCGCTGATCAGTGCTCCCTCACTCACCTGCTGCAGGGGCCGGGTCGCATCCCGCGTGGCGCGCTCCGTCGAGCCCGTGGCGCCCGGTACCTGGACCGTGCCGATTTCCTCCAGCGCCGGCTCCAGTTCGGCGAGCGTGACGACGGACTGTTGCGGGCCCATGCGCCGCAGGCACTGGTCGGCGATGGCCTGCTCGAGGTCGCCGAGGATTTCCTGCGGGTCCGGGTCACCTTCGAGCAGGCTCGCCGATTCGGCGAGGTAGTGCTCGAGGCGCGCATACGCCGCTTCGTCGAACTGCAGCGTGCTGCGATTGAGGCTGACCGTGACCGAGATGCGTTTCATGGCTCAGTGTCCGATGTCGGCGATGGTGCGGTTGATGAGGTTCCAGTAGTCATCGAGCGCGGCGAGCTGGGCCTTGCCGGCATCGGTCAGGCGGTAGTACTTGCGCGGCGGCCCGGCATCCGATTCCTGCCATTCGTAGAGCACGAGTTCCTCGCGACGCAGCTTGCTGAGCAGGGGATAGAGCGTGCCTTCCTGGGTGGCGAACTCGGTGCCGGCCAGGCGACGCAGGATATCGGGTACGTAGGCGCTGCGGGCGCCGACGATCTTCAGCACCAGGAATTCGAGGAGCCCCTTGCGGATGGGGGCGAGCTTGGATTCGACGAGCATGGTCCAACCAGGCAGTACCTTGTCAGCACAAGGTACTATCATTCGAACTGTCCGTCAATCTTCGGCCGTCTTCAGCCAGTCGCGCAACTGGGCGTAAACCTCTGGCCGGCATAGCAATTCGAGGTGTCCCATGCCGTGGCCGACCCACTGGTGGGACTCCGGGATCCGCAGCCGACGCTCGGCCTTGGCGTGATGCCCGAGCGCGCTCGCGAGCGGGACCAGCCCGTCACCGACCAGGCGCTCGCCCAGCAGGTCGCGCCGCGACCCGAGCGTCGCGGCGGCGGCATAACACTCGATCCCGGATGGCAGCGGTACGTGCCGGTGGGCGCCGGAGGTGACGTTGCCGTGGCGCAGGTCGGTGATGCCGGCGCTCCGTTGCCTGCCAATCTGCGTGAACGGCGCCGAGTACGGGCTCAGCCCCATGACGAAGTCGAGCCCGTGACCGCCTC
>NZ_JAMQHN010000183.1 GCF_025993755.1 Thermomonas sp. | reverse complement strand
TTGTAGTTCGAATAGACCTGCACGACGTCGATGGCGCCGCTCAATATGTCCGCCGCTGCGCCGAGGTCGCCGCCGAAGGCTGCCTTGCCCCAGGCCACGACCGAGCCGTCGGCGCGCAGCGCGGCGAAGGCGTAGTCGTTCCTGCCCTCGCCGGCGCTCCTGCCGGGATAGCCGAATGCGTTGTCGGTGATGATCATGCCGTGTCCTCAGGAAAGATTGCCGTGCGGCGCGAGCGCGCCGGGCGCTTTGTGCGCTGGAAAAACCGCCTACTTCGGCTTGACGACGCCGTCGGCGATCAGCTTCTTGACCAGGGACTCGAGCATGCCGTAGGAGGCGAGGAAGCCGTCGAGCGGCATGACGAGCGTCTGGGTGGGCTTCAACTCGGGCTTGCCGCCTTCGCTGGAGGGGGGCGTGAAGGCCGCCAATTCGAGGCGGATCAGGGGGCCGGTCACCGCGGCGTTGGCGATGCGGTCGGCGAAAAGCTGTGTAATGTGGGACACGGGAGCATGCCTTCTCTTGTGGTTGTGGCGCGAGCCGGGCGACGGAAGAAAACCCGGCGCCGCAAGACGAAGATTACCGCAATTCCAGTCCGGTTTGAACGCAACGAACCCGTCCCGGCCGCGCTGACTTTCTTTCTCCCCGCCCCGCTTGTGACCGAAGGCAATCCCTGAGGGACGGGGAGCGGGGCAGGGAGAGCGGGGCCGCTCAGGTGTATTCGATGCCCGTCGCCTGCAGGCCGACCAGATTGACGTGCGCCTGGTTCACCTCCAGCCCCGCCACCGCGGCCATGAACTCGGCGCGGCTCATGTCATCCGTGCGCCCGTCCATGTAGGCCACCAGGGCGTCGACCGTGGCGGCGTCGGCCTCGGCGCCGATCACGTTGCGGAACACCAGGCGGGCGAGGTCGGCCTGGCTGTTGGAACCGGCGAGCTGGGCCACCAGGCCGGCGTCGATGGCGAGCTGCGAGAGCGCGGTCATGCTGGTGCCGGCATCGAAGTAGCCCAGGATCATGCCGACGATCTGCGGGTTGGTCAGGGTGTCGGGGGCGAGCATGCCGATGAACTCGGCGGCCTGTCCGGCGTGGCCGGCGGGGGTGAGGTCGAAGGCGAGCTTCCTGTCGGAGAACTGCAGGCGCTCGACGTTGGCGAGCTGGTCGGTGCCGTCGGCGGCGCCGGAGAGGCTCGTCACCGTGATGCTGGCGCCATTGACGGCGACGGTGTAGCTCGCGCGCGCGGAGAGATAGACGGCGGTGTCGATGCCGGCGCCGCCGTCGTAGTTCTGGTTTCCCGCCTTAGCCGCATAGGTGTCGTTGCCGGCGGTGCCGCTTTCGCTCGTGACCTGCCCGCCCGTGCCGCCCGAGGTTCCAGTGTCGGTGAAGCTGACGGCGCTCAGTTCGTGCACGACGTTGCGGATGCTGCCGATGACGCCGGAAACGCTCTCGCCGACGAAATCGGAGAAGGAGATGCTGAAGGTGGAATCGGAAAAGCGGAAGATCTGGTCGGCGAAGGCGAGGAATTCGATGCCGGTCAGGGTGTCCTGGCCGTCGGCGCCGCTGTCGTCGCGGACGGTCCAGCCGCTTCCGTTCGCGGTGATCGTGTAGCCGCTGCGGTTGCCGAAATAGACCGCGGTGTCATCGC
>NZ_JAMQHN010000182.1 GCF_025993755.1 Thermomonas sp. | reverse complement strand
GGACCCTGGTCAACGGTCGTTACTTCGCCCTCATCGACGCCCGTCTGACGGTGGACGAGAAGCAACGGCTGGACGATCTTCTGGTCGTCACCGATGTTCGCACCAAGAGCCTACTGCAGGCCATCAAGCGCTTGCCCAAGCGCTCGTCGCTGCAGCACTTCCAGGAACTGATCGATCATATCGCCCAGTTAGGCGAGCTGGTAGGCGACGAGCAACATCTGGCGGAGGTGCCAGAACTCAAACGCAAGCACTTTGCTGCCGAGGCCCGGGCGCTGGACGCCGCCGAGCTGCGCGATTTCGGCCCGGCTAAGCGACACGCGCTACTACTGTGCCTGATCCACCGCGCCCGCGTGCAAACCCGCGATGACCTGGCGGAAATGTTCATCAAACGCATGGGCAACATCCACAACCGCGGTAAAGAGGAACTGGAGCGGCTGCATGCGCGCTACCGCGAGAAGACCGAGGCCATCGTGGCCACGATGTCGGATGTGATCCAGGTGCTCGATCGCCATCCTGGCGACACCGACGCGGGACGGGAAATCCGCCGCCTGGTCAACACGCGCGGGGGCGCCCAGACCCTACAGGCCGATTGCGAGGCCATCGCCGCCCACAGCGGTGACAACCATCTGCCGTTGCTGTGGCCTTTCTATAAGAGCCACCGCGCCACCATCCTGCGCATGGTGCGCAGGCTAGACCTGGAATCCACCACCGAAGACCGTTCGTTGATGGATGCTATCGAGCTGATCCTGTCGCAGGAGCGTGCCCGCGGCGATTGGCTCGATGAACCGGTCGATCTGGCGTTCACGACCCATCTCTGGCGAAAGACCATTACCCGCCGCACCGAACAGGGAGAGGAACGCATCCATCGCCGCCTGTTCGAGGTGTGCGTGTTCTCCTCGCTGGCCAACGAACTGAAATCCGGCGACGTGGCTGTACGCGGCTCGGAAACCTACGCCGACTACCGCCAGCAGTTGCTGCCTTGGGAGCAGTGCGAGCCGCTGCTGGACGACTACTGTCGCCAAGTAGGCTTGCCGGCCTCTGCGGTGGGATTCGTCAATGCGCTGCAGAGCAAGCTGATGCAGGTTGCAGACCTGACCGACCAGGGTTATCTGGAGAACGGCCAGGTGATCATCGACGACGACGGGTTGCCGGTGCTCAAACGCCACAAGGCCAAGGACATGAGCCGCGGTGCTCGCGCCTTGGAAACCGCGATCCTCGACCGCCTGCGCGAGCGCAGCGTCATCGAGATCCTGTGCGACGTGGCCCACTGGACCGGCTGGCCGCGGCATTTCGGACCGCTGTCCGGATCCGACACCAAGATCGACCAGCCGACCGAGCGCTACGTGCTGACGGCGTTCACCTATGGCTGCAACCTTGGCCCGGCCCAAGCCGCACGGCACCTGCGTGGCGCCGCTTCCGCGCACATGCTGTCGTTCGTCAATCGCCGGCACGTGGATGCGAACAAGCTGGCAGCGGCCTGTCGCGACATCATCAACAGCTATGCCGGCCTGCAACTCCCAAAACTCTGGGGTGACGGGAAGCGTGCCGCGGCCGACGGCACCAAGTACGACCTGTACGACCAGAATCTGCTCGCGTCATACCACATCCGTTATGGCGGCTACGGCGGCATTGCCTATCACCACGTATCTGATACCTACGTGGCGCTCTTCAGTCATTTCATCCCTTGCGGTGTGTGGGAAGCGGTGTACATCATCGACGGGCTGTTGAAGAACACCTCTGATATCCAACCTGACACCGTCCACGCCGATACTCAGGGCCAATCGTTGCCGGTGTTTGGGCTGTCGCATCTACTGGGCATCCAGCTGATGCCGCGTATCCGCAATTGGCGCGACTACCGGTTCTTCCGTCCGGAGGAGGACAGCCGCTACGAGCACATCGACGCGCTGTTCCGGGAAGACGTGGACTGGGATTTGATCGAGACCCACTGGAAGGATCTGATGCAAGTGGTGCTGTCGATCAAGTCCGGCAAGATCGCGGCGTCGACACTGCTGCGCAAGCTTGGCAACTACAGCCGCAAGAATCGGCTGTACCAGACCTTTCGGGCTC
>NZ_JAMQHN010000017.1 GCF_025993755.1 Thermomonas sp. | reverse complement strand
GGACACGAGATCGAGGACCCGCAGCGAACCTTCTATCGCGACGTGCGCAGGGTCTGCCCCGGGGAGCGACTGCAGCTCGATGCCGGCGGGCGGGCGCAGCGGTCACGCTACTGGCCGATCCCGGACAGCGCAGCCTCGACCGCGGCGCCCCGGGAGTGGGTTGCCGAGTTCGTCGACACCTTCGACGCGGCGGTGCGCTGCCGCCTGCGCGCGGTGCGGCGCCCGGCGCTGCTGCTCAGCGGCGGGATCGACTCCGCGAGCGTACTGGCGTCGGCGCACCGACTGCGGGACGCGGGAGACGCGCTGGCGCTGTGGCCGCTGTCACTGGTGGAAACGACCGAGCCGGTGTCCGACGAGACAAGCAACATCCGGCGCCTGCATGCCGGTGGAGACGGGCAGTTGCTGCCGCTGGAGGGACTGGAAGCCAGCCCGCAGTTTGCCGAACTGCTTGAATACGCCTGGAATGCCGCGCATCCGGTCGACAATTCCCTGCTTTACGCGCGCCTGGGCTGCCTGGTGGCGCGCGCGGCGGGCAGGCGGGTGGTGCTGGACGGCGCCGATGGCGACACGGTGATGACCTCGACCGACTGCCGCGCCGGGGAACTTGCGGCGGCCGGACACCTCGTACAGGGCTGGCGGGAGGCGCAGCGCGCCAGCCGGGTCAACACCTATTTGCGCGGGGTGCCGGCGTCCCGCATCCTGCTGCAGGGATTCGCCACGGCCCTGCAGCCCGACTGGCTGGCGTCCTGGCGGTACCGCCGCCGCGCGCGGTCGCAGCGCGGCGCCGACGCGGGGGAGTGGATCGATGCCGGCTTCGCGCGGCGTTTGCAGCTGCGCGAGCGGCATCTGGCGGCGGCATTGGCCGCGCGGGCGCGGCGCTCGCGCAGCTCGCTAGCGCAACAGCGGGCGTGGACCTGGTGGAATCCCGGCTTCGTGCGTGCGCTGGAGGGGACGGACCGCACCTACGGTCGGTTCGGCATCGAGGCCTGGCATCCGTGGTGCGACCAGCGGGTGATCGAACTGTTCCTGCGGATGCCGGAAGCCTGCCTGGCCCGAGATGGCTGGACCAAATGGGTCGCGCGCGAGGCCAACGCCGGCGTTCTCGGTGCCGACATCGCCTGGTATTCGGGCAAGTCGCATCTCGGCGGTGCGCTTGCGTCACAGGTGTTGGCGGCATCGGTCGACCGGGTATCGGCGCTGCTGGCGCGCGCTCCCGAGGTTCTGGCGGGGGTAGCCGATCGCGATGCGCTGGCCCGCCTGTGCCGCATGTGGGACGCGTCGCCGGCAGGCGCGATCGAACAGGAAGGCGACGCCGTCCTGCAACTGGCCACGCTGGTGGCCTGGATCGAGGGCAACCGCCTGCAGGTCGGCTGAGCGGGGCCGCGGGTTTCAGGCGTAGCGCCGCGAACAGTCGGCCACTTCGGCAAGCGCGCGGTCGTAGCTTTGGAACTGCTCCGGGAACCGCGCCAGCAGCTGCCGCGCGATCTCGCCCACGGTCTGCTGGCCGTCCATCGACGCCAGGATCGCCTGCTGGATCCGGCCCCGGTCCGACAGGCGCGGAACGTGGCCGGCCTCGGATTTGCGCAGGCGATCGGTGGCGCCCGGCAGCAGGCGGAAGGTGGACTGCCGGAAGCTGGCCAGCTCGCCGACCTCCGCGCGGGTGATCCGGGTGTCCCAGCGGTAGATCCAGTCCTCCTGCACCCGCCGCACCGCCAGCCGCGTCTGCATCCGGTCGCCGGCCTGGACCTCGACTCCCCGCTCCAGCGGAAAGAACATGCGGCCGTAGACTAGTTCCGGTAACAGCGGCGAATTGCTGAACCCCAGGCCGTCGTCGATTTCGCCGTCGAACCAGACGTAGAAACCGTCCAGGCGTCCGGCCCGCGCAATGGTCCATTCCAGCGTGCGGTCGAGGCCGCGGGTTTCCTCTGCGCGGTAATCGACGGTCCCCCAGGCGGCCGGGTCGGCCAGCAACTGCTCGGGTTCGGTGGGCTGGCCGCGCGCGCGCCAACAGGTATTGACCAGCCAGGGCAGCGCGGCCGACAGCTCGAGTCCCAGCTGGTTGCGCCGCCACGGCGCTTCGATCGACTCGATTTCCCAGGGTGCCGATGCCGGCACGGCGTACAGCAGGTCACGGTGCGGCAGCAGCACGCCTCCGGGCCGCAGGTGGCGGCGGCGGGCGTCGGCCAGCGAGGCGATGTTGCCGGTATAGAACGGCGTGTTGCCGTGCAGGTCGCCAAGCACGAGGTCCGCCGGTTCGGGCAGGGTGATGTCCGTGGACATGCCGCGGATCCACTCGATCCGCTCGGCGCCGGGAATGTCGGCGGCACAGTGCCTGCCCACCTCGATGCTGTCGTCCGGCTCCACCGCATAGACCTTGCGCGCTCCGAACTGGCAGGCGAGGAAGGACAGGATGCCGGGCCCGCAGCCGATGTCGAGGACCACGCTGTCGGCGCGCACGTGCCGCCGCAGCGCTTCCCGCCAGGGCGCGAAGCGCGCGCTGTCCTCGATCATCTGCCCGTAGGAGGACAGGCTGTAACCGTCGCTGTAGGTCATGGCGTGGCGGGTGTGTGCGGGAGGCGTTGGTGGTGGCGCAGCAGTTGCTCGACCAGTGCGTCCTGGCGGTCGAAATCACGCGGGTAGCGCAGCAGGAAGGTCGGGCAGGCTTCAGCCACCGCGCTGGCGAGCCGCAGTTGGCGGGTGGTTTCCTCCCGCCGGGTCGGGTCCAGCCGGAAGCCGTGCTCGACCAGCGCCATGCAGGCCGCTGCCGGGGTGACCGGTTCGATGGCCAGGCCGGTGCCGCCCGGCGGCGGGTCGTCGAGCAGGTAGATCGCCGCCAGTGGCTGCGGGGCCTGGAGTTCGGCGGCTTGCTGCAGGGCAATCACGCGCTGCTTGTCGCTGTATTGCGAAACCGGGCCGGATTCGTCCGCCCATTCCAGGGCGTGCTCGATACTGTCCGAATACAGGCGCAGGCCGGGATAGCTGGGGGTCACGCTGGCCTGCCGGTCGTGGTGGTCGAACAGCGCGCAGTCGTCGCACAGCGCCGGGTAGCCGCGCCGCTGAAAAAGCGCCGCGAGGGTCGATTTGCCGCGGCCGCTGCGGCCCACGAAGGCCACCGCGCGGCTGCCGATGCGGATCACGCTGGCGTGGACCACCAGATGCCCGCGGCCGGCGAGCAGGCGCGGCAGGGCCTGGTCCAGCAGCAGGTGTTCCAGCGTGTTCTCGGCAAGCCCGGAACAGGCGTCGACGCCGATCCAGCCGGCGCTCGGGTCGACCAGGAAATCGCACTGTTCCGGTGCCTGCAGCAGGTGCATGGCGTTGCCGTCCGGGGCGGCCTGGTGCCAGCGGGCGACCCGCAGGCTCAGGCTGCCATCGGCTTCGAGCCATTGGTGCCGCCACAGCGGCTCGGGGGTTTCCTGCCGACCTCGGCATGCCGCCTGGATCGCGATCCGGATGGCGGGGTGCTTTGCGTCCGCGGCGGCAGGGCGCAGGGACCGCAACCGGATCCCGGACTCCAACGGATAGCCCGCGTAGAGCATGTGCGATCGTTTCGCCGTCCGCCCTGCTTTCTGCGGCGCTGCAGGCGCAGATCCGAATCGGGACAGGACTGCGGGGACGCCGGGAACGGTTATACGCAGTGCTTTCTACTCGTATTGCCACCCGGCGTCATGCCGTTGTAGCAATTGCCAGGCGTGCCCGGCATGCCCGGCACTGAAACCATGCCGGTCTCATTGGTCGTCCCGGTCCCACCGGCGGTCAGCGCCTGCACGCTGCCGTACACCCGCAGGCGCGGGGAGGTGTAGTTCTTCATTGCCAACTGCAGATCCTTCATGCGCTCCATGGCTCCCCCAATTCAGCTTGCGACCCCGTCGCTCGACTGGAGAATATCCAGCCGCGCGCGAAAAGGCAAGCCGGCGCGCGGGCCCCGCGGCCAAGGCGAGGCATGCTGGCGCCAGCGGCACCGTCAGCGTGTGCCATGAACGACATTCCTCGTACCGGCTCGCGGCCCGGTGGTGGGGATCCGGCCGGACGGCGTGCCGCAGGCCCCGCGGCACGGCCCTGGGGTGATCAGCCTGCCGCGCGGGGATCACGGAAAGTTTGGTGTTCGGCATCCGTCGACAGCAGGCGCTGGCCTTCCAGCTCGATCCAGGCGTGCGCCTGGAATGGCCCGGCCATCGGCTTCATGCCCAACTGCAGCTGCGGTTGCAGCCCGCGCAGGCGCAGCCAGCCCAGCACCAGCAGCGACTGCCGCAGGCAGGTGGCGTCGACCACGCCGTGGCGGCCGGCGATGGCAGCCAGGCGGGCCAGCGCGCGTGCGGCGTCGATCTCCGCTGGCGAGGCCGGATGCGGTTGCCGGCGTCGAGTCAGCGCTTCGACCCAGCGCAGGGTGCGGCGGTAGCCGGCCAGCGCCAGCGCGAGATGGAGAACGGGCAGCAGCAGGAGGCAGGCAACCAGTCGCGTGCGCTCGCCCCGCGAGAGCGCGCGCCAGCCGGCCAGCCGCCGGCCCACGGCTAGTCCACCGTGACCAGGCCGGCTTCGGCGAGCGAGCGCACCAGCGCCAGCAGGTCGTGTTCGATCGTCGCCGGCAGGGCGTCGAATTCCTCGCACAGGGACTGGTGGACGGCAGCAAGGTCGCGGCGCTGCGGCAGCAGCTCCCAGATCCGGGTGCCGACCGGGTCGAGGCCGAAGTAGCGTTCGCTGGCCAAATCCAGCAGCACGACCTCGTCGCCGACCTCCTGCATCAGGACCTCGTCCGAGACTGCGACCTTGCTGGCGAGGGTGACGGCGAGAGGCGTTCCGGTCATGCTTGCGGCTTCATGTGGCGGTGCGGCACAGGGTAGGCGAGGGGTCATGCAAGGTAAAGAGGACGCCGATCAGGCGCTGCGGAGCGAAGCCTGGAAGCGGCTGCGGACATGGCTGCGGCCGCACCTGCCGGCGCTGTCGCTGACCCTGCTGCTGATGCTGGTGCAGAGCGGGGCGACGCTGGCGCAGCCGTGGTTGGGCGGGCAGCTGACCGACCGGCTGCTGCTGGACCAGGGGCTCGGTGCCCTGCTGTGGGTGCTGTTCGCGCTGATCTGCGCCCAGCAGGGGCTGGGCTATGTCGTCGGATTGCAGCTGCAGAAGGCATCGGGGCGGCTGGTCGCCGACGCCAGCGCGGAGCTGTACGCGCACCTGCAGGCGTTGCCGCTGGCCTGGCACCAGGAGCGCCGTCGTGGCGATGTGCTGGCCCTGCTGGGCAACGATCTGTACCGGCTCAGCGGCTATGTCACCGGGATCCTGCTGCCGCTGCTGCCGCTGTTGTTCACCCTGGTCGGCGCGCTGCTGATGATGCTGCGGCTGGCGCCGATGATTGCCGTGGCGGTGATGGTGCTGATGCCGCTGATGTTCATCGCGATCAAGCTGGCCGGGCGCCGGCTGCGGCCGTTGGCCCACGCCTCGGCGCAGGCGTGGGCGGACCAGTCGGCGCTGGCCGAGCAGAACCTCGAACTGCTGCCGGTGATCAAGGCGTTTGCCGCCGAGGCGGGCGAGAGCGCGAACTACCGCGGGCGCGCGGATGCGATCTACGACATCGACCTGCGCCTGGCCAAGCTGCAGGGGGCGATCAACCCGCTGGTCTACGTGGCCGGGGCCGGCGCGATCCTGCTGCTGCTCGGACTGGGCGGCGGCCTGATCGTCGATCGCCAGATGCGGATGGGCGAACTGGTCAGCCTGTTCCTGTACGCCATGGTGCTGGTCGGGCCGGTGGGCGCGCTGGCGTCGGTGTACGGCAGCACGCTGGCGGCGCGCGGCTCGATCCAGCGGCTGATCGAGGCCTTGTCGGCGCAGCCGCAGCCGGATGCCGGGACGCTGCAGCAGGTGCCGGCCGACGGTGCGATCCGCTACGCACAGGTCGATTTCGCCTACCCGGGCCGGCCGCCGCTGTTCCGCGGTTTCGAGCTCGACATCCGCGCCGGGGAGACGGTGGCACTGACCGGAATCAACGGCGCCGGCAAGAGCACGCTGGTGCACCTGCTGCTGCGATTGGTGGAACCGCAGGGCGGAACGGTGGCGATCGGCGGGCACGACGTGCGCGACTTCCGCCTGGCGGCCCTGCGCGGCCAGATCGGACTGGTGGCCCAGCAGGTGATGCTGTTCAACGCGACCATCGCCGGCAACATCGCCTATGGGCAGGCCGCTGCGAGCCGCGAGGCGATCGAGCGCGCCGCCCGCGCCGCCCGCGCGCACGACTTAATCAGTGCGCTGCCGCAGGGCTACGACACCGTGATCGGCGACCAGGGCGTCAAGCTGTCGGGAGGCCAGAAGCAGCGCATCGCGCTGGCGCGGGCGCTGATCAAGGATCCACCGATCCTGATCCTGGACGAGGCAACGGCGATGTTCGATCCGGAGGGCGAGGCCGAATTCATCGCCGCCTGCCGCGAGGTGCTGGCGCGGCGCACGGTGATCATGATCACCCACCGCCCGGCCAGCCTGGCGCTGGCCGACCGCGTGCTGCGGCTGGAAGCGGGAAAGATTGTTTGAGGGGAGGGTGCCTGGCAGGAGCGCCGCGGGCGGGTGCCCGGGATTTCGCCGGTCGCGCGGCAGAGCGCGTTCCGGTCCTGCACGTGGCAGGAAAACCTACTCCGCGCGGCCGCCGAATTCGCCGGTGCTGGTGTTCACCCACACCTTTTCGCCGTTGCCGATGTACTCGGGCACCATGATTTCGATGCCGGTGGACAGCCTGGCCGGCTTCGGGCGCTTGGTGGCGGTGCCGCCCTTCAGTTCCGGCGGGGTTTCGATCACTTCCATCGCCACCGACTGCGGCAGCTGGATGGCGACCGGCTGGTCGTCGATCAGCTGCACGTAGATGCCGGCGAGGTCATCGACGATGTAGCCGGCGGCGTCGCCGATCGCATCGGCGTCCAGCGTGTAGGGGGTGTAGTCCTCGTCGTCGAGGAACACGAAGGCGTCGCCGTCCTTGTAGGAATAGGTGCACTGGCGGCGGCTCATGTCCACTTCGCGCAGGTCGTCGTCGCCGTCGAAGCTGGCGTCGAGCTTGCTGCCGCCGGGGATGGAATACATGACGAAGCGGAAGCGCACGTTGCCGCCGCGGCCCTGCGGGCTGCTGCGTTCGATGTCGCGGATCTGGTAGACGCCGCCGTTGTGTTCGACGACGTTGCCTTTCTTGATGTCGAAAGCTTTCATGGGAATGCGGGCTCCGGAAGAAGGATCGGCTTACTTGGGTGCCAGCCGCGTGGCGCCGTCGAGGCGGATGGTCTCGCCGTTGAGGTAGACGTTGCCGAGGATGTAGGCGACGAGATCGGCGTATTCCTCGGGCTTGCCGAGCCGGGCCGGGAAGGGGATCGTGGCTTCCAGCGAGGTGCGCACGGTTTCGGGCATGCCGTCGACCATCGGGGTCCAGAACACGCCGGGTGCGATGGTCATCACGCGGATGCCGAAGCGGGCCAGTTCGCGCGCCATCGGCAGGGTCATGCCGACCACGCCGCCCTTGCTGGCCGAATACGCGGCCTGGCCGATCTGGCCCTCGTAGGCGGCCACCGAGGCGGTGTTGACGATCACCCCGCGCTCGCCGTCGGCATTGGCCGGGTTGTGCTGCATCAGGTCGGCGCAGGCCTTGGCGACGTTGAAGCTGCCGACCAGGTTGACCATCACCGTGGTCGAGAACTGCGCCAGCGGCATCGGGCCGGTCTTGCCGAGCACGCGGCCGGCGCCGAGGATGCCGGCGCAGTTGACGGCGACGTTCAGTCCGCCGAGGAAGCCGTTCGCGGCGGCGACGTGGGCCACCACCTGCGCCTCGTCGCTGACGTCGGTGCGGAAGAAACGGGCGTTGGCCTCGCCCAGTTCGGCTACCGCGGCGGCGCCCTTGTCTGCGTTGACGTCGAACAGGGCGACCTTGCCGCCGTGGGCCACCAGCTGGCGGGCGACGGCGAAGCCGAGGCCGGAGACGCCGCCGGTGATGACGGCGCGGGCGTGGGAGAGCTGCATCGGGATGTCCTGCGGAGAAAAGGGAATTTTAGCGGATGGAGGCCGGCTGCGACGGTGGCGACGCTGGCCTCGTAGCGCTGGCTTTGTTCATCGATCTGCGGCGGGCATCCCTTGTCCGGCCTGCGCCAGCAGGCGTCTGGAAAGTTCGCCGGGTGGCAGGCTCGGCTGGAACAGGAAGCCCTGCCCGACGGTCACCCCGAGCCGCAGCAGGAAATCGCGCTGGGCCTCGGTTTCGATGCCTTCGGCGACGATGTCGAGGTCGAGGCTGTGGGCCACGCCGGTGATGGCCTGGCAGATCGCCACGTCGGAACGGTTGCCGGGCACGCCTTCGACGAAGCCCTGGCTGAGCTTGAGGCCGTGGATCGGCAGCCGGCGCAGGTAGTTGAGGGCGCTGTAGCCTTCGCCGAAATCGTCGATCGTCAGGCGCACGCCGAGGCTGCGCAGGCTGTCGAATACCAGCGCGGTGTCGCGGGTGTCTTCCACCAGCACGCGCTCGGTGATTTCCAGCTCCAGCGCGTGGCCGGGAATGCCGGTGTCCGCGAGCATCTGGCGCACGCTGGCGACCATGTCTTCGCCGACGAACTGGCGATAGGACACGTTCACGGCGATGCGCTGGATCGGCAGGTCCTGCTCCTGCCAGCGCCGCATCTGCGTGCAGGCCTCCAGAAGCGCCCAGTGGCCGATCCGGATCACGTCGCCGGTGTTTTCGGCCAGGTCGATGAAGCGCTCCGGCGCGACCGTGCCCAGGTCCGGGCTGTTCCAGCGCAGCAGCGCTTCGGCGGACAGGATCCGGCCCGTGCGCAGGTCGACCTGGGGCTGGTAGGCGAGATGGAACTCGCCGTTGTCGAGCGCGCGCCGAAGCCGGGTTTCGATCTGCAGCCGTTCCTGCCGGGCTTGTTCGAGCGCCGGGGTGAAGTTCTGGAAGCCGTTGTGGTGCTTGCGCTTGCTGACGTACATGGCGACGTCGGCGCTCTGGATCAGGCGCCTGGGCGTGGTGCCGTCGGCCGGTGCGCGCGCCAGGCCGATGCTGGCGGACACCGAGAATTCGGTCTTGCCGAGCTGGAACGGCGGTTCGAACGCGGCCTGGATCCGCAGCGCCAGCCGTTCGGGGCGCTTTGGGTCGTCGGCGATGCGGCAGGTGGCGAGGAATTCGTCGCCGCCGAAGCGGGCGATCGAAGCTTCCGTGCCGACCGCCTCGCGCAGGCGCTGCGCCACGTCCATCAGCAGCCGATCGCCGGCGTCGTGGCCGAGCGCGTCGTTGACGATCTTGAAGCGGTCGAGGTCGATGTAGAGCACCGCCAGATCCGGGCCGCCGTCGGCCTCCAGGCCGTCCCGGATCGATTCGAGGATGGCGTCGCGGTTGAGCAGGCCGGTCAGCGCGTCGGTCTGCGCCTGCACGCGCAGCGCCTCCTCGGCGCGCTTGCTTTCGGTGATGTCCTGCAGGGTGCCGGTGAACCGATTGTGGCCGGGGTCGAGCGGGTCGGGCTCGCCGATCATGCGCATCCAGAACTTGGCCGCGCGCGCCGTGCGCCCGCGCAGTTCGAGGTCGAAACCGGTGCCGCCGCCGATCGATTTCAGCGTCTTGCGCAGGCGCTTGCCGTCTTCGGTGTCGAGGCAGGCCAGCAGGGCGTCCATCGTGCGGGGCGGGCGCTGCTGGCGCAGGATGCGCATGGATTC
>NZ_JAMQHN010000002.1 GCF_025993755.1 Thermomonas sp. | reverse complement strand
GCGGATCAAGCGCGTGCACGGCGAAAGCGATGGTGCGGGCGGTGGACTCATCAACGAGGCCAATGACATCGAACAGCATGGTGTCTCCAGTGGAAGTGGGGCGACAGGGAAGCGGGCATCCTGACCACGCATCGTGGCGGGTGCCTTGACCGGAATCATGACCTCCGGCATTTCATGACGTGCCGCTGGCGATCAATCCGGGGTGCGCTCCGGTGCCGCAAATGGAATGGCATCGGGCGCGACGGCGCCGCCGCTGATGATGAAGCTCATGGCCTGGTCGACCGTCCAGTCGGTGGGCGTGATCTTCTCGACCGGGACGATTTCCAGATAGCCCGAGGTCGGGTTGGGCGTGGTCGGGACATACACGGCGGCCAGTTCGCGGCCGCTGCCCTGCTCGCGCATGACCCGGGTGACGAAACCGAGCGTCTTCATCTGGTTGTGCGGGAAATCGATCAGGACCACGCGCTGGGTGCCGTCCGGCTTGGTCTGGAGAATGTCGAGCAACTTGCGTGCGCTGCCGTAGATGGTGCTGGCCAGCGGGATGTGCGCAATCAGCGCTTCGAACCAGCGCAGCAGCCGCTGGCCGACCACGCGCCGCGCCAGCCAGCCGACCAGCAGGATCGTGGCGACGGTGGCGACCAGCGCGAGCGCGCTCTTGACCCAAGGCGCCACCAGCCAGCCCAGCGCGCGTGGGCTGGCGTGGGCGAGATCCTGCAGCATCGGCTCGACCAGTGGCTGGCTGAGGCTGCCCAGGGCGACGAACACGAACTTGACCACCACCCATGTCAGCCACAGCGGCAGCAGGGTGAGCAGGCCGGTCAGGAACAGGCGCTGCAGGCGCTGTCCGGTCGAAAGCGGGGGGCTCATGAACTTATTGTGCCTGCCGGAATGCGGTTCGTCAGTTGGCGCGAACCAGGCGAATGCCGATGTCGTCGTAGCCGCGCGAGGCGTCGAGGGGCTGTGCCTTGCCGCTGGCCATGCGCAGCGTGCAGGCGGCATCGGCGCACAGCGTCACCCAGCCGGCGACCGGCGTGCGCGGCTGCTGGCGCAGTTCGCCGGCGCTCGGGAGCCGGTAGCGCTTGCCTTCCTGCGCGCTACGCCAGCTGGCGTAGGCCTGGGCGTCGGCGGCCGATACGCAGACCACGGGTCGGGCGTCGCTGCCGGTCGTGTCCCAGCGCGGCCGGCGCCCGAACAGCTTCTTGCCGCAGTCGGCGGGCGCGCGTCCGCTTGCGGATGCGAAACGTGCGTATTCGGCGCGGGTGACGTTGACGATGGCAACGCTGGCCGCCTCGGCGGGCGTTGCGTGGCCGGCGGCTGTGGCCGGTGTGGCGCCGGCACGGCGCTCAGGCTTGCCGGCGGTGGCTGCCGTTGCCGAAAGAGCGTCGATCCGCGCCAGCAGCGCGCTGCGTCGTGCAGGTGGGAGCCCCATCCAGCCGGTTCCGGCCAGCAGCGCGTTCGCGGAGGCGGCGTCGCGCTTGGCGAGCAATGCGGTCAGGCGCGCATCCAGCGCGGCGTCCAGTTTCGCGCGCAGCGCGACCATCGCCTCGCCGGTGCCGCCGCGCCGCGTGTCCAGCGACTGCGCGTGTTCGAAATAGCTGCGTGCGGTGGCCGGATCGCCGCCCTGGACGGCGTGCACGGCGCCTTCGGCCAGCGCATCGAACATCTGCGCGGTCAGGTGCTGGACGATCGGGTTGGTGGGATTGATCTTCCAGGCGGCTTCGAGGCTGTCCCATGCGTTCGCGTTGGCAGGCGCCAGCAACTGGCCTTCGCGCAATTGCTGGTCGGCATTGGCCAGGTAGGCGCCGATGCCCTGGCCGGGAAACGCATCCAGCGCGCTGGATGCTGGGTCCGGTGTGGCCGATCCTGCGGTGGTTTGAGCTTGAGCTGGATCGGATTCGGCGGCTGCAGCGCCAGCCTCCGGTGTCGATGACGCAGTTCCGTCATGCCAGCGCGACCAGCCGAAATACGCGCCTGCAATGACCAGCGCGAGCACGCCACCGGCTAGCACCAGCGTGCGTTTGCTGCCGCCGCTCTGCTCGGGCGTTTCCGGGACATAGGTGTAGCCGCGGGGCACTTCGACCGTGCCGAAAGCCTTGCCGGCGCGCTGTTCGATCGCGTCCAGGGCGGCCAGCATGTCGTTGGCGCTGGCGAAGCGGTCCTCCGGCTTCTTCGCCATCGATCGGTCGATCAATGGCTGCCAGTGCTTCAGGCTCGGCGGCAGACGCGGTATGGGTTCCTGGGCGTGCTTGACCGCCATCGACAGCGCGTCGCCGGCGCTGTAGGGCAGGTGCCCGGTCAGCATTTCCCACGTCAGCACGCCCATGCTGTAGAGATCGGCGCGGCGATCCACGTCCTTGCCGCGCGCCTGTTCGGGCGCCATGTAGGCGGTGCTGCCGACCGCCACCCGCTCGCTGGTCAGGCGTGGATTGCTGCCGCGCTGCTGGGCGATGCCGAAGTCCGCCAGCATCGGCCGGTCCACGTCGTCGAACAGGACGTTCTCGGCCTTGACGTCGCGATGGACGACGCCGCGGACGTGGGCGTAGTCGAGCGCTCCGAGCAGCGCACGCAGGATCGCGGCGACTTGCTGCTGTTCGCCCACCAGCTTGCGCTGGGCCAGATGGCCGTGGGAGAGCCAGGACATCGAGTAGTACGGCAGCCCGTCGGCGCTGCGGCCGACGTCATGGATGCCGACGATATTGGGATGTTCGAGGCGGGCGATGGTGCGTGCCTCGTTCTCGAAGCGGACGCGGCTGACCTCGTCGGCCAGCGCGTCGGCCAGCATCACCTTCAGCGCGACCTTGCGGCCCAGCGAGTTCTGCTCGGCCAGATAGACGATGGACATGCCCCCCTGGCCGATGACTCGGTGGAGGGTGTAGCCGGCGATGGTCGGGAATCCCTGCTGCGTGGCCAAGGTTGGGATCGTCTATCGATGACGGATTGTCGCGAGGATACGACAGGACCCGGCGTACTGTGAACGCCCGCCGGTGGCATGAGGTCATGACAGCAGCAGAGCCGACATCTGCCGCCGGTAGCGACCGACCAGGTCTTCGTCGTCGAGGATCCGGAAGGCGTCGATCAGGGATTTGCGCGGCAGGCCGTCCTCGAAGCTGCGGTTGCGGCGGAGCATTTCCATGAACTGGGTCAGCCCGGCCTCGGGGTTGCCTTCCACGATCCGGCGCACGCCGAGCAGATGCCGGGCGCGCAGGTCGTCCGGGTTGTTGGCGATGGCCGCTTCCAGAACTTCGGCCGGTGGCGCGTCGTGCAGCAGGGCCGCAAAGCCCAGGCGCGCGCGCGCCTTGACCGCGCGGTCGTCGGTGGCGAGGTTGGCGGGCAGGGCGTCGAGAAGTTTGCCGGCCTCGTCGGTGGCGCCCACCTGCAGCAGCGCCAGCGCCAGGTCGAGTTTCAGCCCGGCATTGTCGGGTTCGGTCTCGACCGCCTTGCGCAGCCGCACCGCTTCCCGGTGCGGATCGACCGGCGGCGTCGTTTCCGGCGCGGCTTTCTCCGGCTCGGACGGTGGCGCCGGCTCGATGCCGTGATGCTTGAGGAATTCGCGTAGCTGGCCTTCCGGAAGGGCGCCGGAAAAGCCGTCGGCGACCTGCCCGTCCTTGACCAGCATGACCGTGGGCACCGAGCGGATCTGCACGGCGGCGGCCAGTTCCCGCTCCTTGTCGACATCGACCTTGGCCACCTCGAAGGCGCCGTTGTAGTCGGCCGCAAGTTTTTCCAGCACGGGGCCCAGGGTCTTGCACGGCCCGCACCAGGTGGCCCAGAAGTCGACCAGCACCGGAACCTGCATGGAACGCGCGATCACGTCCTCTTCGAAGCGGGCGGCGGTGGCGTCGAATACGTGCGGATGGCTGGCATCGGTCATGGTGGCGTCGCTTTGGGGAATGAATGGGAGATGGCGGCGGCGGTGCGGATTAACAAGTGATGTAAAAAACAGTTGACATAACGAACCGAAGATGTCATATATACATTACATTTCGTCCGGTGGAGTTTACGTTCATGCTGCATCTGTCTCCGCGCTCGCAACTGATTGCCTGCCTGTTGCTGGCGGGTCTGGGCTTGGCCTTGTTTTTCGGTGGCGACTACCGCGACCTGGGGCTGCCCCTGGGTTGGGTAGGCAGCGTGCTTTTCGTCGCCGCGACCTGGTTTTGCGTGGATGCCTTGCATCGCATCCCGCACAGCGATGACGAAGCGGCGATCGCCCATGGCGAATGGCAGGCCTGGGTCGGGGTGGCCTTCGTGGGGGCGGTGATCGCGTCCAGCCTGCTGAATGCCGACGTGTTCCAGTCGCAGGTGCCGATTGGCCGCAACCCTGAGGCCAGTGCGGTGGGCAAGCACATCGGCACCCTGTTCGTGGCCTGGCTGGTGCTGGCCTGGGTGCTGAAACAGCGTTGGGCGGGCAAGGTGCTGGCGGATGAGCGCGACACCCGGATCGAATTGGTCGCCAGCCAGTGGGGGCGCTTCGCCACGACGTTCTGCGTGATCGGTATCGCGGTGCTGCTGGGCTTTTCCGATACCGAGCGCCTGCGCGAGTTCAGTTATCCCTTCATCGCACAGATGTTGCTGTTTGCGCTGCTGTGGGGGTTGTGGTTCGACCAGTTGATGACGGCGCTGCTGTACTGGCGGGATCGCAGGGCGACGGCATGAGTGGCACCGCGATCAGCAATGAAATTCGCAAGCTGCGCTTCCTGCGCGGCGAGATGACCCAGCAGGCGCTGGCCGACGCCTGCGGGGTGACCCGGCAAACCATCATCGCGCTGGAAGCGGGGCGCTATGCGCCGTCGCTGGAGCTGGGTTTTCGCATAGCCGATGCGCTGGGTGTGCGGATCGAGGAGGTGTTCCAGTGGAACAAGACATGATGTCCAGCCTTCCGCAGTCGAATGTCGCCGGAGCCCGCCGATGAGGAAGCCAATCCTGCTGGCCGCTGCAGCGCTCTTGCTGTTCGCATTGGCGCTGATGGCGGCCGGCGTCGGTTTGCCCGAGTATTCGCATCGCCTCCATCCGGTCGCGCTGCGCGGGGCCAGCGGACTGCCGGGCGCCTGGCTGTTCAACCTCGGCGCGTTCCTGTTGCCGGGTGCTTGCCTCGTGCTGTTCGGACGCGACCTGCGCGCCGCGCTGGGCGATGCCCGCTGGGGCGCGCGGATCGGAATGACCCTGATCCAGCTGTCGGCGCTGGCGTTCGCGCTGCAGGGGGCGTTGCCGCTGGACCTTGAGCATCCCGACGCGGGCGCCAGCCGACTGCACGCGCTGGTGTGGGCGTTGTGGTGGATCGCCTTTGTCCCCGGCGCCCTGCTGCTGGGCGTGTTCGCACGGCGCGGCGCGGGGTTTGCGGCCGCCTGCCTGCTGGCCGCAGGCCTGATGCCGGTCTTGGCAGTGCTGGCGCCGGTCGACGGCTGGGTCGGGCTGGAGCAGCGGCTGGCGTTCGCGCTCTGGCTGGGCTGGTGGCTGCTGGCGGCAAAGGTTTTCAGCCGTATTTCAGCTTCATCCGCAGGATCACGCCCGCCAGCAGGAAGGTGATGGCGTTGGAGACGATCATTGGCCAGGAATCGAGGAAGATGCCGTAGCCGAACCAACAGACGATCCCGAAGGTGAACACGATGTACATCCACAGCGAGATGCCGTGGGTGTCGCGGCTGCGGATGGTCTTGATCGCCTGCGGGACGAACGACAGGGTGGTGCAGGTGGCGGCGAGGTAGCCGAGCCATTCCAGGGACATGTGCGGGTGCCGGAAACGGGAACAGCGCCGATCATGGCGGGTTTTGCTGCACTGCGGTAGGCTTCCCGATCATTCCCGAGGTTGCGTCTGCCGCCGTGTCCGAGTCCGAACCCGCCGTTTACGATCCGCGCGCCGTCGAGGCCGCCGCCCAGAAGTTCTGGACCGATACCCGCGCCTTCGAGGTGTCCGAGGCGTCGGGCAAGCCGAAGTACTACTGCCTGTCGATGCTGCCGTACCCGTCCGGCGCGCTGCACGTCGGCCACGTTCGCAATTACACCATCGGCGATGTCATCAGCCGCCACAAGCGCATGACCGGTCACAACGTGCTGCAGCCGATGGGCTGGGACGCCTTCGGCCTGCCGGCCGAGAACGCCGCGATCAAAAACAAGACCGCGCCGGCGAAGTGGACCTACGCCAACATCGAGCATATGCGTGCGCAGCTCAAGGCACTGGGCTACGCGATCGACTGGAGCCGCGAGTTCGCCACGTGCAAACCCGACTACTACGTCCACGAACAGCGCATGTTCGTGCGCCTGCTGAAGAAGGGCGTGGCCTACCGCAAGAATTCGGTGGTGAACTGGGATCCGGTGGATCAGACCGTGCTGGCCAACGAGCAGGTGATCGACGGCCGCGGCTGGCGCACCGGCGCGGTCGTGGAGAAGCGCGAGATCCCGCAGTGGTTCCTGCGCATCACCGATTACGCGCAGGAGTTGCTGGACGAACTGGACGGGCTCGAAGGCTGGCCGGATTCGGTCAAGACCATGCAGCGCAACTGGATCGGGCGCAGCGAGGGGCTGGAAATCCAGTTCGAGGTCGACGGCGAACAAGCGCCGCTGACGGTTTTCACGACGCGCCCCGATACGGTGATGGGCGTCACCTTCATCAGCATCGCCGGCGAGCACCCGCTGGCGCTCAAGGCCGCGCGGAACAATCCTGAATTGGCCGCCTTCCTCGCCGAGCTCAAGCACGGTGGCGTGTCCGAGGCGGAACTGGAAACCCAGGAAAAGCGCGGCATGGCCACCGGCCAGTGGGCGAAGCACCCGCTGACCGGCGAGGACATTCCGATCTATGTCGCCAACTTCGTGTTGATGGGCTACGGCACCGGCGCGGTGATGGCGGTGCCGGCGCACGACCAGCGCGATTGGGAATTCGCCAGGGCCTATGGCCTGCCGGTCAAGCCGGTGATCGTCGATGCGGCCACCCGCGACGCGCTGGAAGAACTGGAATCGCATCTGGACGAGCACGACGACCCGATGGCGGTGGCGCTGGGCGAACGCCGATCGATCGACGTGTTCGAGGCGGACGCGGCGGTGGCGGTGGTGCGCGACTACCTGCGCGGCATCGACGAGGACGCGGCGCAGACCGAGCACGGCTGGCTGATCAATTCCGGCGAATTCAACGGCCTCGATTTCGATGCCGCCTTCGACGCGATCGCGGCGAAGCTCGAAGCCCTTGGCCGCGGCCGGCGCAAGGTCAACTTCCGCCTGCGCGACTGGGGCGTGTCGCGCCAGCGCTACTGGGGCTGCCCGATCCCGGTGGTGTACTGCCCGTCTTGCGGCGCCGTGCCGGTCCCCGAAGACCAGTTGCCGGTGCTGCTGCCGGAGGACGTGGCCGATGCTTTCGCCTCGGGCGACGTGCATTCGCCGATCAAGTCCGACCTCGAGTGGCGCAAGACCGCCTGCCCGAACTGCGGCAAACCGGCCGAGCGCGAAACCGACACCTTCGACACCTTCATGGAATCGAGTTGGTACTACGCGCGCTACACGGCGCCGGGCGCGGCCGACATGGTGGACGATCGCGCGAACTACTGGCTGCCGGTCGATCAATACATCGGCGGGATCGAGCACGCGATCCTGCACCTGATGTATTTCCGCTTCTATCACAAGCTCCTGCGCGACGCGGGCCTTGTCCGCAGCGACGAGCCGGCGGCGCGCCTGCTGACCCAGGGTATGGTGATCGCCGACACTTTCTACCGCGAGGACGGCAACGGCGCGAAGCAGTGGATCAATCCCGCCGACGTCGCGCTGCAGCGCGACGACAAGGGACACATCACCGGCGCGACGCTGCTGGACGACGGCCAGCCGGTGAAGATCGGCGGCACCGAGAAGATGTCGAAGTCGAAGAACAACGGCGTCGATCCGCAGCTGCTGGTGGACAAGTTCGGCGCCGATACCGTGCGCCTGTTCTCGATGTTCGCCGCGCCACCGGAGCAGTCGCTGGAGTGGAGCGAAGCCGGGGTCGAGGGCATGGCGCGCTTCCTGCGTCGGCTGTGGCGCGATGTGCACGCGCATGCCGGCCAGCCGGATCATCCCGAAGTCGATGCCACGCAGCTCGATGCCGCCCAGAAGGCCTTGCGCCGGCAGACCCACGCGACCATCCAGAAGGTGGGCGACGATTTCGGCCGCCGGCATGCCTTCAATACCGCGATCGCCGCCTTGATGGAATTGCTGAACGCGGTCGGCAAGTTCAACGACGCCAGCGCGCAGGGGCGGGCGGTGCGCCACGAGGCCTTCGAGGCGATCGTCCTGCTGCTCAATCCGATCACCCCGCACATCAGCCACGCGTTGTGGCAGGTGCTGGGCCATCCCGAAACGCTGCTGGAAAACCTGCCGTTCCCGCAGTCCGATCCTTCCGCGCTGGTGCGCGATGCCGTCACGCTGGCGGTGCAGGTGAACGGCAAGCTGCGCGGCACGCTGGAGATGCCGCCGGAAGCCACCCGCGAAGCGATCGAAGCGGCTGCATTGGCATTGCCCGCCGTGGCGGCGCAGTTGGGCGGGATCGCGCCGCGCAAGGTCATCGTGGTGCCGGGGAAGATCGTCAACGTGGTGGCCTGAGGTTACGATCGGATGCGCCTGGATTCCACCGCGACGACTGCGACTGGCCCGGACAGGCGGCCCTCGGACAAGCTAGACTGCGCCTGATGAAACTTCGCCTCGTCGTCCTGACCCTGATTGCGGCGCTGCTCGCCGGCTGCGGCTTCCACCTGCGCGGCGCGTTGAATCTGCCGGCCCACCTCGGGCCGGTTCGGGTGCTCGCTTCCGACCGCTACAGCCCGCTCGGCGACCTGCTGGCGCAGGGCCTGCGCCGCGCCGGCGCGCAGGCGGCGACCGCGGCCGACGGCGAGAACGTCGCGACCTTGCAGATCGTTTCCGAACACTGGGCCGACACCCCCATCAGCAATGACCCGCTGGGCCGCGCGCAGGAATACATGCTGCGCTACGCGGTCGTGTTCAGCCTGAAGCGTGCCGACGGCAGCGTGGCGGTGCCGCAGCAGGCGGTCGAGCTGTCGCGCGATTACCTCACGCCGGTGCTTGATTCGGTGGGCAGGCTCAGCGAGCGCGAGCGGCTGGTTCAGGAACTGCAGCGGGAAATGGCAACCGCCATTCTGCGCCGGGTCGATGCGGTGACGACGAGCGCCGGGGAGGTCGTGCAGTGACCAGGGCGCGGGCATCGTCGATGGGAACGGTCGCGCCGCGCCGGCGCCGGCAGCCGTGGAACTGAATGCCGATCGCCTGAACGCCCAGCTGCAGGCCGAACCGCTGCGTCCGGTCTATCTGGTGGCAGGCAGCGAGACCTTGCTGGTGCTTGAAGCTGCGGACGCGATCCGCGCCGCCGCACGCGCGCAGGGCGTGACCGAGCGCGAGGTCTACGAACTGGAGGGACGCGATTCCGACTGGGACGCGCTCGAGGCGACGATCCATGCCCCCAGTCTGTTCGCCAGCCGCCGGCTGATCGAGGCGAGGCTGCCGACGGGCAAACCCGGGCAGGACGGCGCCAAGCGGATCGCCAGGTTCTGCGCCGATCCGCCGTCCGACGTCACCCTGCTGGTGGTGGCTGGGGACTGGTCAAAATCGCATGCGGGCAAATGGAGCGAGGCGATCGCCAAGGCCGGCCATGTGACGGTGGTCTGGCCGGTCAAACCGCACGAACTGCCGAGTTGGGTCGGCCATCGCCTGCGCCAGCGCGGGCTGAAGGCCAGTCCGGAGGCGGTTGCCCATCTCGCCCAGCGGGTGGAAGGCAATCTTCTGGCCGCCGCGCAGGAAATCGACAAACTTGCGCTGCTGCTGCAGGGCGAGACCGGAACGCTGGACGCGGCGCGGCTGGAAACGCTGGTCGCGGATTCCGCGCGCTTCAACGTGTTCCGCCTTACCGATGCGGCGCTCGGCGGCGAAACCGCGCAGGTCTCGCGCATCCTCGCCGGTCTGCGCGCGGAAGGTGGCGTGATTCCCGCGCTGATGGGAATGCTGGTGAAGGAGCTGACCACGGTGCTGGCCCTGTCGCGGGCGCGCAATTTCGCCGCCGAGTGCAAGGCGCAGCGGATCTGGGAGTCCAAGCAGGCCGTGTACAAGCGCGCGCTGTCGCGGCATCCCCCCGAACGCTGGCAGCAGCTCCTGCGCGAGGCGGGCGCCGTGGACCGGATTTCGAAGGGGCGGGTGCGTCCGGGCCAGGAGTCCTTCGATGCCTGGCTGCAGCTGGAACGCCTGCTGCTGGCCATCGCCGAGCGCGGCGCGCTGCGCCTGCTGGCCTGAGCTGCATGCTTCGGGTGTATTACGGCGGCAGTTTCGATCCCGTGCACAACGGGCACCTGGCCATTGCGCGCGCGGCCCGCGACCGGCTGCAGTCCGACGTGGCGCTGGTGCCGGCGCGCGACCCGCCGCACAAGCCGCCGACCGGCGCCGATGCGGAGCAGCGCGCGCGGATGCTGGAACTGGCGATCGCCGGCGAACCGGGACTGCGGGTGGATCGGCGTGAGCTGGCGCGGCCGGGGCCGTCCTGGACGGTCGATACCTTGAGTGAACTGCGCGCCGAGCTGGGCGCGGAGGCGGCGATCGCCTGGCTGGTCGGCGCCGATTCGCTGGGCCAGCTGCACAGCTGGAGCCGCTGGAAACGGCTGTTCGAACTGGCGCATCTCCTCGCGGTCGCCCGCCCGGGCTTCGCTCTGGACGCGGATGCGCTGCACGCCGGGGCGCCGGAAGTGCTGGCCGAGATCGCTCCGCGCCAGCGCGACCCGGAGGCATTGGCGGAATCGCCGGCGGGCTGGTTCGCACTGCTGGAACTGCCGCAACTGCGCATCGAATCGTCCAGCGAACTGCGCCGGCGAATCGCGCTGCGCGATCCCGGGTGGCGCGATTGGCTGCCGGCGGCGGTCGCGTCCGAGATCGTCCGGCAGGGCTTGTACGGCGCTTCCGCGGCTATACTGCCCCCAACCCCATCGAGCGATTGCCCTTGACCACTGCCGCCCAAGTCATCAAACCCACTCTCCCCGTCCCGCCACCGCCGGCGGATGCCCTGCTCGAAGCCGTGCATGCCGGGCTTGCGGAACTCAAGGCCAAGGATGTGGTGGAAATCGACGTGCGGGGCCGGAGCAGTGTCTGCGATTTCATGGTCGTGGCGTCGGGCACTTCGACCCGGCACGTGAAGTCGGCGGCCGACGAGGTGGTGCAGTTCGCCAAGAAGCTCGGCGTGATGCCGCTCGGCGTCGAGGGCGAGCGCGAAGCCGAATGGGTGCTGGTGGACCTCGGCGATGTCGTGGTCCACGTCATGCTGCCGCGGGTGCGCGAGTTCTATGCGCTGGAGCGGCTGTGGACGGTGGGCGACCAGCCGCCGGGCGCGGATGCCTGAGCCGCACGGGCGTGGCCGCCACTGGCCGGATTGAACGGCGATGAAGGCCCGCCTGATCGCGGTCGGCGAACATCCGCCCGGCTGGGTCGCCGAAGGCTGTGCCGAATACCGCAAGCGACTGTCGCACTGGCTGCCGCTTGACCTCGTCGAAATCGAGCCCGGCGTGCGCGGCAAGGGACGCGACACCGCGCGGGCGATGGGCGACGAAGGCGCGCGCGTGCTGGCCGCGCTGCCGAAAAATGCGTGGGTGGTCGCGCTCGACGGGCGCGGCCGGATGCATTCTTCCGAACAACTCGCGGAGCGCGTGGAGCACTGGCGCGGACAGGGGCGCGATCTTGCCTTCCTGGTCGGTGGCCCCGAAGGCCACGCGCCCGAGGTGCTGGCGCGCGCCGATGAACGCTGGTCGCTTGGCCCCCTGACCCTGCCGCACATGCTGGTGCGGCTGGTGCTGGCGGAACAGCTCTATCGCGCCTGCGCGCTGCTGGCCAACCATCCCTACCACCGCGGTTGATCCGGCGACCCCGAGCCGGAGCGGCGTGGATCCAGTGCGCGGCCCGGTACCGGCGATCAGCCGGGTGGAACCAGCGTCCCGCTCTCCAGCGCCTTGGCGATCGCGGCCTGCCACGGCGCGATCTCGATGCCGTGGTCTCGGCGCCAGCCGGCATCGAACAGGGTGTCGCAATAGCGCTTGCCGCGGTCGCACAGCAGGCTGACGATGCTGCCGCGCTCGCCGGCGTCGCGCATCCGCGTGGCCAGCGTGAGGCAGGCCGCGAAGTTGGTGCCGGAGGAGCCGCCATAGCGCGAGTCGAGGAGCGTTTCCAGTTGCATGGCGGCCGCGATCGAAGCGGCGTCATCGACCTCGACCACGGCATCGACCACGTCGAACAGGAAGCCCGGCTCCACCTTCGGGCGGCCGATGCCTTCGATCACGGTCGGACGGCTGGCCACGGCGTTGCGGTCGCGCGTGCGCCAGCCGTGCACGTAGCCGCTGCCGGTCGGCTCGGCCACGCACAGCCGGGTGGCCAGCCGCCGGTAGCGCAGGTAGCGGCCGATGGTGGCCGAGGTGCCGCCGGTGCCGGCGCCGCAGACGATCCAGGTCGGTTCGTGCTGCGCCTCGCGGCGCATCTGGCCGATGATCGACTCGGCGATATTGTTGTTGCCGCGCCAGTCGGTGGCGCGCTCGGCCAGCCCGAACTGGTCGAGGTGGCAGGCGCCTTCGGCGGCGTGCCGCGCGGCGCGGGCGTGGACCTGCGCCGGGTCCTCGACCAGATCGCAGCGGCCGCCCAGCGCCTGCACCGCGTGGATTTTCTGGGGCGCCGTGCAGGCCGGCATCACCGCGATGAAGGGCAGGCCGAGCAGGCGCGCGAACCAGGCTTCGGAAATCGCGGTGCTGCCGGAGGAGGCGTCGACCACGGTCTGGCCCTGGCGCAGCCGCCCGTTGCACAGCGCGTACAGGAACAGCGATCGCGCCAGCCGGTGCTTGAGGCTGCCGGTCGGGTGGCTGGCCTCGTCCTTGAAGTAGAAGGCGATGCCGGGGAAGCCGGGGAAATCCAGCCGCAGCAGGTGGGTGTCAGCCGAACGCGCGCTTTCCTGCTCGAGCAGCGCCAGCGCGGCGTGCACCCAGTCGCGTTCGCGAGCGTCGGGTCGGGTTGGAGAATCGCTATTCATTTGCCCATGGTTGCCGCAAGCGCGGCTGCGCTCAAGACGTGCCCGCCAGCAGCGCCCGCACGCGCAGGGCGAGATGGTCGAAATACAGGTCGATGTAGCTGATGCCGTTCTCGTGGTCGATCAGGTACGGATTCATCAGGGTGTGGCGCAGGAGGACAAGTTTGTCGTTGTCCTCATCCAGCGTCGCCGAATCCAGCCCGAGGGTGGCGAAGATGCGCCGCAGGCCTTCCTCGCCCAGCGCTTCCGGCTTGAGGGTCGTGGCGGAGGCGAAGAACTGCTTGTCCTGCACCGGATGGCGCGGATCGATGCGCAACTCGTCGTGCAGGCGACGGACGAAGGCGTTGGCGACAGCCACCGAGCGGTTGCCTGCGGGATTCAGGGCCAGGCAGGCCAGGTTGCTGTCCGGGTCGAAGGGCATCAGCGCGTGGACGACGTCGGCGTTATCGCGGGCGAAGCGCTGCGCGCGGGCGCGGAAGTGCTCGGCCGCACGAACGGTCTGCGCCGGCAGCCGGCCGAAGTGGGCTTGGTCCAGCGGCAGCACGCGATGGGTGACGTAGACTGCGGCGGCGGCGGCGCCGGACTTGGAGCCTTCCGGGATCAGTTGGCCGAGGCGGCGGTAGCGGGTCATGTAATCCGGCGCCGCCTCGCCGTGAAACACGTAGTCCGCCGCCTCGGTGAGCAGGGCGGTGGTGCGGTGGTCGCGGCAGACGAACGCGCCGGCGCCGTAGGGCAGATAGCCGAGTTTGTGCGGATCGACGGTGACCGAATCGGTCTCGCCCAGCGCCGCGATGGCGGCATGGACGCCGGGCGAAGGGAAGCTTTCGAAATCGCGCGCAATCTCGTCGCGCGGGCGCAGGCTGCCGTCCTCGTTGCGGAACAGGGTGGCGAGGTAGCCGCCCCAGGCGGCGTCGACGTGGACGGCGTAGCCCAGGCCGCGCGCCGCGAAGCGCTCGCGCGCGGCGACCACGGCGTCGATCGGGTCGACGGTGCCGTACTCGGTTGTGCCCAGAACGGCCACCGCCATCAGGACCGGCTGGCGCTCGCGCAGGCAGCGTTCCAGCGTCGCCTCCATCGCTTCCGGGTCGATCCGCATGCCGCGCTCGGTGAGCCTTTCGAGCTGGCCGCGGCCGAGGCCGAGCAGCTTGCAGCCCTTGCTCCAGGAGTAGTGCGCGGTCACCGGTGCCAGCACCTTGGGCACCTTCAGCGTGGGGTGGACGGCGAAGAAGTCCACCAGCCCGCGCTGTTCGAGGCGCTCGCCCTCCACCCGCGCCTGCCAGCGGCGGCGGTCGGAGTGGGAAGCCTGTGCCAGCCAGCGGCCCCAGCGGTCGACCAGCGCGGTCGCCTCCCGCGGGTGCAGGTTGAAGGCGGCCCAGTCGTCCTCGGGCAGGCCGAGGTCGCCGATGCCGGCCGCGCGCAGCGCCACCGGGAAGGCTTTTTGCGCCAGCGCCAGCCGCAGCGCCTGGTAGTTGGCGACGGTGCCGCCCGAGGTCAGGTGGCCGAAGGCGCAGTCGGGGCGCGATGGATCGTTGGCGTAGCCGAGCATCCGCGCCAACTGCAGGCCGACCTTGACCTCCAGGTCCACGGTCACCGGCGCGGTGTCTTCGGTGACGTTGTTCGGGTTGTAGGGCAGGGTCAGGATCTGCGCCGCCAGCCCCGGCAGCAGCAGGTCCGAGGCCATGTGGCCGATGTAGCGCGGGCTGTGGAAGGGGACGGATTTCTTCAGCGCCGCCGACAGCAGGTGCAGTTCGCGTCGCGTCTTCGCCTCGAAGGCGAGGTAGTCGGGATGCAGCGCGGCGGTGGTGGAGATCGCCAGCGGGTCTTCGGGATGGAAATTGCGGCGCCAGTAGACGTGATCGCGCAGGAATTCGACGACCAGCTTTTCCAGCAGGGTGTCGTTCTGCGCGTACGGCCCGAGGAAGCAGGCGTCCAGCATGTGCTGGCGCGGAGCATCGAATGGATCGTGCCTGTCGCCTTGGTCGGACTCGGAGGGTGTCGCGGCCATTGCGGTGTCCTCAAGCAGAAGTTCAGAAAAGCAGCAGCCAGCCCAGTGGATTGTGCATCCGGGCGATGCCGTAGATGAAGCCGAAGGTGGCCAGCGCCGCCAGATAGAAGGCAAACCGCACCGGCCGCGTGCGCCTGGGGCGCATCGCGAAGACGCCGAGAATGACGTAGACGACCACCAGCGGCAGCTTGACGGCAAGCCAGCCGTTGGCGAACACGCCCCAGGGCAGGATCGCGATCAGGGTGATGCCGGTGGCCAGCAGGGTCGTATCGACCAGATAGCTGCCGTATTTCGGCAGCGGGCGCTGTGGCCATTTCGCGCCGAGCAGGGCGGCGCCACAGCGCAGCGCGAAGATCAGCCCGCTGCACTGCACCGCGTGCACGTGCACCCACTTGATCTGCGGGTAGAACTCGATCAGCGCCATTGCAATCCCGGCATCAGCCCGGCTTGCCGTCGGCGCGCGGATGCAGGTAGATCGACAGCGAACGCAGCGCCCAGGGCAGGAAGGCGATCAGCCAGCCGGCGGCGGCCACGGTTTGCCAGACGTAGGTGTCTGGCGCGGCCTCGGCGGCGATGCGGGTCAGGGCGACCAGTTGCAGGAGCGCGAAGGCGAACCAGCCCACGGCCGGCATCTCGATCGGGCGCCCGGAATGGCCCTGGGTGACGCGGGTCACCATCGCCACCAGCAGGCTGCCGAAGAAGCCGATGTAGATCGCGTGCTGCGGCCCGCGGCCGAGGATGAACTCGCCGCCGGTAGCCAGCGCTGCACTCTGGATGGCGAACAGGGTGAAGGCCACCGGCAGCCAGGCGAAGCCGGCGAACAGCACCCACAGGATGCCCGGCGACTTGCCGCGCGGCCACCAGCGGTACAGCACGTAGGCGCTGCCCAGCGCCATCGCCGCATCGACCGGCCACATCCAGGCGTTTTCATGGGTCAGTTCCAGCGCGAGGTGGGCCAGCAGCAGCCCCCACAGCGCGGCCAGCAGGCCCAGCGGGCGCCACGGACGGTAGCCGGGCACCACATTGCCGGCAAAAAACGGGAACATGCGGTGGGCGACGGTCGAATAGACCGGCAGCAGCACCGCGAAAGTGCCCAGTTTGATCGAAACGAACACCGCCCACGGGCCGACGCCGTGCAGGAAGGCCGCCATCAGCAGCAGCCCGATCCATCCGATGCCCAACGCGGTGAAGCACGACCACGCGTGCCAGGTCGGCCCCTTGCCGGCGCGGCGTTCGGCCAACAGCACCCGCAGCAGCTGGATCAACCCGTAGCCCCAGCCAAGGATCGAGAGCACCACGCCAAGATGCACGAAATGATTGAACCCGGTCAGCATGCCGGCGATCACCAGCACCTGGCCACCGAGCAGCCCCAGCCCTACCGGCAAGTAGTGGGCGCGTCTGAGATCGGGGAAACCCATCCAACGCGGGAAGGTCGTCAGCAGGAAGCCGAACATGAACGGCGGGAACAACTGGTACTGCATGACGAAGGCGTGGACCCAGCCGCCGTAGGGCGTCCTGCCGGGCAGGCCGATGAGATGCCAGCGGGTGTCGATCAGCCACAGCAGCCACCAGCTCATCGCCAGCAGCACGTTGAGCGCGCCGGCGAAGAACAGGATGCGGTGGGGTTTGACGGCGAGCAGGGCGAACGAGAATCCGGCCCCCGATTGGGGCTGTGCGGGCGTATTCATGAGGCGTCCAGTGTCGCGCGCGGCAAGTTTCGTGGCATTGATTCAGGTCATTCGCGCAAACGCGGCGGCGCTGCGATGGTTGGGATCACTCCCGCAGAACCGGCGCAGCCAGCGCTTCGAGGCGGGGCAGATCGACCAGTTCGACGTCGCGCCGATCCACCGCCAGCAGGCCGTCGTTCTGCATTCGCCGCAACACCCGGCTGACCGTTTCCGGCGCCAGCCGCAGGTAGTTGGCGATGTCGGTGCGGGCCATGGTCAGTGCAAAGCGCGAGGCGGAGAACCCGCGCGCGGCCAGCCGCCGCGACATGCCCACCAGGAATGCGGCCACGCGCTGGTCGGAGGACCAGTCGCCGGCGAGCAGGGTGGCGCGGCCGATGTCGCGGCTGAGCAGGCGGAACAGTTCGCTCTGGATTCCGGGAACCCGCGCGGCCAGCACCGAGATTTTCGGGAACGAGAACCGGCACAGCATCACCGTGTCCAGCGCGATGGCGTCGCAGGGGTAGCGGTGTCCGTCGATCGCGCTCAAACCCACCACTTCGCCCGGGAAGTAGAAACCGAGCACGTGCTCGTGGCCGTCGCGGTCGATGACCCGGGTTTTCACCGAGCCGGCGCGCACCGCGGCGATCGCTTCGAACGGCTCGCCTTCGCGGAAGATGAAATCGCCGACGTGGAACGGCCCGACGTGCTCGACCAGCACGTGCAGTTCGCGCAGCGCGGACTTGTCCATCCCGCGCGACAGGCAGGCGTGCGAGAACGCGCAGGTCGAGCAGAACGTCAGCGCGTCGCCATCGTCCGCCATGACCTGCGGACTGAGCCGTGGAAACGGCAGATTGCTCATCGCGAAGTCGATTCCGGAGGCGGGCCGTCCGAACGCCACCGTCGACGCCTCAGATCGCGCGCGAGAAGCGCGGGTTCGTGTCGATGGCGGGTTGGTTCAGATAGCGGTCGAAGCACATTGCAATATTACGCAATAGCAGCCGTCCGCGCGAGGTCGCGGTGATCCGTCTGGATGCAATTTCGACCAGTTGGTCGTCGACCAGCGGCTGCAGCTGCGCCAGGCTGTCGGCGAAATAGTCGTCGAAGCGGATGTCGTAGCGGCGCTCCAGCGCCGCCACGGGGATTTCTCCCTGGCACATCAGCGACTGGATCAGATCGGCGCGCAGTTCGTCGTCGTCGCTCATCCGCATGCCGCGGAACACCGGCAGGCGCCCTTCGTCGATCGCGATCTCCCAGGACGGCAGGTCGCGCGGATTCTGGCTGAAGGTGTTGCCGATGTGGCTGATCGCCGAGACGCCCAGCCCGAGCAGGTCGCTGTTGGCGTGGGTGGTGTAGCCCATGAAGTTGCGGTGCAGTCCGCCGCGCGCCTGCGCCTGGGCCAGGTCGTCGCCGGGCAGGGCGAAGTGGTCCATGCCGATGTAGAGGTAGCCGGCAGCGGTCAGTTTCTCGACCGCCAGCTGCAGCAGCGCGAGTTTGGCCTCGCCGTCGAGCAGGTCGTCGTCCTTGATCTGCTTTTGCGCCTTGAACAAGTGCGGCATGTGGGCGTAGCTGTAGACCGCCAGCCGGTCCGGGCGGATCTCCGTGACGACGTCCAGCGTGCGAGCAAAACCTTCCAGGTTCTGCTTGGGCAGGCCATAGATGAGGTCGACGTTGATTGAACGCAGGCCGGCGTTGCGCGCCGCCTCGATCACGGCGCGAGTGTCCTCGACGCTCTGGATCCGGTTGACCGCCTGCTGCACGATCGGATCGAAGTCCTGCACGCCGAGGCTGGCGCGATTGAATCCGATCTGCGCCAGCGCCGCCATCCAGTCCGGATCACAGAAACGCGGATCGATTTCGATCGAGATGTCGCGGTCGCCGCTGTCGGCGAAGTGGAACTGTCGCCGCAGCGCATCGACGAAGTCGCCGAGCTGGCCGGGAGTGAGGAAATTCGGCGTGCCGCCGCCGAAGTGCAGCTGGATCACCTCGCGGTCGCGGTCGAACAGCGGCGCGTACAGCGCGATCTCGCGGTGCAGGCGGGCCAGATAGGCTTCGCCGCGGGCCTTGTCGCGGGTGATGATGCGGTTGCAGCCGCAGTAGAAGCAGGGGCTGAAACAGAACGGCACGTGCACGTAGAGCGACAGCCGGCGCGGAATCGGCTCTTCATTGCTGGCCTGGATGGCGTCGCGCAGCTGCAATTCGCCGAAATCGGCGTTGAACTGCGGGGCGGTCGGGTACGAGGTATAGCGTGGTCCCGGCCGGTTGTAGCGGCGCAGGAGCTCGGCGTCGAAGGCGATGTGCTGGTGATGCATCGGGCCAGCTTAGGCCCCTGCGCGGGAACGAGAATTGATCCCGATCAATCCTTGACGCAGCGATGGCGCAGACCATACACAACCGTATCCAGTTGCGAGGTGCCGGCGACATGGCCGGGGTGATCCCGGGGAATCGGGCGGCGTTCCAGCAGATCGACCGCCCACTCCGGCTCGAAGTGCTGCCGGATCTCGATCTCCGGCACCGAGAAAGGCGGGCCCTCGCGTTCGTCCTGCGGGTATTCGAGGGTGATCATCAGCCCGCGGCAGTTGTCCGGCAGCAATGGATACGTTTCGCGGGCGTAGCGCGCGCGCAGCGGCGGCGGCAGGGCGATGATGGCGGCGCGGTCGAACACGGCCCGGCAGTCCGCCAGCGCCGCCGCGTCCAGAGCGAACACATTGCCGCGGATGATCTCGATCGCGCCGGCGGTGTGGTGGAGACCGTAGCGGCTCTCATGAACCTGCGGGCGGAGCTCGTTTTCCGCAAAAAACTGATCCACCGCAGCCTGGGTTAGCTCCACGCCCAGCACCCGATGCCCCTGTGCGGCCAGCCAGAGCATATCCAGCGACTTGCCGGCCAGCGGCACGAAAACCTTCGCGCCGTCGGGAACGCCCAGCGCATGCCAGTGCTTCTGCAGCAGCGCGGTCGGCGCGTTCTGGTGGAAGCCGATGCGCCCTTCCTGCCAGCGCTGTTGCCAGAATTCGGGATTCATGCGTCGCTCCTTTTCCCCTTCTCCTTGAAGGGGAGGGGTTTGAATCACTCCACCGCCAACGCATCCACCTTCTGCCAGCCGCGCGGCAGCAGCCCGCCGCGCGATCCGCGCGCGCCGAGATAGGCGTCCAGATCGCGATAGCCCAGCGTCATCGTGCGTGCGCCGGAGCGCACCAGCAGTTTTCCGGCTTCGGGAACGACCGCCACCGCCACGACCTTTTCGGTGCCGCGCCTGGCCTTGGGGATCTCGATGATCTTGTTGCCCTTGCCCTTGTCCAATTCGGGCAGGTCGGCGACCGCAAAGGCAAGCACATGGCCGGCGCTCGTCACGGCAACGATGCGGTCGCTGTCGGGATTGGACAGCGTCGCGGGCTGCAGGGCGTGGCCGCCTTCCGACAGCGACAGCAGCGCCTTGCCGGCCTTGTTGCGCCCGGTCAGGTTCTCGAACCGGGTGATGAAACCGTAGCCGTGGCTGGAAGCGATCACGAGACGAGTGTCGTTCTCGCCGCCGGCCAGCGCTTCGAACTGTGCACCGGCGGCGGGGGTGAAGCGGCCGGTCAGCGGTTCGCCGTTGCCGCGCGCGCTGGGCAGGGTGTGGACGGCGGTCGAATAGCTGCGTCCGCTGGAATCGAGGAAGGCAACCTGCTGGTTGCTGCGCGTGCGCACGGCGGCGAGCAGGCCGTCGCCTTCGCGATAGGACAGCGTGGTCGCATCGATGTCGTGGCCCTTGGCGGCGCGCACCCAACCCTTTTCGCTGAGCACCACGGTCATCGGCTCGCTGGCGACCAGCTCGGTTTCGTCCAGCGCATGCGCCGCCTCGCGCGCCACCAGCGGACTGCGGCGGGCGTCGCCGTATTTCTTCGCGTCGGCCAGCAGTTCGTCCTTGATGAGCTTTTTCAGCTTGGCCTTGCTGCCGAGGGTGGCGATCAGGCGGTCGCGCTCGCTGTCGAGGTCGTCCTGCTCGCCACGAATCTTCATTTCCTCCAACCGCGCCAGCTGCTTCAGCTTGGTATCGAGGATGTAATCGGCCTGCTCCTCGCTGAGGTCGAAGCGCGCGATCAGCGCTGGCTTGGGTTCGTCCTCGCTGCGGATGATGCGGATCACTTCGTCGAGATTGAGGAAGGCGATCAGCAGGCCTTCCAGCAGGTGCAGCCGGCGTTCGACCTTTTCCAGGCGATGGTTGAGCCGACGTGTGACAGTGGTCTGGCGGAAGCTCAGCCATTCGCTCAGCAGCGGCTTGAGTCCCTTGACCTGCGGGCGGCCGTCCAGCCCGATCACGTTCATGTTGACCCGGAAGCTTTTTTCCAGATCGGTGGTGGCGAACAGATGCCCCATGAGCTGCTCGACATCGACGCGGTTGCTGCGCGGCACCAGCACGATGCGGGTGGGGTTGGCGTGGTCGGACTCGTCGCGGATGTCCTCCAGCCACGGCAGCTTCTTCGCGCGCATCTGGCTGGCGATCTGCTCGATCACCTTGCCGGGCGACACCTGGTGCGGCAGCTCGGTGACGACGATGTTGCCGTTCTCGCGGGTGAACACGGCGCGGGCGCGCAGGTTGCCCTGGCCGGTTTCGTACAGCGCCAGCAGATCGGCGGCGGGCGTGATGATTTCGGCGGCGGTCGGATAGTCGGGGCCGCGCACGTGCTCGCACAGGTCGCGCACCGTCGCATCGGGATCGTCGAGCAGGCGGATGCAGGCGCTGACGACTTCGTTGAGGTTGTGCGGCGGCACGTCGGTAGCCATGCCCACGGCAATGCCGGTGGTGCCGTTGAGCAGCAGGTGGGGCAGCCGCGCCGGCATCCAACCCGGCTCCTCCAGCGTGCCGTCGAAGTTCGGCGTCCAGTCCACCGTGCCCTGGGCCAGTTCGCCCAGCAGCACATCGGCGATCGGTGCCAGCCTGGATTCGGTATAGCGCATCGCCGCGAACGACTTGGGGTCGTCGCTGCTGCCGAAATTGCCCTGCCCGTCGATCAGCGGATAGCGGTACGAGAACGGCTGCGCCATCAGCACCATCGCCTCGTAGCAAGCGGAATCGCCGTGCGGGTGGTACTTGCCGATCACGTCGCCGACGGTACGGGCGGACTTCTTTGGCTTGGCCGTCGCCGCCAGCCCCAGCTCGCTCATCGCATAGACGATGCGGCGCTGCACCGGCTTGAGCCCGTCGCCGATGAACGGCAGGGCGCGGTCGAGCACCACGTACATCGAATAGTCGAGGTAGGCGCGCTCGGCGTATTCGCGCAGTGGGATTTGTTCGAAGCCGTGGAAGGTGGAACGGAAGATGTCGTCGGTCATCCGCGCAGTTTACGGGATGGGCTGGGGGCACCGGCAGGCAGGCTTGCCGTGACTGTGAAGGCGGCCGCAATCCGGTTGTCCTCCGGCGCGAACGATTCAGCACCCCAAAGCAACGGTTCCGGCGCTGAACTGGCGCGGGGTCCGTGCAGGCTGGAGGATTCAGGGCACGAAAGCGCGCCGATCGGCCCTGCGCAGCGCGATCGAGATTGCGATTGCCGCTGGTGCACCATGAGCACCCGTTTAGAATCTACCCATGCCCAGCCCCTTCCCCCTGTTCGACAACGCCGCGCTGCGCGCCCTCGAAGCGCGCGGTATCGCGGAGGCGGGGGGCGATGCGTTCGCGCTGATGGCGCGTGCGGGGTTGGCGGGGTGGCGCGTGGTGCTCAAGCGCTGGCCGCAGGCGCTGCGGATCGTGGTGGTGTGCGGGCCGGGCAACAACGGCGGCGATGGCTATGTGTTGGCGCGGCATGTGTGCGAGGCCGGGCGTGATGTGCGAGTGCTGCACCTGTCCGCGCATGCGCCGGCAAGCGGTCTGGCGCGACGCGCCTGCGCGGAGTACGTCGCCGTCGGCGGCATCGTCGAAGAAACAGCTGGCGCGATTCCCGACTGTGATCTGATCGTCGATGCGCTGTTTGGCATCGGGCTGTCGCGGGCACCGGACGCGGCGCCCGCGGCGCTGATCGAGGCCATCAACGCGCATCCCGCGCCGGTGCTGGCGCTGGATGTGCCCAGCGGCGTCGATGCCGACACCGGCAGCGCGCCCGGTGCGGCGATGGTGGCCGACGGCACGCTGCAGTTCATCGGCCGTCATCGCGGCCTGCGCACCGGTGTGGCGCTTGATCATTGCGGCCGGCTGGAACTGGCGACGCTGGCGCTGTCCGACGCGGCCTTCGACGGCATCGCGGCGGCGGCGTGGGCGTATCGCGCCGATGCCCTGTCGAAATTCCTGCCGCTGCGCCCACGCGACGCCCACAAGGGCCGCAACGGGCATGTGCTGTGCATCGGCGGCGACATCGGCAGCGGCGGCGCGATCGTGCTGGCCGCGCAGGCGGCGCTGCGCGCCGGGGCGGGTCTGGTCAGCGTGGCGACGCGCGAGGCGAACATCGCGCCGCTGCTGGCGCGTGCGCCGGAGACGATGGCGCATGCGGTCGCGGATGCGGCGGAGCTTGCGCCGCTGCTGGAACGCGCGACCGTGGTCGCCGTCGGCCCGGGACTGGGGCAGGGCGACTGGGGGCACGCGCTGCTGGCCGCCGCGCTTGCCAGCGGCAAGCCCTGCGTTCTGGATGCCGATGCGCTGAATCTGCTGGCTGCCGCCGGCACGACGCTGCGCGCGGACGCCATCGTCACGCCGCATCCGGGCGAGGCGGCGCGACTTCTTGATAGTTCGATTGCGCAAGTGCAGCGTGATCGTTTCGCATCGGCGGCAGCGCTGCAGGCGCGTCTGGGCGGCGTGGTGGTGCTCAAGGGTGCCGGAACCATCGTGCAGGCATCGGGCGCGGCACCGGCGGTGATCGCGGCGGGCAATCCGGGCATGGCCGTCGGCGGCATGGGCGATTTGCTGGCCGGCGTGATCGCGGCGCTGCGCGCGCAGGGTTTTGCCCCCGCCGATGCGGCCGTTGCCGGCGCGCTGCTGCATGCTGCGGCGGGCGACGCGGCGGCGCGCGAGGACGGCGAGCGCGGGCTGCTGCCGTCCGATCTGCTTCCCTGGCTGCGTCGTCGGGCCAATCCGGTGCGACGATAGCGGGATGAGCGAATTTTTCCTGAGGGATGCGGCCGCGACCGAGGCGCTGGGCGCGCGGCTGGCACAGGCGCTGCCCGCGCGCGCCGTGGTGCATCTGCACGGCGATCTGGGTGCCGGGAAATCGACCCTGGCGCGCGCCCTGTTGCGTTCTCTCGGAGTGACTGGCGCGATTCGCAGCCCGACCTACACCTTGGTCGAACCCTATGCGCTCGCGTCGGGAGGACAGGCCCTGCATCTGGATCTGTACCGGATCGGCGATCCCGGCGAACTGGAATTCCTCGGGCTGGACCCGGCCGAGGCGCGGCTATGGCTGGTGGAATGGCCGGAGCGCGGACGGGGCGCGCTGCCCGGCGCCGATCTTGACGTGGCGTTGGCGGTGGAGGGTGCGGGGCGCTGCTGCGTATTGACGGCGCTGACCGCCGTGGGGGCGCAATGGTTGGCTGACGCTGAAAGCAAGAGCGAGTGAACTTGCCCGGCATTATTGCCGGGTAATCGAGGAAGGTTTCGCAGGTCACGGAATATTAAGGAAAAATACTTGCAACCTTCTGACGGCGGTGGTTTACTTCCGGCCATGCGCATCTTCGGGATCTGCCGCTGGCGTATCGCGTGGGCCACCGCGCTGGGGCTCGCGCTTGCGTGTGTGACGGCAAATGCCTCTGAAATCAAGCAGTTGCGAATTGAATCGGGTGCGACCGGCACGCGTGCGGAACTGCGCCTCGACAAGGCTGGCCCGTACCGGCTGATCCCGTTGTCCAACCCGGCGCGGCTGGCCGTGGACTTCCCCGATGGGCGTCTGGCGCGCGGATTGGCGCTGCCAGGCGCGGCCGGCGTCGTCACCGGCGTGCGCACCGGACAGCCGGTGCCCGGTACGGTGCGGATCGTGTTCGACCTGTCGAATCCGGTCGCGGCGATGCCTTCGATGCTTGATACGGCCGCCTCCGGCACCGTGCTGGTGCTGGAGTGGCCTGGCGATGGGGCGTCGTCGTCCGCGACCGCAGTCAATGCGCCTCAGCGTCCGGGCGTCGCCGTTGCGGCCAATGCACCGCTGCCGCAGCGTCCGAATGTCGCCACCGCGAGCGAGGCACCGCTTGTACAGCGTTCGACCGATGTGTCCGTCGCATCGGCGTCCGCGCCGAGACCGCTTCCTGCCGCGTCGCCCGCAGTGGTTCCGCCGCCCGTTGCCGCGCCGCCGGTCGCCACGACCGTCCCGGCCACGCCATCGCCTCCCGTCGTGGAGGCCGATGTTGCCGATCAACCCGCGCTGCCGCCGTTGCGCTTGCAGCCCGGCATGCGCCCGCTGGTGGTTGCCATCGACGCCGGACACGGTGGCCAGGATCCCGGCGCGCACGGCCTGAACGGCACCCGCGAGAAGGACGTCACATTGGCGATCGCGCGCGAGCTGGCGCGTCAGGTCAACGCCACCCCGGGGCTGCGCGCCTACCTCACGCGCGACAGCGACGTTTTCATTCCGCTGAATTATCGCGCCCGCCGCGCATCGGAAAATCGCGCCGACATCTTCATTTCGATCCACGCCGACGCCGCCGAGAATCGCGGTGCGCGCGGATCGTCGGTCTATATCCTCTCGACCCGGGGCGCGTCTTCGCAGCGTGCGCGCTGGCTGGCCGACAGCGAGAATGCGGCCGACATCATCGGCGGTTCGCGCGTGCGCACGGCGGGCGATACCCTGACCTCGGTGCTCCTCGATCTGACCCAGAGCGGCAACATGAAGGCCTCCGAGGATGCCGCTGGCCACGTTCTCGATGGACTCAAGCGCGTGGGCAACAACCACAAGTCCAATATCGAACGCGCCAATTTCGCCGTGCTGCGCACCTCCGACAAGATGCCGGCGATGCTGGTGGAAACCGCCTTCATTTCCAATCCCGACGAAGAGCGGCAACTGGCCGATCCCGCGTTCCAGCGGACGCTGGCCCGGGCCATCCTCGGCGGCATCGACGCCTATTTCACCCGCCAGCCGCCGCCGGGCACGCTGTACGCCGCACGCGCGCAGGCGGCGCAGTCGGCCCGCGTCGATACTCCGACACGCGGTGGCGGAAGCCCTTGATCCGGGGCGCGAACCGGATGCCGCACCGGGTTCCGATCGATTCGCCCTGGCGCACGCTGATTGGATCGGCGCTGCCTTAGAATCGCCGGGTGAGCATCCGCGCGCTTCCCGAAAACCTGGTCAACCAGATTGCCGCCGGCGAGGTCGTCGAACGGCCGGCATCGGTGGTCAAGGAGCTTGTGGAAAACGCGCTGGACGCCGGCGCCAGGCGCATCGACATCGACCTGGAAGAAGGCGGCGTGCGCCTGATCCGGATTCGTGACGATGGCGGCGGCATTGCCGCCGAGGAACTGCCGCTGGCGGTCAGTCGCCACGCCACCAGCAAGATCGCCTCCATCGACGATCTCGAAGCGGTGGCGACGCTGGGTTTTCGCGGCGAGGCGCTGCCCTCGGTGGCTTCGGTCAGCCGTTTCCGGCTGGCGTCGCGAGTGCGCGACGGAGCGCAGGGCGCCGAGCTGCGCATCGACGGCGGCAAGCCGGGCGAGGTGACGCCGCACGCGCATCCGCAGGGCACCACGGTGGAAGTGCGCGACCTGTTCTACAACGTGCCCGCGCGCCGCAAGTTCCTGCGCGCCGAGCGCACCGAGCTGTCGCACATCGAGGAATGGCTGCGCACGCTGGCGCTGGCGCGGCCCGACGTGGAAATCCGGGTCAGCCACAACGGCAAGCCGTCGCGGCGCTGGAAGGGTGAATCCGACCTGCTTTCCGAAGTGCGGCTGCACGAAGCGCTGGGCGAGGAGTTCGCCCGCAATGCCCTGCACGTGGACCATGCCGGTGCCGGCATGCGCCTGCACGGCTGGATCGCGCAGCCGTCCTACAACCGCGCCAGCGCCGACCAGCAATATCTGTACGTGAACGGACGCAGCGTGCGCGACCGCAACGTCGCCCACGCGGTGCGGCAGGCCTACAGCGACGTGCTGTTCCACGGCCGCCATCCGGCCTGGGTGCTGTTCCTCGAACTCGACCCGCGCGGGGTCGATGTCAACGTGCATCCGGCTAAGCACGAGGTGCGCTTCCGCGAATCGCGCCTCGTCCACGATTTCGTCTATCGAACACTGAACGCCGCGCTGGCGGAAACCCGCGCCGGCAGCATCGCCACACCCGCGCCGCCGGTGGCTGGCGGCACGCAGACGGCGCGCTGGTCGATCTCGTCGCCGCAGCAGCAGACGATCGGCCTGCGCCTGACCGATGCGCCCGCGACCTATGCCGCGCTGTACGCGCCGCCGGGCGAAGTCGCGGCGCCGGCGGTCATGCCCGAGGCGTCGGAAGGACTGCCGCCGCTGGGCTTCGCCATTGCCCAGCTGCACGGGATCTACATCCTTGCCGAAAACGCGGATGGCCTGATCGTGGTGGACATGCACGCGGCCCACGAGCGCATCGGCTATGAAAAACTGAAGGCCGCCTTCGATGGGGAGGGCATCCGAACCCATCCGCTGCTGGTGCCGCACGCGATCGCGGTGTCCGAGCGCGAGGCCGAAGTCGCCGAACGCGAGGCGGCCGCGCTGGCGCAGCTGGGCTTCGAGGTGCAGCGCAGCGGCCCGCAGTCGCTGCTGCTGCGCAGCGTGCCGACGCTGCTTTCCGATGGTGACGTGGACGCACTGCTGCGCGAGGTGCTCACCGACCTGCGCGAGCACGGCAGCGCGCGCCGGATCGCCGAGACGCGCGACGAACTGCTGGCGACGATGGCCTGCCACGGCGCGGTGCGCGCCCATCGGAGGCTGTCGATTCCCGAAATGAACGCGCTGCTGCGGCAGATGGAAGCGACCGAGCGTTCCGGTCAGTGCAATCATGGACGTCCCACGTGGACGCGTTTCTCGCTTGCGGAGATCGACAAATGGTTCCTGCGCGGACGCTGAATTGCCTGGTCGGGCTGCTCGCCTGCGAGCTGCTGTTGGCGGCCTGCGGAAAGCCTGCGCCGAGTGCGGAAGAGCAGGCGGCGCAGGCGCGCGCGGAAGCCGCATTCAAGGCATCGCAGCAGGCCTGGCGCGTGCGGCGCCTGGCCGAGTTGACCAAGCCCGACGGCTGGACCAGCCTGATCGGCTTGCACTGGCTCGATCCGGGCGTGCACCGGGTCGGCAGCGGGCCGGACAACGGCATTCGCCTGATGATGGGGCCCGCGCATCTGGGACTGTTCACCGTCAGGGACGGCAAGGTCGGCTTCCGAGCCGATACCGAGATCTCCCTGGATGGCGAGCCGAGCAAGGGCGGCGCGCTGCTCAGCGATGCCAATCCCGACGGCGCGAGCGTCATCGGCTTCGACGACGGCAAGGGCCTGGCGACGCTGATCGAACGGGGCGGCCGGCTGGCGCTGCGGGTCAGGCATGCCGACGCCGACAGCCGCGTGCGTTTCACCGGACTGACCTACTGGCCGGGCGGCCGCGACTGGCAGGTGCCGGCGCGCTTCATCAAGCATCCGGCGGGCACCACGCTGGAAATCGGCAACATCATCGGCACGACCGACCGGATCGCCAATCCGGGCGCGCTCGAATTCAGCCGCGACGGCAAGCCCTATCGGATCGAGGCGCTGGACGAAGGCGAGGGGACGCTGCTGCTCGTCTTTGCCGATCGCACCAGCGGTCACGGCAGCTACGGCGCCGGCCGCTTCATCGATGCGCCGATGCCGGATGCGCAGGGCAAGGTCGTGATCGATTTCAATCGCGCCTACAACCCGCCTTGCGCTTTCACCCTGTTCGCCACCTGCCCGCTGCCGCCGCTGGAAAACCGGCTGGATCTGCGCGTCGAGGCCGGCGAGAAGGCCTACGTCAAGCCAACGCCGCTGCAGGAAGCCGTGGAATGAGGCTGTCTTTGCTCCCGCTGTTGCTGTGCGCGCTGCTGGTTTCGGCGGAATCGTCCTTGGCGCAGGAGTCCAGGCGCGCCGTGGTGCCGGTGAAGCCGGCAGCCACGCAGCATCCTCTGCTCTGGAAGGTCTCGGACGCCGACAATTCCGTGTATCTGCTCGGCTCCTTCCACATGCTCAAGCCGGGCGATCTGCCGCTGCCGGCGGAAGTCGATCGTGCGTTCGAGGATTCCACCTCGTTGCTGTTCGAAGTCGATACCGCGGTTCTGGAGGCGCCGGAAACGGTGGCCGAGGCGCAACGCTACATGGGTTTTGACGACGGCAAGACGACGCTCAGTTCGGTGATTCCGAAGGAAACCGCCGAGCGTCTCGGCACCCTGTTGTCGGCCGGCGGCAATTCGCTGCAGGCGGTGGAGCAGTACGAGCCGTGGGCGGTCAGCACGATGCTCTCGCTTGGCTTGATGCAGGCGCTGGGTTTTCGCCAGGATCTGGGCGTGGATCGCTGGATGGCCGAACGCGCCGCGAAGGCCGGGAAGCCCGCGGGCGGGCTGGAAACCGCGGCGGACGGGTTTGCGGCGCTGGACGCGGTTCCGTATCCGGAGCAGGTGCGCGATCTGGACGATTTCCTGGAAGACCCGCAGCGGTCGGTCAACCGCATGCGGGTGATGCACGACGACTGGCGCGCTGGCGATGTCGCCGGATTGACGCAGCTGATGCAATCCGAGATGGTGGACAAGTCGCCGGACACCTATCGGCTCGTGGTCGTTCAGCGCAATCGCAACTGGCTGCCCCAGGTCGAGCGGCGCCTGACCGGGGAGCACAAGGACAACACGCTGGTGGTGGTCGGGGCCATGCATCTCCTCGGCCCGGACGGGTTGGTCGAACAGTTGCGCGCGAAGGGCTACAAGGTCGAGCGCGTCTGCGATGGCTGCGCTGCGGATTGATCCCGTCAAGTCGATCCGTTTGCGCCGCGCTGCTGGTCTGAAACCATCAAGATGCAGTCCACCGGGCAGGCGGGCACGCACAGTTCGCAGCCGGTGCACAGGTCGTCGATGACCGTGTGCATGTGTTTCGGGCCGCCGACGATGGCGTCCACCGGGCAGGCCTGGATGCATTTGGTGCAGCCGATGCATTCGTCTTCGATGATGAAGGCCACTTCGCCCGGTTTGTGTTGGCCGCGGCTGCGGTCATAGGGCTTGGCCGGTACGCCCAGGGCCTTGGCCAGCGCCCGCGCGCCGGCGTTGCCGCCGGGTGGGCAGCGGTCGATATCGGCTTCGCCGCGCGCCATCGCCTCGGCATAGGGCCGGCAGCCGTCGAAGCCGCACTGACCGCACTGGGTTTGCGGCAGCAGGCGGTCGAGGCGTTCGACGAGGTCGGGATCTGGTGTATCTGTCATCGTGCAAGGAAATCACGGAGGCCGGATAGGCCACGCATTTCCCGCGAAATCAAGGAGGAGATGCCTGCTGACCGGCAACGGGAGACATTCGCGGGAAATGCGTGGCCTGTCCGGCTGTCGGGAGAGTAATAGTCCCACATCGCCCATTCGATGCCGATCGGGGGGGCTTCGAAGGATGTTTTGTGCTTGCGTCTGCGCGGGCCGGCTGTGGGGTGTTTGAACAAAGCGGTGACGGTCGTGGGATTTTGAGGGGTGTTGCGGGTGCGTGTGCCGCTGTTCGGATTGTGTCGCGCGCCGCCTTGCCGCTGGCGCTGACGCGAATGTCCCCCGCCCCCGGCCGTTGGCCGGCGGCTCCTCCGTTGATTTCGCGTCAGCGCCTGCGGCAAGCCGGCCGTGGAGTATCCGAAGCAAGCAGTAGGGCGGTGGGGTTTGGTGTCGGAGCCTTGCCCGATCGGTCGGGTCACCGCACCGGCATGCCTGGCTGCGCGCCGGCGTCGACGTCAAGCAGGGACAGGGCGCCGCCGTCGAAGCCGGCGGAGAGGATCATCCCTTCGCTGAGGCCGAAGCGCATCTTGCGCGGAGCTAGGTTGGCGATGAACACCACGCTGCGGCCGACGAGCTTGTCGGGCTCGGCGTAGCTGGCGCGGATGCCGGAGAAGATCTGGCGCTGGCCGAGCTCGCCGGCGTCCAGCAGGAAGCGCAGCAGCTTGTCGCTGCCGTCGACGAAGCCGCATTCGAGGACCTTGCCGATGCGCAGGTCGAGCTTGGCGAAATCGTCGATGCCGATGACGCCATCGTTGTTGGCTGGCTTGTCGGGCGCCGGGTTTTCTTTTGCCTTCGCGGCAGGGGCCGGGGCGGTCGGTGTTGCGCCCAGGGTGTCCTTCGAGGCCTCCACCATCGCGTCGATCTGTTTGGGGTCGATGCGTGTGAACAGCGGGGTGTAGGCGTTGATCGCGTGGTCGAGCAGAGGCGTGCCGAGGTCCGACCACGCCGTGACCGGTGCGGCGAGGAATTCGGCGGCCTGTGCGCTGGTGCGCGGCAGGATCGGGGCGAGCGCCGCCGCGAGGAGGCGGAACAGGTTCAGGCCCTGGGTGCAGACCGCCTGCAACTGCGCGTCGGCGCCGTCCTGCTTGGCGATGACCCAGGGCTTGTGGTCGTCGATGTACTTGTTGGCCTCGTCGGTCAGCGCCATGGTCTGGCGGATGGCGCTGGCCGGATC
>NZ_JAMQHN010000181.1 GCF_025993755.1 Thermomonas sp. | reverse complement strand
GCCGCGCAATGGCGCGAGTCCGCGCAGGCGGGCAGCGACCTCGACGCGTTCACCGCCCACGTGCATGCCGAGCACTTGCCGCATGCGCTCATCATCGACTGCAGCGCAAGCGATGCGGTCGCGGAGCGCTATGCCGCATGGCTGGCCGCGGGCATCCACGTGGTCACCCCGAACAAGCACGCGGGCGCCGGTCCGCTGGATCCCTCCCCCGCCATCCGCGCCGCCTGCGCCCCCGGCGGCGCGCGCTTCCGCTACGAGGCCACGGTCTGCGCGGGACTGCCGGTGATCTCGACCCTGCGCGACCTGCTCGACACCGGCGATCAGCTCATCGCCATCGACGGCATCTTCTCCGGCACGCTGGCATGGCTGTTCAACAAGTACGACGGCAGCCAGCCGTTTTCGGAACTGGTGCGGCAGGCGCACGCGCTGGGCTACACCGAACCCGACCCGCGCGACGATCTGTCCGGCACCGACGTGGCCCGCAAGCTGGTCATCCTCGCCCGCGAGGCCGGGATGCCGCTGTCGCTGGACGACGTGCAGGTGCAGAGCCTGGTGCCCGAGACGCTGCGCGGCGCCGACCGCGAGACGTTCATGGCCGGGCTGGACGCGCTGAATGCGCCGATGCGGGAGGCGCTGGAACTGGCGCGCGCGCAGGGCGGCGCGCTGCGCTACATCGCCCGGCTGGACCAGTCCGGCCACGCCAGCGTTGCGCTGCAGGCGATCCCGTCCGACCATGCCTTTGCCCACCTGCGCCTGACGGACAACTGCGTGTCGTTCACCACCCGTCGCTACCACGACAACCCGCTGGTCGTGCAAGGCCCCGGCGCCGGACCGGAAGTGACGGCCGCCGGCGTGTTTTCCGACCTGCTGCGGCTGGCCGCCTCGCTGGGAGCAAGGCTGTGAGCGCCGCTGTCGCGAGGGCCTTCGCGCCGGGCTCGGTCGGCAACGCCGGGGTCGGCTTCGACATCCTCGGCCACAGCATCGCCGGCATCGGCGACAGCGCGACCGTGCGCCGCATCGACGCGCCCGAGATCCGGATTGCCGCCATCCGTGGCTGCGTGACGGAACTGCCGCTGGATGCTGCGCGCAATACCGCCGGCGCCGCCCTGCTGGCGCTGCGGCAGGCGCTGGCGCTGCCGTTCGGCTTCGAACTCGAACTCGACAAGGGCATACCGCTTGGCTCCGGCCTGGGCGGCTCGGCGGCCTCCTGCGTGGCCGCGCTGGTCGCCGCGAACGCCCTGCTCGACGCGCCGTTGCCCGCGCAGGCGCTGTATCCGCACGCACTGACCGGCGAAGCCGCTGCCAGCGGCGGCCGCCACGGCGACAACGTCGGCCCGATGCTGCTTGGCGGCCTGGTGCTGACCACGGCCACGGACATGACCCAGGTGCGCGTGCCGCCACGGTGGCACGCCGCCGTGGTGCATCCGCAGGCGGTGCTGGAAACCCGCCGCGCACGCGAAGCGCTGGCCGGCGCCTATGCCCTGCATGAATTCGTGGCGCAAAGCGCCAACCTTGCCCAGGTGCTGCTCGGCTGCGAGCGCGGCGATCCGCAACTGGTGCGCGCAGGCCTGTCCGATGTGCTGGTGGAACCGCGCCGCGCGCCGCTGATCGCCGGTTTTGCCGACGTGAAGCAGGCGGCGCTCGACGCCGGCGCGATGGGCGCCAGCATTTCCGGCGCCGGGCCCAGCGTGTTCGCCTGGTGCGAAAGCCTGCCGGAAGCGCAGCACGCCGGTGACGCGATGCGCGCCGCCTTCGCCGCCCACGACCTGCCCAGCGACCTGTTGCTGACCCCGATCGCCGGTCCGGCCGCAAAGGTGCTGGCATGAAGGCGATCAGCACGCGCCATCGTGCGCCGACCGTTGCCATCGCCGAGGCCATCTCCGCCGGGCTCGCGCCGGACGGCGGCCTGTACCTGCCGGAGCGCTGGCCGCATTTCACCCTGGAAGATTTCGATGGCGCCAGCACGCTGGCACAGGTCGGGCTGCGCCTGCTGCGGCCCTTTTTCGATGCCGATGCGCTGGAAGCCGCACTGCCCGGAATCTGCGAACAGGCGCTGTCCATCGACCCGCCGCTGACCGCATTCGGAAACGACCGGGACTTCCTGCTCGAACTGTTCCACGGTCCGACCGCCGCCTTCAAGGACTACGCGGCGGGTTTCCTCGCCGGCTGCCTGTCCGCGCTTTCGCACGGCGCGCTTTCATTTGGCAATCGCCCGCTGACCATCCTGGTCGCAACGTCCGGCGACACCGGCGCGGCCGTGGCTGCGGCATTCCACAACCGGCCCGGATTCCGCGTCGTCATCCTCTATCCCGATGGCCGCGTGGCGCCACGCCAGGCCCACCAGCTCGGCAGCTTCGGCGGCAACGTGCTCGCGCTGCGGGTGGACGGCAACTTCGACGACTGCCAGCGCCTCGCCAAGGCCCTGCTGCTGGATGCCGACCTCCGCCGCGAGGTGCCGCTGGGATCGGCCAACAGCATTTCGCTGGGCCGCCTGCTGCCGCAGGCCGCCTATTACGCGCACGCCGCCCTGCGCCACTGGCGCGATGCCGGCGCGGAACTCAATTTCGCGATCCCGACCGGCAACCTCGGCAACGCCCTTGCCTGCGCGCTGGCGCGCCGCATGGGACTGCCGATCGGCCGCATCGTGCTGGCCAGCAATGCCAATGCAGTCCTGCCGGAGTTCTTCGCCGGCGCCGACTACACGCCACGGCCTGGCATCGCCACCCTGGCCAACGCGATGGACGTGGGCGCACCCAGCAACTTCGAACGCCTCCAATTCCTCCATCCCGATCCGGACGAACTGCGGCAACTGCTGCGGGCCGAGTCGGTGTCCGACGCGCAGATCCGCGCCGCCATCCTGCGCAGCCTCGAAGCGCGGGGCCAGGTCATCTGCCCGCATACCGCCTGCGCTGCCGAAGTGCTCGACCGCCTGCGCGCGCGAGGCGAAACCGGCGACTGGGCCGTGGTCGCCACCGCCCATCCCGCCAAATTCCCCGACGTGGTCGAACCCCTGATCGGGCACGCCATCCCGCTTCCCGCCAGCCTCAAAGCCATGCTGGCCCGCCCCAGCCACGCCGAGCGGATTTCCGTCCAGGAAGTGAAAGAACGGCTGCGGACTTTCGGAGGGTAATTTTCCCCGACGCCATTATTCCGCCTCGCCATCAGCCGGCGCGGGTTCTGAACCAACGCCCACCGCAACAACGACATGGCCCGCAGCGTTGCGGGCCTTGTGCTTATTGAGGATCTGGAAGGCCGACTCTGACCGGCTTGGCTCAGGGAATCCGCCCGCCAATCCGCCCGGTGTCTGCTAGCCTTCGGTTTCCAGCGTCCGCATTGCCGAGGAAACCCTGCATGAACCTGCGTCCCGCCCTGCTTGCCCTTGCCGTTGCCGGTTCGCTGGCGCTCGCTTCCTGTGGGGGCGGCGGCCCAACTGGGGGACGCCCTTCTTCCAGCCCCGCTGGCGAAACTCCGGAACAGTTCGTCGCCCGCGTCAATGACGAGATGCGCGAGGTCAGCACCGAGCTCAACTCGGCGCAGTGGTTGTCCAACACCTACATCAACGACGACAGCGAGTTGATCGCCGCCAAGGCCAACGAGCGCTGGCTGACCCGGCTCAACGACTGGATCGCGCAAGCCCGGCGCTTCGAAGGCAGGTCGATGTCGGCGGAGACGGCGCGTCAGATCAAGCTGCTCAAGCTGATGACGGCCATGCCCGCACCCATGGATGCGAAGGAACTGGCCGAGCTCACCCGGATCGCCAGCAAGCTGGAAGGCATGTACGGATCGGGCAAGTACTGCACAGGCACGGGAGCAAGCGAATCCTGCCGCGACATCGGCCAGCTCAGCGACGTGCTCGCCGGCAACCGCGATTACGCCGCCCAGCTCGACGCCTGGCAGGGCTGGCACACGGTCGGCGCTCCGATGCGCAACGACTACAGCCGCTTCGTCGAACTGGTCAACAAGGGTGCACGCGAAATGGGGTTTGCCGACGCCGGCGAAATGTGGCGCTCCGGCTACGACATGCCGCCCGCCGAGCTCGCGCAGGAAACCGACCGCCTCTGGGATCAGGTCAAGCCGCTGTACGAACAGCTGCACTGCTACGCGCGCGGCAAGCTCGACGCCAAGTACGGCAAGGACAAGGGCGAGGTGGCCGGCGGCATGCTGCCGGCGCACCTGATGGGCAATCTCTGGCAGCAGGACTGGACCAATCTCTGGGACGTTCTTGCCCCGTACCCGAACGCCAGCAACCCCGACGTCAACGCGGCCCTGCAGCGCACCGCCGAAGCAAACCTCGGCCGGGAGCTCATGCGCCCCGGTTCGCCTGCCGCCACCGCAGCCGAGCGCGGCTTCATGGCGCAGCGCGCCGCCCAATTCGACACCGCCGTGGACATGATGCGCCGCGCGCAGGACTTCTACACCTCGCTGGGCATGCGCACCCTGCCCGAGAGCTTCTGGAACAAGACCCAGTTCATCAAGCCGCTGGACCGCGAGGTGATGTGCCACGCCAGCGCCTGGGACATGAACATGCGCGGCGACGTGCGCATCAAGATGTGCATCAACCCGAACGAGGAAGATCTCACCACCATCTATCACGAGATGGGGCACATCTATTACGACCTCGCCTACAACCCGCTGCCTCCGCTGTTCCAGAACGCCGCCCACGACGGTTTCCACGAGGCCATCGGCGACACCATCGTGCTGTCGATGACGCCGCAATATCTGGCTTCCGTTGGTCTGATTGCGCGTCCCCAGCAAAGCCACGACGCGCTGATCAACGCGCAGATGCGGATGGCACTGAGCAAGGTCGCGTTCCTGCCGTTCGGGCTGATGATCGACCGCTGGCGCTGGGGCGTGTTCGACGGTTCCATCCAACCCGATCACTACAACCAAGCGTGGTGGGCACTGAAGGCCAGGTACCAGGGCGTCGCGCCGGTCTCGGCGCGCGGCGAGGAGTTCTTCGATCCGGGCGCCAAGTACCACGTCCCCGCCAACACGCCCTACACCCGCTATTTCCTCGCCAACATCCTGCAGTTCCAGTTCTACAAGGCGCTGTGCGACGCCTCTGGCTACAAGGGGCCATTGAACGAATGCAGCTTCTACGGCAGCAAGGAAGCCGGCGAAAAATACTGGGCGATGCTCTCGCGCGGCGCCAGCCAGCCGTGGCAGGCCACGTTGAAGGAGATGACCGGCAGCGAGCAGATGGACGCCCGTCCGCTGCTGGAATACTTCGCGCCGCTGCAGGACTGGCTCAAGCAGCAGAACGCCGGCCAGACCTGCGGCTGGACGCCACCGGATGCCGCCCAGCCCAGCCCGACCGCAGCGCCGGCGTGATGCGCAGGCCCCGTTGAGGCAACGCCGACCCGACCGGCGTTGCCCCGACTAGACGTCGATCTGCTCCAGCGGCGCCGATGTCGCCGTCACGGCAAGCGCATGGCTGCGCATCTCCCACCACCAGAACATCCACGCCCCGGCGGCAAACGTCGCCGCGCCCAGCGCCAGCCGCAGTCCGGTTCCGCTGAGCAGCGGCGAGAGCACGCCGGCGATCAGCGCGTTGACCAGCAGCCCCGCGAACGCCTGCAGCGAAGACGCCCCGCCACGCTGGTGGGGGAACATATCGAGGATGGCCAAGGTGATGATCGGAAACACCAGCGCGATGCCGAAGGCGTTCAAGCTCATCGGCAGCACCGCCCAAGGCAGCGTGGGCACCGGCACCAGCGCCTTGTACGCAAGGTTGACGGCAACCGCCGTGCCGCACAGCGCAAACCCGATATTGGCCAGCCGCACACCATCGACCCTTCCTGCCGTCTTTCCGGATACCCAGGCGCCCAGCATCATCCCGGCGATCATCGGAATGAAGAACCAGCCGAACTGCTGCGTCCCCAGCCGCAGGTGCTCCAGCACGAACACCGGCGCCGAGGCGATGTAGAGGAACAGCGCGCCAAAGTTCAGCGCCGCCGCCGACAGCCGCCAGAAGCGCGGGCTGCGTGCGATGGTCAGATAGCTCCGCGCCAGCGCACTTGGTCGCAGCGGCAGGCGCGCCGCGGGCAGATGGGTTTCCGGCAGGCCGCGCCAGGTGGCCAGCAGCAGCGCCAATGCAAACAGCGCCAGAAACCAGAAGATTGCCGGCCAGCGGGTCCAGCCCAGCAGCCCGCCGCCGAGCACCGGCGCCACCGCCGGCGCGATCCCGAAGATCATCGACACCTGGCTCATCAGCCGCTGCGCGTCGTCCCCGTGCAGCACGTCGCGGATCACCGCGCGCCCGACGATCAGCCCCACGCCCGCGCTCAACCCCTGCAGCGCGCGGAACAGCAGCAGCCCGCCCAGGATCACCCGCCGCCGCCCCAGCGCATCCGACAGCGGCCCGTGCAACAGGCTCATCCCCGCATAGGCCAGCAGATAGACGCTGATGGTCTGCTGCATCGCCACAGGGTCGGCGCCCAGCTGCGCGCCGATCTGCGGGAAAGCCGGAAAGATCGTGTCGATCGAAAACGGACCGAACATCGCCAGCCCGCCAAGCAGCAGCGCCAGCCGACGGGTCGCGGGAACGGGCGCTGCGGACATTTGCGTATTTTAGGCGAGCCGTCCTTGCGCAACCGCGACGCGCCTGCGACGCATTGTTCCGTACAAAGTATCGCCTGGCGCCAGCAGCCTGCGGGGTGGAGCTTTCGGCCACGGTGGACGACGACCAGACGCTGCTGTGGTGGCTGCTGGGGTTCGGCGAGAACGTGGAGGTGCGAGAGCCGCGTTCGCTGCGAGATGAAATCGGGCTGCAATTGCGGGCTGCTGCGGGGCGGTATGTGGGGAGTTGATTGCGGTGGGTGGATGAAGGTCAACACCATCCCCACCCAACCCTCCCCTTGAAGGGGAGGGCTATAAGCGGGTGGGTTCACGCCGCCAGCTTCAGGCTTGGATGCAGCCCTGCACGCGCTGCCAGCGTCAGCAGCATGTCCAGACTGAAGTCTTCCCACTTGCCCTGGAGCAAACGCGAGATGCGCGGCTGGGTCACGCCCAGATGGCGCGCCGCTTCGGCCTGCGTCCAGCCTTGTGCGCGCAGGTGTTGTTCCATGCGGATCATCACTTCGGCGCGAAGCCGCATCACTTCCGCCTCGGCGGGAGGAAAGCCGAGGTCGAGGAACACGTTGCCGCTGCTCTCGGTGAGGGTGATGTCGTTCATGTCAGTGCTCCCGTTCATTCATTTCAGCGCCGCCACCAGCCTCCGGTAGCGGTTGGCGGCAAGGTCGATGTCCGCCTTCGCGGTTTTCTGCGTCTTCTTCTGGAAGGCATGCAGCACATACACCGCATCGGCGAACTTGGCGACGTAGATCACACGGAACGCGCCGCTGTCGTCGCGCACACGCAGCTCATATGCGCCCGCGCCCACCGTGACCATCGGCTTGAAATTCAGTGGCTCGCCACCGTATTGCACTCGCATCAATTCGAGCCCAGCGCATGCCGTGCGCTGACGGGCATGTCGCTCAGATCCTTTCGGCTGGAATCGACGAATCGGAGCGGCTTCATGCAGACATTATGCAAATATCTGAATAAATGGCAAGCGAGCGTGGCCCCTATGCCGAGCAAGCTCGGTGCCTACGACCGATCACCCTGTGCGGGAGTTGGCGGTGGCAGGACGAAGGTCAACACCATCCCCACCCAACCCTCCCCTTGAAGGGGAGGGCTTGAAATCCTCGCTGGTGCCGGGCCGGTTGAGTGTCGCACCCTCCCCCCGAAGGGGAGGGCCATGACGCCCCAACCCGGCTATAATTGCCGGGCACAGTGGGAGAAGCGCGCGTGTCACTGGTCACGCGAGGCTGCCGAAGGCGCAACTGCCCGGAATCGCTCAGGCCAAAGACCGCCGTGTGACCAACCTCTGGAGAGACTTCCGCGTGTCTGAACCACGCGCGGCGGCGCCGAAGGGGCAAGACCGCTGCGTTTCGCCTTCCCTCCCCCCTTGGCGATGCGGTTCAAACTCTCAGGCAGAAGGACAGAGCGGGCATCCCTTCAACGCGTCACGCGCTTCCGGATGCCGCCATGAACCAGCCTTCGCTTCGCTCTCTCGAACAGCACGACGCTTTCGTCGCCCGCCACATCGGCCCCAATGACGCCGAGATCGCGGCGATGCTCCAGGCGCTCGGCTTCGCATCGCTGGATGCGTTCACCGATGCCATCGTTCCCGATACGATCAAGGCGACCGGCACGCTGGAACTGCCCGACGCGGTGAGCGAGGTCGATGCGCTGGCCCGCATCCGCGACATCGCTTCGCGCAACCAGACCTTCCGCAGCTTCATCGGGCAGGGCTACTACGGCACCCATACGCCCAACGTCATCCTCCGCAACATCCTCGAAAATCCGGCCTGGTACACGGCCTACACGCCCTACCAGGCGGAGATTTCGCAGGGGCGGATGGAAGCGCTGATCAATTTCCAGACCATGGTCGCCGACCTGACGGGCATGGACATCGCCAACGCCTCGCTGCTGGACGAGGCCAGCGCGGCCGCCGAGGCCATGACGCTGGCCAAACGCAGCGCCAAGTCGAAGTCCAACACCTTCCTGATTTCCGGCGACACCCATCCGCAGACCGTCGCGCTGCTGCACACGCGCGCCGAGCCGCTGGGCATCGTCATCGAACAGGCCAACTCCACCGACGCGTGGCACGCGGCGGTGGCGAAGGGCGATTACTTCGGCGCGCTGGTTTCGTATCCGGCCTCCAGCGGCTGGGTGGCCGAATGGAACAAGGATGCCGACGCCATCCACGCCCACGGCGCTCTGTTCGTGGTCGCCACCGATCTACTCGCGCTGACCCTGCTCAAGCCGCCGGGCGAGATGGGGGCGGACATCGCGATCGGCAGCAGCCAGCGCTTCGGCGTGCCGCTGGGCTTCGGCGGCCCGCACGCGGCGTTCATGGCCTGCCGCGATGCGTTCAAGCGCTCGATGCCGGGGCGGCTGATCGGCGTGTCGGTGGATTCCGAGGGCAATCCCGCCTACCGCCTGACCCTGCAGACCCGCGAGCAGCACATCCGCCGCGAAAAGGCGACCTCCAACATCTGCACCGCGCAGGTGCTGCTGGCGGTGATGGCGGCGATGTACGCGGTCTACCACGGCCCCGAGGGCCTGAAGCGCATCGCCCGGCGGGTGGCGCGCTACACCGCGATCCTGCGCGCCGGCCTGCACCAGCTCGGCTACGCGAACGACCATCATCCGACCGCCTTCGACACGATCTGCCTGAAGACCGGCGACCAGACCGACGCGCTGCTGGCGCGCGGGCACGCGATGGGCGTCAACCTGCGCAAGGCGTGGAACGACTACCTGTGCATCTCGCTGGATGAAACCACCACCCGCGCCGACCTCGAGCTGCTGTGGGAAGTGTTCGGCGAGGGCCAGCCGCTGCCGTCGGTCGAGGCGCTGGAAGACAGCGCGCCGTCGCTGATCCCGGCCGAACTGGAGCGCCGCAGCGCCTTCCTCACCCATCCGGTGTTCAACACCTACCACAGCGAGCACGAGATGCTGCGCTACCTGCGCCAGCTTGCCGACAAGGATCTGGCGATGGATCGCACCATGATCCCGCTCGGCTCGTGCACGATGAAGCTCAACGCCACCGCGGAGATGATCCCGGTGACGTGGCCGGAGTTCGCCAACGTGCATCCGCTGGCGCCGGCCGCGCAGACCCGCGGCTACGGCGAGCTGATCGCCGGGCTGGAAGCGATGCTGGTGGAGGTGACCGGCTACGACGCGGTCAGCCTGCAGCCCAACTCGGGTGCACAGGGCGAGTACGCCGGCCTGCTGGCGATCCGCGCCTGGCACGCCGCGCGCGGCGAAGGCCACCGCAACATCTGCCTGATTCCCGAGTCGGCGCACGGCACCAATCCGGCCAGTGCGCAGATGGCGGGCATGAAGGTGGTGGTCACCAAGTGCGACCGCAACGGCAACGTCGACGTCGAGGACATCCGCGCCCAGGCCGAGAAGCACTCCGCGAACCTGGCCGCAATCATGATGACCTACCCGTCCACCCACGGCGTGTTCGAGGAGGACGTGGTGGAGATCTGCAGCATCGTGCACCAGCACGGCGGGCAGGTGTACACCGACGGCGCCAACATGAACGCGCTGGTCGGGCTGGCCAAGCCCGGCAAGTGGGGCTCGGACGTCAGCCACCTCAACCTGCACAAGACCTTCTGCATCCCGCATGGCGGCGGTGGCCCGGGCGTCGGCCCGTGCGCGGTGAAGGCGCATCTGGCGCCGTTCCTGCCCGACGCCCTTACCCGCGACGGCCTGCGCACGCCGGGCGTCGGCAACGGCGCGATGGTGGCGGCGGCCACCTTCGGCAGCGCCTCGATCCTGCCGATCAGCTGGATGTACATCACCCTGATGGGCGCCCCGGGGCTGCGCAAGGCGACCCAGGTGGCGATGCTCAACGCCAACTACATCGCCCACCGCCTCGCCCCGCACTACCCGACCCTCTACAGCGGCCGCAACCGGCTGGTGGCGCACGAGTGCATCCTCGACCTGCGCCCGCTGGAGAAGGACTCCGGCATCGGCGCCGAGGACGTGGCCAAGCGGCTGATCGACTTCGGCTTCCACGCCCCGACGCTGAGCTTCCCGGTCGCCGGCACGCTGATGGTGGAGCCGACCGAAAGCGAATCAAAGCACGAACTGGACCGTTTCTGCGACGCGATGATCCAGATCCGCCGCGAGATCCAGGACGTGATCGACGGCACGCTCGACCGCGCCGACAACCCGCTCAAGCACGCGCCGCACACCGCCGCGCAGGCGACCGCGCAGGACTGGCCGCACGGCTATCCGCGCGAACTGGCGGTGTTCCCGCTGGAATCGCTCAAGCGCCAGAAATACTGGCCGCCGGTGGCGCGGGTGGACAACGTGTACGGCGACAAGAACGTGATGTGCGCCTGCATTCCGGTGGATGCGTACAAGGACGAGGCGTAGGGATCCTGCACCGGAGCGGTGGCGCGGGACTGCGGGTGACCGTGGTCCCGGAAGCGGTCGATATCCGCATCCGGGATCACCGCAACACGACGTGCGTCAGACGTCCTGCTGCCTGAGCCAGGCGTCGATCTTCGGCCGCCGTTCCTGGCGCAGCTTGATCCGGGTCTGGATGGCGTTGATCGTGCGCTCGGCATCGCGGCGCGAGCCGGGCGCGATGTAGCGCTCCGCGAAGGCGCGAATCTTGTCGATCATTTCGGGCTGGGTCGATGCCGCACCAAGACCCGGGTAGTAGCGCGGCAGCGAGGTCGTATCGACCCGCGCATCGACCTGCTCGCGGTGGGCTGCGGCGAAACCGAAGGCCAGTTCCGGATGCTGCCGCGACACGCCGGCGATCATTCCGGCACTGAGGGTGGCGCCGGGTTCGTCGGTCAGCGCCATGTCCAGCGCGCGCTGGGCCAGCGCCTTGTCCCTGGGCATCGCCAGCAGGTTGTAGTACTGAGCGCGCAGCATCGAGGATGTCTCCGCGCGGGCCAGCGCGTGCAGGCGGTCCCAGGTGGCGGCATCGGCATTGCGCGCCACCAGCCCGAGCACCGTACGCCGCAGGTCGGGCGACAGCGAAGACGGATCGGCCAGGAACGCATCGAAACGATGCCGCGCCTCGGCCAGCACCTCGGCATCGCCCAGTTCACCCAGCACCGAGATCAGGCTGCCGCGCAGTTGCTTGACCGCGCTGGAATCGTCCGGACGGTTGTCCCACCCCAGTTCCCGGAACTTCGGCGCCAGGCGCGCGATGACGAAGGCACGCACCGCCTGCTGGCGCGGCTTGTCGTCCTTGTACAAGTCGTCCAGCCCGCCCAGCGCGCCGACCACCATCTGCCAAAGCTCGGGCGCGGCGCCCTGCGGCACCTGCAGCGCCAGGTCGAGGCTGTCGGACTCCGGCTGCCGGCCGATCGCGCCCAGCGCGCTGGCATCCATCATCACGCCCAGCTGGTCGACCACCGGCAATCGTGCGAAGTTCGCCGCCAGCGCCTTGAACTGGGCCGGCGCGTACAGGGTGCGGAAGTAGCCATGCTGGCCGGCGTTGACCAGCACCGGCGCATCGCAGCCGGGGAGTCGGGCGTCCGCCTGGCCGTCGACCAGCACCTTGACCACGGCGCCGGCGCCCGCGCGCAGGCTGACCGGAACGCGCCAGTGCAGCGGCGTCTTGTCGGGACGGTCGATGCTGTACTCGCCCTGTTCGAGGTGGACCACGGTCTGCCCATCGACGCACAGGCTGCTGGCGCGGATCAGCGGCACGCCGGGCTGCAGGGTGAAATCGTGCGCGACCTGCACGAACTGTCGGCCAGGCGCGGCCGCCTCCATTTCCCGCCACAGATCGTCGGTGACGGCATTGCCGTAGGCGTGCCTGTGCATGTAGCTGCGCACGCCGTTGCGCCAGGCGTCGGCGCCGATGTAGTCCTCCAGCATCGCGATCACCGCCGAGCCCTTGCCGTAGGTGATGCCGTCGAAGGCCTGGCTGGCCTGCTCCACGCTCGCCACGTGCTGGACGATCGGGTGGGTGGTCGCGTAGGCGTCGCCGCCCATCGCGCCGCGGCTGGTGTAGACGGCATCGGCTCCGCTGGTATCCCACTCCGGATGCAGCCTGGCCATGGTGCGACCCTCCATCCAGGTCGCGAAGCCCTCGTTGAGCCACAAATCATCCCACCAGCGCATCGTCACCAGATCGCCAAACCACTGGTGGGCGATCTCGTGCGCGGCGGTGCTGAACACGGTCTGCCGGTCGAACACGTTCGACGTCGCCGGATCCAGCAGCAGCGCGTATTCGAAGGTGAAGATCGCCCCCCAGTTCTCCATCGCGCTGAAGAACTGGCTGCGGCCGGGCGCCGCGATGTTGTCGAGCTTGGGCAGCGGGTAGCGGATGCCGAAGTAGTCGTTGTACTCGCGCAGGATGTCGCGGCTGGCCTCCATCGCGAAGCGCGCCTGCTCGGCCTTGCCGCGCTGCGCGATCACGCCGATTTCGACGCCGTCGTCGGTCAACGACAGCCGATCGAAGTCGCCGATGCCGAGGAACAGCAGATACGTCGACATCTTCGGCGTGGTCGCAAACGTCGTCCGCCGCAGGCCGTCGGCCAGGTTGCGAGTGTCCTTCGCCGGCATGTTGCTGACCACCATTTCCCCAGCCGGCGCGATCACCGCCAGGTCGAAGGTCGCCTTGTAATCCGGTTCGTCCCAGGACGGGATGAACCGGCGCGCATCGGAATTCTCGAACTGGGTGTACAGCGCGCGTCGGGTGCCGGATTCGGTCGGGTAGTCGAGCGCGAAAAAGCCGTTGGCCTGGGTGCCGATGACGCCGGTGTAGTCGGTCGCCAGCACGTACTTGCCGGGCGCAAGCGGCCGATCGAAGGCAAACGTGGCCGTCTGCTGCGCGGCATCGACGCTGACCGTGGCCGTAAGCGGCTGTCCCCGCGCGGGCGTCAGGCGGCTGTTGGCAAACGTCATCCCGACCGCCTGCAGCACGATGCGCGAGGTCGGCTCCAGCACCTCGACGTCGATCCGCACCTTGCCGTCGAAGCGGTGCTGGTCGGCGTGCGGCGTGATCTCGACGGCGTAATGGCTGGGCCGGACGCTGCGCGGCAACTGGGTGACGACTTCGGCGGCAGACCCTTCGGCAGGCGCGGCGACAGGCGCCTGCGCGAAGACGGGACTGGACAGGGCCAGCGCAATGGCGGTCACAAGCAGGCGGCGCATGGAAAGTCCTTGATTCTGGCGGGGGCGGAAGACCGCCATCATCCGGCCCGATTCGCGCAACTCCTACCGCCAGAAGTCACCCCGGATCGTTCAGCGGATAAAGGCCAAAGCGTTTTGGACGCGGATTGGCGCGGAGATGACGCGGATAAAACGATCCAACCCGATGCGCTTGACCGTGACTACAGCAGATGCAGCAGCACCGCCACGTAGTGGCAGACGCTGCCGGCGATCACGAAGCCGTGCCAGATCGCGTGCGACCAGCGCATCTGCTGGCGCATGTAGAAGAACGTGCCGAAGGTGTAGGCCACGCCGCCGGCCAGCAGCCACAGCAGCGAGGCGGGCGCCAGCGCGTGCAGCATCGGCTTGATCGCCACCACGATCAGCCAGCCCATCGCGATGTAGATCAGCGTCGACACCCGCTTGAAGCGGCCAGTGTAGAACAGCTTGAACACCACCCCGGCCAGCGCCAGCGTCCAGATGGTGCCGAACAGCCACCAGCCGGTCGGACCGCGCAATCCCACCAGGGTGAACGGGGTGTAGGTGCCGGCAATCAGCAGGTAGATCGCGCAGTGGTCGAAGACCTTCAGCCGCCCCTTGAGCACCGGGTGCGAGATCGCGTGATACAGCGTGGACGCCGTGTACAGCAGCAACAGCGTGACCCCGAACACGATGGCACCGGCCAGCTGCCAGCCGTCGCCGAAGATCGCGGTCAGCGTGATCAGCACCGCGCCGCCCGCCAGCGCCGCCGCAGCGCCGAAGCCGTGGGTCAGCGCATTGGCGAGTTCTTCGCGCGCCAGCCGAAGCTGGTGCAGGGAAAGCGGAGGCGGAAGCGCTATCGGATACGACATGGCGGCCAGAATACCATCGCGCATGGATGGCACGGCCGCGCAGTCAATCCGCGTCACTTCGAATGACGGCGCGGGCAGGCTTCGATCACGGGGGCTCGCTGCCGCACGACGCCGCAAGCCGGGTGTCGGCGCGGGGCAGACTCAGGCGTAAGGATCGCGCAGCACCATCGTGTGTTCGCGGTCGGGGCCGGTGCTGACGATGCTGATCGGGCAGCCCGCCAGTTCCTCCAGCGCGCGCAGGTAGGCGCGGGCCGCGGGCGGCAGCTTGTCCCATTCGGTGATGCCGTGGGTGTTCTCGCTCCAGCCCGGGAACTCCAGATACACCGGCGTGCATTCGTCCCAGCCCTGCGCGTCCAGCGGCGCGTATTCGCTGCGCTTGCCGCGGTATTCGTAGGCGATGCAGACCTTGAGCTTGTCCATGCCGTCAAGCACGTCCAACTTCGTGATGCACAGGCCGGAAATGCCGTTGATTGCCACCGCGCGCTTGAGCGCCACGATATCCATCCAGCCGCAGCGGCGCGGGCGCCCCGTCGAGGCGCCGTACTCGGCGCCGCGATCGCGGATGCCCTGACCGATGGCATCGTCCAGCTCGGTCGGGAACGGACCGCCGCCGACGCGCGTGGCGTAGGCCTTGGCGATGCCCAGCACGTAGTCGATCGCGTCCGCACCCACGCCGGCACCGGCCAGCGCGCCGCCGATGGTGGTATTGCTCGACGTCACGTAGGGATAGGTGCCGTGGTCGATGTCCAGCAGCGCGCCCTGCGCGCCTTCGAACAGCACTCGCTTGCCCTGCTTGCGCAGCTCGTGGCAGATGCCGGCCACGTCGGACTTCATCGGCTGCACGTAGCGGCCGAATTCCAGCGCCTCGTCCAGGGTCTGCTGGAAGTCCACGGCCTCGACGCCGAGGTATTTCGTCAGCACGAAGTTGTGGTAGTCCAGCGCGGCGCGCAGCTTCTCGGCCAGCTGTTCGTGATAGTGCAGGTCGGCGATGCGGATGCCGCGACGCGCCACCTTGTCCTCGTAGGCCGGGCCGATGCCGCGCCCGGTGGTGCCGATGGCCTTGCCGCCGGCAGCCTTCTCGCGCGCCTGATCCAGCGCAATGTGGTACGGCATGATCAGCGGCGCCGCCGGGGAAATCTTCAGGCGCGAGCGCACTTCGACGCCCGCCGCCTCCAGCTCCTCGATCTCCTTGCGCAGCGCGGCCGGAGAAATCACCACGCCATTGCCGATCAGGCACAGCGCGCCGTCGCGCAGGATGCCGGACGGGATCAGGTGCAGCACCGTCTTCTTGCCGTTGATGACCAGCGTGTGCCCGGCGTTGTGACCGCCCTGGAAGCGCACCACCGCACCGATGTCCTCGGTGAGCAGATCGACGATCTTGCCCTTGCCCTCGTCGCCCCACTGGGCGCCCAACACCACGACCGACTGGCCCATGGCCGAACTCCTGTTTTCTGGCGGCCATCGGGGCCGCTGGATGGGTGCATCGGGAATCGTACCGCCTTGGTCGAACCGCCATCGGGGCGGCTCCGGCGACGCGCTGCCTGACACGGAAAAAGCCGAGGCGTGCCCCGGCTTTTGTGCATTCTACCGGCTTTCGGCACACACGAGTGGATGCGCCCTCCAACGAAATACATCGAAGACGCACCTAGATCTCAATCCGTGCGACAGCCGTCTGCCAACCTCGCCCACACCACACATGGGACAGAGGATGCAATGTTGAAAGACGCCTTGGCACTCGTAGGTTTGTGGGTCATCATCGCAAAAAGTCAGCAACTGATCGCCAAGCTCAAAGCCGATTGGAACGCCAGCCGTGGCGCGGCTTCCTGATCGCGACACCACAGGGAGAATCATCATGACGCAGAGCAGCAAGCCGGCGGGACATCCCCCCGCCGAAATTAGCGAAAAAATAACGCCCCTCACGAACGTCGCAAAATCCAAGACGGACACCGTTACTCATCCCACCGTCGGGGACTGTGTCGTTTCGTGTGGATACGTCTGCCCTGTGATCATGCCATCGCATGCGCGAAGGGCGAGCCTGGCAGATCGAGTCTGCCCTTGAGCAGGTAGACGATCGTGCGCAGGTTGCGGAAGGTGCGGAAGCCGCGGGCGCGGGCAATGGCACTTTGGACGTCGGCGTTGATCGACTCGGCGGTGGCGTTGGAGTTGGCATGGGTGAGCATGTTGCGGATGCCTTCGATGTGGGTCTTGAAGGTCATGGCCAATCGCTTGAAGGCAGGCAGTCGACAGCGCCGTGCCCATTGGATCCAGCCGTCCATGAGCAGCAGCACCGGGACGTGCGGCACGCGCCGCCACGCCAGAATGTCGCGCAGGCATTCCTTCAGGCGCCAGGCGCGCGCAGTCCTCAATCCCGACTGCCGCAACCAATGCAGATTGATCTCCGCGCGGCTCCAGTCGCTGGCATCCTTGAGCCAGTGATAGCGCGTGTGCTTGAGCGCAGGCTCCTGGACGACCTCGGCACGACGCACGCTGTCGAGCGCTTCGTTGGCGAGCTTGACCAGGTGGAACGGGTCGAAGCACGGCAGGGCCCCGGGCAGATGCCGCTTCACGCCGGCAATGAAGCCCTTGGCCATGTCCATGCTGCAGCGCTGGATCGCTCCTGGATTGCCGCCATGCGCCTGCAGCGCCTCCACGAACAGCCCGACGTTGTCGGCCTTGCAGCCCTCGCTCACGTGCAGCACGCGCCCGCGTGAGGCGGGGCTGGCATCATGGACGACGGTGACCACGCGGCCGCGGCCGACGTGCTTTTCGTCGATGCCGACCGCGTCCACACCGCGCATGTCGGCTTTCGCATAGGCGGCGTCCACCAGTGCGCCGAGCGATCGCCACAACCGCTGGTCGCTGACCCCGAGCAGCTTGGCGATGCGTCGCACCGGCATCCGCGACATCCCCGCCAGCGTCACCACCATGGCCTCGAACAGCAGCGAAAAGCCGCTGCGCTCGCGCGCCCACGGCACCGGCACCTGCTGCACCTCGGTGTCGCCGCGTTCCCCGCACACGCCACAGCGCACACGCGGCAGCTCGGCGTGGATCAATGCCCGGTACTGGAAGAAATGCAGGTGCTGCCAGTCGCGCTTGAGTCGGTCGTGGATCGGCTGGTCCGGCGCCTTGCAGCGCGGGCATGGCAGGCGCGAAGCCTCGCAAGTCACATCGAAGTGGATCTCGTGCGCCGCCTGATCGAAGCGAACAGCCTTCACGTGCCAAGGTTCGGCCAGCCCCAAGGCAGCCGTGAACAACTCCGTCATCGGGTCCGACATCGCTCAACCTCTCCGGAAAGTGCGCATCGGACGCCGAACCGCTACCCTGCGTCAAGCGGGTTGTCTACCACACGAAACGACACAGTCCCCACCGTCGCACCCACCGCCAGCGAAACCATCAATCGCTACGACAGCGCAAATGTCGAGCCCATATCAGGCCATACCGGCATTGATGATCAAGCCAAGGCCGCTACCACCACGCCAAATAACGACGCAAGGTCACACCAGTCCGATGCCGGCCAGGGTTTCGATAACTCCCAGCCACCGCTGCCAAACGAACCCAGCATCAATCTTCCCGTAATCAAGATCCTCGATGACGACATCGAAGTGGAGTACAGCTTTTTTCTGAATCCGGCGGAAACTTCGGCATCCAAACTGATCCAAGTCGGCTTGGATCGCGTTGAACATGAGATTCAGGCCGCGCAAGGCCGAGTCGGTGCGCTCGATCAAGAAATCGACCGCCTCACCAATCACGCAGATGCCGCAGACAACATGGTGTCCGTCGGTAGCGGCTTGCTGGCGGGTGGTGGATTAAACCGCGAAGTGCAATTTCCATGAACTGAAGCGGGCCAGGTGTCGTAGCCTGCGCCACTTCACCGGCAAGTGGAGTTGCACATGACCT
>NZ_JAMQHN010000180.1 GCF_025993755.1 Thermomonas sp. | reverse complement strand
GACTCAGAGACTTCCTGACGCATGCGATCAGCGGTCAGACGCTCGTGCATCCCGATCCGTTCACCGGAAGGTCCGGCCGCGCGGGGACGCATGGCTGCGTCGAGTGGGCGGTCGCGTGGACCGCGGACGCCGACGGCTTCGTCTCCTCCTACTGCAATACGATTCCGACGCCGGACGGCGGCACGCATGAAGCCGGTCTTCGCTCGGCGCTTCTGCGCGGATTGAAGGATCATGCCGAGCGCATCGGCCAGGGCAAGCGCGCCGCCCCGATCGCCAGCGAAGACATCATGGCGGGCGCCGCCGCCATGCTGTCGGTGTTCGTGCGCGAGCCTGAGTTCCAAGGCCAGACCAAGGACCGCCTCGCGACCGCCGAAGCGCAGCGAATCGTCGAGCAGGCGGTCAAGGACCAGTTCGATCATTGGCTTGCCGGCAATCCGAACCAAGCCAACAAGCTGCTCGATTGGGTGATCGAGCGGGCCGACGAACGCATCCGCCGCCGACAAGAAAAGGACGTGGCGCGCAAGAGTGCGGTCAAGAAGCTGCGACTGCCCGGCAAGCTCGCCGATTGCACCAGTACGGCCGCGGAAGGATCGGAGATTTTCATCGTCGAAGGCGATTCCGCTGGCGGGTCAGCGAAGCAGGCGCGCGATCGAGCGATGCAGGCCGTGCTGCCGCTGCGCGGCAAAATCCTCAACGTCGAACGCGCGCGGTTCGACAAGGTCATCGGCAGCCAGGAAATCGCCACCCTCATCACCGCGCTGGGCACCAGCATCGGCAAGGAAGACTACAACCCGGACAAGCTGCGCTACCACCGCATCATCATCATGACCGACGCCGACGTCGACGGCGCCCACATCCGCACCCTCCTGCTGACCTTCTTCTACCGGCAGATGCCCGAACTGGTCGAGCGCGGCCACATCTACATCGCCCAGCCGCCCCTGTACAAGGTCAAGCACGGCCGTTCCGAACGGTATCTGAAGGACGAGCACGCGCTGAAGGAGCACCTCATGGCCGAAGCCATGAAGGATGCCGAACTCACGCCCATGGAAGGCGCCATGCCGATCGCCGGCGAAGCGCTGGAAAGCCTCGCGCGTGAATACTTCCTCGCCGAAGCGGTGTCCGAACGCCTCGGACGCCTGCTGCCCGACGACGTGCTGCAGGCGCTGATGAAGATCCCGCGTCTGTCGCTCGCCGACAGCGGCGCGGCCATGCTCGCCGAGGCGAGCCTGGGCGCCGCGCTCGACGCGAACAAATTCGAGGTCGCCGCCGAATACATCGCCGAGACCGACAGCCATCGCCTGCGCATCACCCGCCACGCGCACGGCAACATCCACGTCAGCTTCCTCGAAGCCGACCTGCTTGATTCCGGCGACTACGCCCAGCTCGTCAAGGTCGGCGACCTGCTGCGCGACCTCATCGGCCCCGGCGCCCGCGCCCGTCGCGGCGAGAAGGAAAGCCCCGTGACCAGCTTCCGCGAAGCGATGGACTGGTTCCTCGGTGAAGTCAAGCGCGGCATGAGCATCCAGCGCTACAAGGGCCTGGGCGAAATGAACCCGGAACAGCTATGGGAAACCACCATGGACCCGAAAGTGCGCCGCCTGATGAAAGTGCAGATCGAGGACGCCATCGCGGCCGACCAGATCTTCACCACCCTCATGGGCGACGAGGTCGAGCCGCGGCGGAATTTCATCGAGAGCAACGCGCTGGGGGTGCGGAATTTGGACGTTTGACCGTGTAGGTTCTCAGAATTGTTGAGAAAAACTGAACTCGGAAATCCCGACCAGTCCGGTTGGCTTTTTTATGTGCGCTCGGCACGGGCGTACTCTTGCGAAAACGTGGTCTGTCCCCTGTTGTTCGCGTTTTCGAAGAAACCCTCTGGCAAGAAGT
>NZ_JAMQHN010000179.1 GCF_025993755.1 Thermomonas sp. | reverse complement strand
TGTCGCAGTTCCGGGAATCGCTGCGCACGTCGTCTTTTCCACCGCGGCGCAGGCCGGGAATTCGCGCCGGAGATCCGGGCCATCCGCCGGCTGCCTCCCCGGCAGCGGATGCGCAGGGAGGCCCGCGGAAAATGCCAGCTTCCGCCCGGAATGACAGCCAGGCAAGGCCCGGCAGCAGCAGGCGGAATGGGCGGGAAGCCAGGATGACGGCCACGAGGGCGCCGGGCGTGATTTAGAGCTTTCACTCGAACACGCCATTAAAAATCCGTTATCAGGCAGAACTTCGGCGAATTGGGGCGGAAAACTGGACATCGCCGCCCGTTCGCGGGACACTGCGCGCCGATTTCCGGGGGATTTGCCTGCGCGCCGATGGCCAAACTGCTGCTCCTGCATGGCCCCAATCTGAACCTGCTCGGCACGCGCGAGCCGTCGGTGTATGGCCGCGTGACGCTGGCGGACATCGACGCCGATCTCGCCGCCCGGGCGCAGGCCGCCGGCCACACGCTGGAGGCCTTCCAGTCCAACGCCGAACATGTGCTGGTGGAGCGCGTGCAGGCGGCGGCCGGCGACGGGACCGCGTTCATCCTGATCAATCCCGCCGCCTTCACCCACACTTCGGTCGCCCTGCGCGACGCACTGGCCGCCGTGGCCATTGCCTTCATCGAGATCCACCTGTCCAACCCGCACGCCCGCGAGCCGTTCCGCCAGCACAGTTATTTCAGCGACAAGGCGGTGGGCGTGGTTTGCGGCTTCGGCGCGGATTCCTACCGCTACGCGCTGGACGCGGCGGTCCGGCGCCTGTCGCCCTCCTGAGCCGGGCCTCGGCCGCCTTTTCCTTGTCCTGCTGGCGCACGGCGCCTGATTGCCCCTTCACCTACGAGACACCCCCATGGACCTGCGCAAGATCAAGAAGCTGATCGACCTGCTGGAAGAATCCAACCTCGCCGAAATCGAGATCAAGGAAGGCGAGGAATCGGTGCGCCTGGCGCGCCTGCCCAAGGGCGGAGCCGCGCACGTCGCACACGCCCCGGTGCACGCGACCCCGCCTCCGGCGCAGGCGATGCCGATGCAGTCGCCGGTCCAGGCCGCCACCGGCGGCAGCCCCAGGCCCGACGCCCCCGACCTGCCCGAAGGCCACGTCGTGCGCGCGCCGATGGTCGGCACCTTCTACGCCAGTCCGGCGCCGGACAAGCCGGCCTTCGTCAGCGTCGGCCAGCAGGTCAAGGTCGGCGACACCCTCGGCATCATCGAGGCGATGAAGATGTTCAACCCGATCGAAGCCGACGCCGCCGGCGTGGTGCTGGCGATCCGTTGCGACAGCGGCGAGCCGGTGGAATTCGACCAGCCGCTGTTCGTGATCGGGTAAGCCGGAAACCGCCATGCTCGAAAAAGTCGTCATCGCCAACCGTGGTGAAATCGCGCTGCGCATCCTGCGCGCCTGCCACACCATGGGCATCCGCACGGTCGCGGTGCATTCCACCGTCGATCGCAACCTCAAGCACGTGGCGATGGCCGACGAATCGGTCTGCATCGGGCCGGCGCCCTCGTCCGAGAGCTACCTCAACATGCCGGCGATCATCGCCGCCGCCGAGGTCACCGACGCCCAGGCGATCCATCCCGGCTACGGCTTCCTGTCGGAGAACGCCGACTTCGCCGAGCGCGTGGAGCAGTCCGGTTTCATCTTCATCGGCCCACGCGCCGACACCATCCGCCTGATGGGCGACAAGGTCGAAGCGATCCGCGCGATGAAAGCCGCCGGCGTGCCCTGCGTGCCCGGCAGCGGCGGCCCGCTGGGCGACGATCCGGCGACGAACGCGAAGATCGCGGCCGAGATCGGCTATCCGGTGCTGATCAAGGCGGCCGGCGGCGGCGGCGGGCGCGGAATGCGCGATGTCCGTACCGAGGCGGCGCTGGCCAACGCCATCGCCACCACCAAGGCCGAGGCCAAGGCGGCGTTCGGCAACGACATGGTCTACATGGAGAAGTACCTGGAAAATCCGCGCCACGTGGAAATCCAGGTGCTGGCCGACGGCCAGGGCCACGCGGTGTATCTGGGCGAACGCGACTGCTCGATGCAGCGTCGCCACCAGAAGGTGGTCGAGGAAGCGCCCGCGCCCGGCATCACGCCCGAGTTGCGCGAGCAGATCGGCGCGGTCTGCGTCGAGGCCTGCCTGCGGATCGGCTACCGCGGCGCCGGCACCTTCGAATTCCTGTACCAGGACGGGCGCTTCTATTTCATCGAGATGAACACCCGCATCCAGGTCGAGCATCCGGTGACGGAGATGATCACCGGCGTCGATCTGATCCGCGAGCAGCTGCTGATCGCCGGCGGCGAGCCGCTGTCGATCCGGCAGCAGGACATCGAATTGCGCGGCCACGCGATCGAGTGCCGGATCAATGCCGAAGACCCCGACACCTTCATGCCCAGCCCGGGCCTGATCCAGCACTACCACGCCGCCGGCGGCCCCGGCGTGCGCATGGACACCCACATCTACGAAGGCTACCGGGTGCCGCCGAACTACGACTCGATGATCGGCAAACTCATCGTCCACGGCGCGACCCGCGCGCAGGCGATCGCGCGCATGCGGGTGGCGCTGTCGGAGCTGGTGGTGGACGGCATCAAGACCAACATCCCGCTGCAGCAGCGCATCCTCGCCGACGGCGGTTTCGCCCAGGGCGGCCAGAACATCCACTATCTGGAAAAGAAGCTGGCCGAACGCCGGGACAAGGCGCTGTCGGTGCTGTAGCCACTGCCGGGAGAGCGGCCCGACGCGGTTCAAGCCTGCGTCCCCACACGGGGCTCCACGAAAATCCCGCTGAACACGACTGCATCCGGCGCTGGCCGGGCGGCGCGCGGCAGGCGATACTTGCGGCCGGTTTCCTTTCCCGCCACGCCGCATGCCGGTTCTGCAATTCGACAGCGTCAGCAAGGTCTATCCCGGCCCGCGCAAGGCGCTCGAAGCGGTCAGCTTCGCCATGGACGCGGGCGAAATGGCCTTCGTCACCGGGCATTCCGGCGCCGGCAAAAGCACCCTGCTGCGGTTGATCCACCTGGCCGAACGTCCGAGCCGGGGCGCCGTCCTGTTCAACGACCGCAACCTGGCCGGCGTGCGCGGCGGCGCCATCGCCCGGCACCGCCGCGAGATCGGGGTGGTGTTCCAGAACCACCAGCTGCTCGCCGATCGCAGCGTGGCCGACAACGTGGCGCTGCCGCTGGTGCTGCGCGGGATGAAGCGGGCCGAGATCGGCAAGCGGGTACGTTCGATCCTCGAACGGGTGGGCCTGGGCGGGCGCGAGCGCGCCCTGCCAGGGCAGCTGTCCGCGGGCGAACAGCAGCGGGTCGGAATCGCCAGGGCGGTGGTCGCCGAACCGGCGCTGATGATCGCCGACGAGCCCACCGGCAACCTCGATCCCGGCCTGTCCGCCGAAATCATGGCGCTGTTCGCCGCCTTGCCCGAACGCGGCACCAGCGTACTGGTGGCCAGCCATGACATCGCCCTGGTCAAGCGCATGAAAAAGCGCGTGCTGGTGCTGGCCAACGGCAGCCTCGAGGACGACATCGCGCCGGAGGATCTCGCCGATGCCTAGTCCCGCCGCGCGCCGCGTCACGAAGGTGCACCACGGTCGCCTGGCCGCCTGGCTGGCCCACCACGGCCGCAGCCTGGGCACCAGCCTCGGTCGCCTGCTGGGGCGTCCGTGGGCGACCCTGCTCACGGCGGGTGTGATGGCGCTCGCGCTGGCGCTCCCGCTGGGGCTGTGGCTGGGCGTCCACAATGCCCAGCGGCTGGGCGCGCAGGTGCAGGCCTCGCGTGCGCTGACCGCCTTCCTCAAGCTCGACGTCGATGCCGCGCAGGCGCAGGCGCTGGCACAGACGCTGCGGCAGCGACCGGACGTGGCCGCAGTCGCCGTGATCACGCCCGAGCAATCGCTGGAGCAACTGCGGCAGCGCCCGGATCTGGCGCAGGCGATCGACGCGCTCGGGCCGGAACAGGCGCGCGCGGCCCTGCCCAGCCTGCTGGAGCTGACCCCGCGCGGCGCCGAGGCGCCGCTGGCGCAGGCGCTGTCGGCGCTGCCGCAAATCGAGCGCGTGCAGTACGATGCGCTCTGGCAGCAGCGGCTGCAGGCTTGGCTGGCGTTCGGCACCCGTAGCGTTGCGGTGCTGGCCGCCCTGCTGGGACTGGGCGCATTGCTGGTGGTCGGAAACACGGTGCGTCTGGACATCCAGTCCCGACGCGAGGAGATCGGCGTGCTGCAATTGCTCGGCGCCAGCGACGGCTTCGTGCAGCGACCCTTCCTGTACCTCGGTGCGTGGTACGGGCTGATCGCGGGCGCGATCGCGCTGGGCCTGCTGACGCTGGCCGGGCTGGCGCTGGCGCAGCCGCTGGCGGAACTGGCCGCACGCTACGGCAGCCGCTTCGCGCTGCGCGGGCTGGATCCTCTGCAGGCCGGCGCCGTGCTGGCGGGCGCGGCCGTGCTCGGCTGGACCGGCGCGGCCCTGGTCAGCGGGCATTACCTGCGCCAGACCCGGCCGCTGGAGCACTGACGATGGCCGAAAAGCACGACCTGCGCCACGTCGCCGGCGACGCCCCTCGGGTGATGGTGGTCGATGGCAGCAAGCTGGTGCGCCGGCTGATCTCCGACACCCTGCTCAAGGAATTGCCCAACGCGCAGGTCGTCGGCTGCGGCGGTCTGGCGGAGGCGCGCACCGCCCTGGCCGACGGCTCCGTCGATCTGGTGACCACGGCGCTGGTGCTGCCCGACGGCGACGGCCTGGCGCTGGCGCGCGCGGTGCGGCAATCGGCCGGGCAGGCCTACGTGCCGGTGATCGTGATTTCCGGCAACGCCCAGGAAGCGCTGGAAACCCGGATCTTCACCGAGGACATCACCGACTACTTCGACAAGAGCCTCGGGCAGGAGGCGCTGGCGGCCTTCGTCCGCGGCTACATCCACCCGGCCCCGATCGAGGGCGCGCGGGTGCTCTACGTCGAGGACAGCAAGGTGGTGGCGGTCGCCACCCGGCGCATGCTGGAACGTCAGGGCATGCAGGTGCTGCACGTGCTCAGCGTCGAGGACGCGCTCGAACACCTGCACAAGTTCCTCGGCCGCAGCGACGGCGACGTCGGCGCCGATCTCGTGCTCAGCGACGTCTATCTCAAGGGCATCCTCAGCGGCCGCGACCTGCTCAACCAGATCCGCGCGGTGTTCCACTACGGCAAGCGCAAGCTGCCGATGCTGATGATGACCGGCGACGAAAACCGCGAAAACCAGGCCGCGCTGCTGCGCGAGGGCGCCAACGACCTCGTGCTCAAGCCGATCGAGGAACGTCTGCTGGTGACCAAGGTGCTGTTCCAGCTGCGGCTGGCGAAGATGGGCTGAACGCAGCCAGGCTTGGCGGAAGGCCGGGATGCGGTCGGCGCGTGCGCGAAAGCCGGCATTCAGGAATGTGATGCGACGAAACCGGGCTGACGGCGATAAACTCGCAGTTTCCGTCAACGGATCGTGCCCATGCGCCCGCTGTTCCTGTCGTTTGCCGCCGCTGCCGCCGTCGCCCTCGTCGCTGCCGGCTGCGGCAAGGCCCAGGCCCCCCAGACCGCCAACGCGCCGACCGCCGCTCCCACCGTCGCTGCGGAGAACGTCGTGGACGAACATTCCTACGCCCAGCCGGACAAGGTGCGGATCACCGACATCGCGCTGGATCTGGCAGTCGATTTCGACCTGAAGCAGATCAGCGGCAGCGCGACCTACACGCTGGATTGGCTGGACAAGGGCGCCACCGCGCTGGTGCTCGACACCCGCGACCTGAAGATCGACAAGGCCGAGGGCCAGCGTGCCGACGGCAGCTGGGCGCCGCTGCAATTCCAGCTGGCCGCACCGGACAAAACCCTGGGCGCGGCGCTGACCATCCAGACTCCCGACCGTCCGGCCAGGGTGCGCGTCACCTACGCCACCTCGCCCAGCGCTTCCGGCCTGCAGTGGCTGGAACCGTCGATGACCGAGGGCGGCAAGCAGCCCTTCATGTTCAGCCAGTCGCAGCAGATCCACGCGCGCTCGTGGGTGCCGCTGCAGGACACCCCGCAGGTGCGCTTCACCTACAGCGCGCACGTCACCGCCCCGAAGGACGCGATGGTGCTGATGAGCGCCGACAACGATCCGGACGCGGTGCGCGACGGCGACTACAGCTTCAAGATGCCGCAGAAGATCCCGTCCTACCTGCTCGCCATCGCCGCCGGCGACCTCGTGTTCAAGCCGATTTCCGCGCGCAGCGGCGTGTGGGCCGAGCCGACCATGGTCGATCGCGCCGCCAAGGAATTCGAGGACACCGAAAAGATGATCGAAACCGCCGAGCAGATCTACGGCCCCTACCGCTGGGGCCGCTACGACCTGCTGGTGCTGCCGCCGAGCTTCCCCTACGGCGGCATGGAGAATCCGCGCCTGACCTTCGCCACCCCGACCGTGATCGTCGGCGACAAGTCGCTGGTGTCGCTGGTGGCCCACGAACTGGCGCACAGCTGGTCCGGCAACCTCGTCACCTTCGCCACCGACAAGGACGCCTGGCTCAACGAAGGCATCACCACCTACGTGCAGAGCCGCATCACCGAAAAGCTCTACGGCCGCGACGTCGCCGACATGGAAGAGGTGATCGACCGCGACGAGCTCAAGGACGAGTTCAAGACGCTGGCGCCCGACCTGCAGCGGCTTTCGCTCAAGCCCGGAACGCTGGCCGACCCGGACGACCAGTCCAGCGCCACCGTCTACACCAAGGGCGCCTGGTTCATGGAATATCTGGAGAAGCGCTTCGGCCGCGGCACGTTCGATCCGTGGCTGCGCGGCTACTTCGACCACTTCGCCTTCCAGAGCATCACCACCCGCCAGTTCCGCGACTACCTCGAATCCACCCTGCTGGCGCAGCATCCCGGCGTTGTCACAATGCGGGAAATCGACCAATGGCTGTACGAGCCAGGCATCCCGGCCGATGCCCCGCAAGTCGAGTCGCGGCGCTTCGCCACCGTCAACGCCGGCCGCATCGCCTGGCAGGGCAGCGGCAAGCTGCCGGACAAGAGCGTCACCGGGGAATGGAGCACGCAGGAATGGGTGCATTTCCTCGAAGGCATGCCGCCGACGCTCAAGCCCGAGCAACTGGAGCAGCTCGACGCCACCTACCACTTCACCGGCACTCCCAACGGCGAGATCGCGATGCGCTGGTATCCGCTGGCCGAACGCAGCGGCTACACGGCCGCGCGCGAGGAGATGGGCAAGTTCCTGGAACGGGTCGGCCGGCGCAAGCTGATCATCCCGATCTACAAGGCGCTGGTCGCCACCCCGGACGGGCTGGCGTTTGCCGAGCAGGTGTTCGCCAAGGCCAAGCCGGGCACCCATCCGATCACCGCCGGGACCATCGAGCAGGTGATTGCCGAGGGCAAGGCCAAGCTGGGCGACACGCCTGCGCCTGCGCCTGCCGCGCCCGCCGACGCCAAGCCGGAAGGCGGCGCTTCGGCGCCGCAGGCGGATCCCGCCGCGGCGCACTGAGCCCCTGACGCCTCGTGCTGGTCTGGGGCATCGCGCTGGCGTTGGCCGTCGCCGCGGCGACGGCCTTCGCCCTGTGGCGCGATCCGATGCTGCCGATCCGGCTGGAATTCGCGCGCCAGCGTCGCGCCGCCGGACTGGTTCGGGCGCAGGTCGAAGCCGTCGGCCATCGCTGGGTCTATGCCGCCAGCGCGAACGCCCGCAGCGACGCGACGGTCGTGGTGATGATCCACGGCTTCACCGGCAGCAAGGAAAACTGGTACCCGCTGGCGCGCGCGCTGCGCGGGCGCTATCGCCTGCTGATTCCGGACCTGCCGGGCTGGGGCGAAAGCGAGCGCAAGCCGGACGCGGTCTATGGCTTCACGGAACAGGCCGCCCGCGTCGCCGCCTTCATCCAGGCGCTTTCACCCGCGCATCCCGTCGTGTTGCTCGGCCACTCGATGGGCGGCGGCATCGCCGCGCTCGCGGCCGCACGCTACCCGCAGCAGATCACCAGGGTCGGGTTGCTGGACGCCGCCGGCGTGCGCTTTGCTGACAACCCGTTCGGGCTGGACGTGCTGGCGGGGAAGAACCCCTTTGCCGTCCACGATGCCGCGTCCCTGCGCCACTACATCGACACCGTCTTCTTCGACGAATCCAGCAAACCGTGGATCCCGTGGCCGGCGTCCTGGGGGCTGATCCGCCAGCGCAGGCGCGATGCGGACTTCGAGCAGGCGGTGATGGACCGGATCGGCCGCAGCGAGGAAAACCTGCTGCCCGGCGAGGAAGCCGGCGCCATCCGCCAGCCCGCCCTGCTGCTGTGGGGCCGGCAGGACGCGGTGATCGACCCCAGCGCGCTGGACCTGTACGCACAGCGCATCCCGCAGGCGCGCAAGATTCTGCTCGACGGCTGCGGCCACATGGCGCTGATGGAGAACGCCGACGCGGTGGCCGAGGCGGTCGTCGATCTGGTCGAAGCCGATGCCGCGACCTTTCAGGGCCGTACGGATCGATCGGCGTTGCCACGAACTCACACCCTTCCGTCGGAGCCTTGCCACCGATGAAAACCGCCGCGCTCGCCCTCGCCCTGTGCCTGCTCCTGCCTGCCTGCAACCGCGTCGATCCGCAGGCCGCTGCCGCCCGGCAAGCCGCCGACGAACAGGCGGCCGAGGCGATGGAAAAACAGTTCGAAGCCGCGGTGGCGGACCAGAACTGGCATCTGGCCAAGGGCTACGGCGACGTGCTGCTGCAGGACCATCCCGCCAGCGCGGCGGCGGCGCGGGTGAAACCCAGGCTCGAGGAGATCGCCGCCATGGCCGGGCAACAGCAGGAGGCCCGCCGACTGGAAGCCCTCTGGTCCTACGGCGACGAAGAAGTCAAAGGCGGCCACCAGCTCTCGGCCTCGATCTTCTCCACCGAGGAAGTGGACACCGACGGCAGCGGCACGCATCCGGTGCGGCTGATCTTCCGCGACCATCCCGAATGGGGCCGCAGCGCCTACCTGGTGCTGCAGGCCGGCGATTTCGACTGCTACAAGGGCTGCAGGCTCAAGGTGACGCTGGACGGCAAGGACCACGTCCTGCCCGGCTCGCGCCCGAACACCGACGAAGCCATCGCCATGTTCATCGAGGACTGGAAAGGACTGTGGAAGCTGGCCAAGGCTGGCAAACGCCTCACCATCGAATTCCCGACCCGGGACATGGGACGCCGCAGCGCAACCTTTGAGGTCGGCGGGCTGGACGCCTCGAAACTGCCGAAGTGGAACTGACGCAGCCGTCGCGCATCTGGCGTCCAGACGCCCCGGCCGCCCGCTGCTGACGACGCGCCCTCACCCCAGCGCGTAGCCGAACTGCTGGCGGAACTGCTCGGCGAATTCGTCGTAGTCGAAGCGCTGGTTCTGGGTGCCCGGATGTTCGACCTTGAGCGCGCCCATCAGGTTGCCCATGCGGCCGATGGTTTTCCAGTCGTAGCCCTTTTCGATGCCGAAGATCAGGCCGGCGCGGAAGGCGTCGCCACAGCCGGTCGGATCGGTGATCCGGCGCTCGTGCGCGGGCGGGATCCGGTGCAGCTGGTTATCGGCGTGGATTTCCGCGCCCTGCGGACCGCGGGTGACGATGTAGGCCTTGACCTTGCCGGCGATTTCGGCCGCGCTCCAGCCGGTGCGCTCCTGCAGCAGGTTCGACTCGTAATCGTTGACGCAGACGTAGTCGGCCTTGTCGATGAAGGCACGCAGCTCTTCGCCGTTGAACAGCGGCATCGCCTGCCCGGGGTCGAAGATGAAGGGCACGCCGGCTTCGGAGAACTCCTTCGCGTTCTGCAGCATGCCCTCGTAGCCGTCCGGACTGACGATGCCGATGCTCACGCCCGGCACGTCCTTCACGTGATTCTCGAAGCTGCGCATCATCGCGCCGGGGTGGAAGGCGGTGATCTGGTTGTTGTCGTGGTCGGTGGTGATGAAGGCCTGCGGGGTGAACAACTCGTCGATCACCTTGACGTGATCGAGGCAAATCTCCTGTTCGTTGAACCACTCGCGGTACGGCCCGAAATCCTGCCCGACGGTGGCCATCGGGATCGGCTCGCCGCCCAGCAGCTTGAGGTTGTAGGCGATGTTGCCGGCACAGCCGCCGAACTCGCGCCGCATCCGCGGCACCAGGAAGGACACGTTCAGGATGTGCACCTTGTCCGGCAGGATGTGGTTCTTGAACTGGTCGGGAAACACCATGATGGTGTCGTAGGCCAGGGAACCACAGATCAGTGCAGCCATTACCGCCTCGGGCATCGTCGGGTCGAACGCGAATGATAGCGCGCAGCGGTCGGGCGCCGTCCGCGACGGTTGCCTAGGCGAAACGGATTCCCGCCAGCCGCTCCAGCGCCTCGGCGTACTTGGCGCGGGTGCGGGCGATGACCTCCGCCGGCAGCTTCGGCCCCGGTGCGGTCTTGTTCCAGTCCAGCGTCTCCAGATAGTCGCGCACGAACTGCTTGTCGTAGCTGGGCGGGCTGGTGCCGATGGCGTACTGGTCGGCGGGCCAGTAGCGGCTGGAATCGGGCGTGAGCATTTCATCCATCACATGCAGCCGGCCGTCGTCGTCGGTGCCGAATTCGAACTTGGTGTCAGCCAGAATGATTCCGCGCTGCGCAGCGTGGTCGCGCGCGAAGCGGTAGATCGCCAAGGTCGCGTCGCGCACCGCCTCGGCCTGCTCGCGCCCGATCAGGTGGGCGGCGGTGGCGAAGTCGATGTTCTCGTCGTGGGTGCCGACGGCGGCCTTGGTCGACGGCGTGAAGATCGGCTCGGGCAGTTCCTGCGCCTGTTGCAACCCCTGCGGCAACGTGATGCCGCCGACCGCGCCGGTACGCTGGTAGTCCTTCCAGCCGCTGCCGATGATGTAGCCGCGGGCGATGCACTCCACCGGCACCGGCGTGAGCTTCCTGGTCACCACCGCGCGTCTGGCGTACAGCGCCGGATCCACGCCGGCAGGCAGCACGCTGGCGACGTCGATCCCGGTCAGGTGGTTGGCGATGATGTGGGCGGTCTTGCCGAACCAGAAATTGCTGATCTGGCACAGCATCTCGCCCTTGCCGGGGATCGGGTCGGGCAGCACCACGTCGAAGGCGGACAGGCGGTCTGTCGCCACCATCAGCAGGTGGCCGTCGCCGAGGTCGAACACGTCGCGCACCTTGCCGCGATGGATCAGGTTCAGGCCGGGCAGGTCGGCATGCAGCAGGGTGGTGGCCATGGGCGCGCGTCGGGTGGAAAGCGCGCATTTTAAGCCGTGACGGGCGGCGCGGCCTGTAAACTTGCCGGATCAATGCGCGCCGCCGCATTCGCCCGTCCACCGTGGAGCCCGCCGTGCAACCGACCGTCATCGCGCCGTCGATCCTGTCCGCCGATTTCGCCCGACTGGGCGAAGAAGTGGACGCCGTGCTCGCCGCCGGCGCCGACTGGATCCACTTCGACGTGATGGACAACCACTACGTCCCCAACCTCACCATCGGTCCCGCGGTGTGCGCGGCGCTGCGCAAGCATGGCGTGACAGCGCCCATCGACGTCCACCTGATGGTAGAGCCGGTGGACGGGCTGATCCCGATGTTTGCCGAGGCCGGCGCCAGTTCCATCAGCTTCCACCCCGAGGCCAGCCGCCACGTCCAC
>NZ_JAMQHN010000178.1 GCF_025993755.1 Thermomonas sp. | reverse complement strand
TAGCGTTCCTCGAATTCCTGCTGCACGACCGAATCCCTGGCCGGACCCATGACCAGGTGCTTGCACCTGCCCTTGTCGTCGGACAGCAGCTGGGCACCGCTTGCAGAGAGCCTGGAGCGGTTGTGCTTCCACATCAACGGCAGGAACACCACGCCGAATTCCAGCCCCTTGCTGCCGTGCAGGGTCATCAGCCGGACCCGATCCGCGTCCGACTCCAGGCGCAGCGCGCGCGCATCGGCGGCATCGCCGCCCTCGGCGTCGCCGTCCATCTGGTCGGCGAACCACGCCGCCAGCCGCTCGCCGCCGCCCAATTCCAACCATGCTTCCTGCAGCAATTCACCCAGGTGGCGCAGGTCGGTAAGCACACGCTCGCCGTCCGTCGCCTCCAGCAGGCGCGGCGCCTGTTGCTCCAGCAGCCTTGCCACCACCTCCAGCGGGCCGCCACGCTCCAGGCTCGATCGCAGCGCGTGGAACCGGGCGGTCTGCCCGTCCCACGCCGATGCCTCCAGGTCCAGCGCCTGCAGGTCGCGCAATCCGGCGCCGCCCAGGCGGGTGGCCATCGCGGCGCGCAGGGCGCCGGCATCGTCGGGATGCTGCAGGGCATGCAGGACCAGCCGCAGCTCGCGTGCGGCAGCGCCATCGAACACGCTGGTCTGCGAGGTCGCCACGCAGGGCACTCCGCGCGCCTTCAGCAGGACCGAGAGCCTGCGAATCTGTGCATTGTTCGGCAGCAGGGCCGCGATGTCGCCCGGCTGCAGCGGCCGGTCGCCAATGCAGTAGCCGTCTTCGGACAATGCCCAGGCAATTTGCCCGGCGCAGGTTTCCAGGGCCCGGAATTCCAGATCCTCGGCGTTCGCTCCGGCATCCAGTTCATGCAGCACCAGCGGCTTCCCGATGGGCTGGCCATCCCGCTTCGAGCACAGCGGCGTGGCGTCCTGCCGGCCACTGGCCTGCACGTCTTCGCAAGCGATCGTGGTCGATGAGGTCTCGTTCCCCAGCTTCCGTCCCGTGACCGCATAAAACCGATTGAGGGCGGCGACATAGCCGCGGCTGGATCGGTGGTTGGTGTCCAACTTCAGCCGATCCGGCAGCGGCACCTTCGACTTGGCGCGCTCGTAGGTCTGCACGTCGCCGCCGCGGAAGCGGTAGATCGACTGCTTGGGATCGCCGATCATCACCAGTCGCCCGCGCGGGGCTCCATCTTCCGTGCGATAGATCGCATCGAGGATGCCGAACTGGATCGGATCGGTGTCCTGGAACTCGTCCACCAACGCCACCGGCCATTCGGCGAACAGCGCGTCGGCCAGCGCGCGCTGGCCCTCGTGCGGCTGCAGCGCGTCGCGCACCGAGACAAGGATCTGGTTGAACGTGGACTGGTTGGCCGCATCCAGCCGAACTTGCATGGCGTTCCGGCACCAGAGCTGCGCCGCTGCGAGGAAGCTGCGGAGAGGGGCTTGCGATGCCATGTCCAGTTGCAGCGGCAAAACGGCACCGGCGATCCTGGGAGACAGTTCGACCAGTTTCAGCACCCGTTCGTTGATCTTGCCCGCATCGTTGACGCCCTTCAGGGATGGGGCCTCCAGCAGGTCTTTGCGATATTCAACAAGAACGTCCGCCAGATTCGCAGCTGACGATTCCAGCGCATCGGCCAGCGCACGCCAGCCCTTCCCAAGCCGGCCTTTGCCATTGAGCAGCCCCGCGGCGCTCACTTCCCGCACCTCGGCAATCCAGCGCGCCGTGTCACCAACGACATCGGCAACCGCCGTGGCCAAGCTCCCGGAATCAAGCGGCCCCACGTCCACGTCCGGCTGCAGCAACGCCGGAAGATATTTCCTCAGCGTGCCGCGATCGATTTCCGCCGCACGCGCAAGCACGGCCAGCGCATCCGCATCGTCTCCCTGCTGGACGACGCGCCACAGATCGTCGGCCAGCGATCTTTCCAGCATCTTGCCGTCGATGATTTCGCGCCCGCGGAACAAGGCGCCCGCGGCGAACGGATGCTCGGCGAGGATGCGCGAGCACAGCGCATGCAGGGTGGATATCGGGGCGGCGTCGAATTCGGCCAGCGCGGCCTGCAGGCGCTGCACGTCGCGCTCCATCCGGCCGTTGCCGTCGCGCCACCGGTTCCGGAGCCACTGCCGGTCCGAAGGCGGATCCGCTTCCTCCGCAACCCCATCGGCAACATGCTTCGCTTCGGCCAGCGCCCACAGCAGCTTGCCGCGCAGGCGTTCGGCCAGTTCGGCGGCGGCGGCCTTGGTGAAGGTGCTGACCACGATCCGCCGAGGGGTCAACTCCCGCTCCAGCAGCAGGCGCAGGTAGAGCGCGGCGATGGTCCAGGTCTTGCCGGTGCCGGCGCTGGCCTCGACCAGGCTACGGCCGCCGTCCTCCAGCGGGAGCGCGGTCCAGAGGTTCGTCTGGCTCATGCCGCGCCTCCTGCCGGCTGTGCGCTCGTGTTGCCGGCGTCCAGAAGGATCAGCGCATTGATCCGGTGCGCAGTGTCGAGCAGGGATTTCAGCGCGGCACCACGCGGATCGCTGTGGGGATCGCCAAACATCAGATCGCCCTCGAGAAAGGCGGCGTAGCCCGGAGCATAGTCGCGCTCGCCCGAATGGCCATCGGAGCCGCCGGCCCACCGGCCAGCGATTTTTCCCGCGACGATGGGCAGCAAGTCCTCCGATGCCGTCGCATCGCCCTCCGGTTCGCCCCGGCCGATTTTCCCCCTGAGCTTGGCTTCCTCACGCATCGCCGACCATGCCGTTGCCGGATAGAACCACAACGTCCCCGCCATGCCCTCGCGCCACAGCGCAACAAGACCACGCAAGCGTTGCCGCAGCTCGGCGTCCATGCCGGCGCGCGTGGCCGGATCGGCGTCGCAGTAGCCGGCATCCCATGCATTGATGCGAATCCCCATGTCGGGCTCCCCATCCGCCAACAGGGTCAGGCGCACAGGCACGGGCGATGCGTCGTCGCTGCGCTGCAGCCGCAGCAGCGCCCATTGCAGGAACGCGGGGACGAGGTGATGGAAGCCCAATGCGTCCGGCTTCCTGAGACCTTTGCCCTTTGCATCCGCGCTGGGAAACGCGAACACGACCTGCACGCCCGCCTCCGAATCCCGCAGCGGATAGATGTTCCGGACCTTGCCGGCGATGCGCTGCGGCAGGCCCGGTTCCGCCTCCGGATCGCTTGGCTGCCGCAACAGGACGTCCACACGCAGCGTCTTGCCACCGCCTGCCCCGCGCGCATCGAAACGCGCGCTGTCAGCGACGCGCGACCACAACGCGTCCACGGCCGCGGCTTCCGTCTCCCACGCCGAAGCGCCGATCTCGCCCAGCGGCAGCAGCCCGCCCAGGCGCAGCCAGGCCGGCGACTGCCGGTCCCACGCCCAATCCGGATCCGCGCATTTGCGCGGCAGCACATGCTCCAAAAACACCCGCCGCGCCGTCACGTGGATGCGCGCCACCGCGTCCAACGGTTCGTCCTCGGGAAGGCGCTCGTCCGCATCCAGCCCATCCAGCGCCAGATGCAGGTTTCCCTGGAGCAGCGCCTTGGCCGGATCCTTGAAATAGGCTGCCAGCAAGTCCAGGGGCAAGACATCGCACTGCGCCACGGCCAGCGGCTGCGCCGGATCGTGCAACCGCCGCGGCGGTTCGCGCCCCGCGCCGGCCATCCCGGCGAACGCCGCGGAGTACGAGAACAGCGCCGGATTTTCGCCATCGAAATAACGCGCATCGAAGGGCTGCAGCGGGTGTCGAACCAGCCACGGCCGTGCGATTTCCTCGTTGTCTGGCGCGATTTTGGCGTGTTGGTCCAGCTCGGCCATCAGTTCCGCCAGCGGCGCGGCGGGATTGCGGCGCTTGCCGTCGCGCACGCCCTGACCGACATGGGACAGATGCAGCCGCTTGCGCGCGGACATGACGGTTTCCAGGAACAGGTAGCGGTCGTCTCCTGCCACATCGCGGTCACCGATGCGGCGGATGCGTGTCATCAGGTCGACGCCGCCATCGGCGGACCGACGCGGAAAGGCGCCTTCGTCCAGCCCCAGCACGCAAATCACGTCGAACGGAATGGCGCGCTGCGGCACCATGCCGCAGAAGGTGATGCCGCCCAGCAGGAAACGCTGGCGCTCGGAGGCGGAGCCGAGCGATTCTTCCAGCAACTCGCGCACTACCTGCATCCGCAGCGTCGGTTCTTCCCCGTTGCGTTCCGGCTCGGTGGCGATCTGTTCGATGGCCCGATGCAGCACCGACATCGCCGCGCGCGCACTGGCGTCCCTGGGGTCGATTCGCAGCAGCGCATCCGCGCGTGCGCGCAACATCACGGCCCACTCGCCAGCCTTGCGCTCGGACTGCGCCAGGTCGCGCCACGCCTGCAATTCGCACAAGAGACGATCCAGCCCGCCCAGCGCAGCGGCGGACGGGCCGTCGATGCCGGCCATCGGCAGCAGTTCGGTGCCGTCGGGCAGACTGACGCCCTGTTCACCGTCACCGTTTGCGGCGTCGGCCATCAGATAACCCGCCAGCATGCGATCCAGCGCCCAGGCGAAGCTGTTTTCCGGCCGCGCCGGCAGGGCAAGGGCCCGCTTGTGGTCGCCATCCAGCGCCCAGGCAACGCCGCTGTCGCGCAGCCACTCGATCAGGACGCCAACGTCGTTTTCATCCAGCTTCAATGCCCGGCGCACCTCGGCCACGGCCAGCAGATCGGCCACCTCCGGCGCGGTGACGCGGGAGCCGCCCATCCCCAGCAAAGCCTGGAACACCGCGAGCAGCGGGTGACTCCGCGATGGCGGCGCATCGGCCAGGTGGTACGGCAACAGGCGTTCGCGTGCCGATCCCGGTTCTCCGAAGACCGCCCGGATCAGCGGCACGTAGGCCTGGATATCGGGCGCCATCACCACGATGCCGCCGGCGCCCACGTGCTCACGCTCGATCGCATCGAGCAGGGCATCGCGAAGCACCTCCAGCTCGCGCTGGCGCGTGTGGCAGGAATGGATGCGCAGGCTGGCATCGGCAGCGGCATCGGCGGCCGTCGGGTCTTCCTTCAGCAACTCGGGCTGCAGCCGACGGATGCTTTCCTGCAGGCGCTGCAACCGATTGCGCGGCTCCGGCGAGGCCTCGTCCTGCCAATGGCGGATGTCCTCGCGCACCTCGCCGTCGACCAGCGCGGAGAAGAAATGCTGCCCAAGGCGTCCCCAGCGCGCCAGCAGCGGGTGCGTCTGTTCTCGCCAGCCTGCCGCGTCCGGATTTTTCAGCAGTTGCTCTTCCTCATCGCACCAAGCCTTCCACTCGGCCGTATCGAGCAACCGCCAGCCCCCCCGCTCCGACGCTTTCCGGAGGCCACCCCAGAACTCACGACAGGGGTCGGGGACGTACAGGAACACCGGCGCCCGCTGCGCGTAGGCCCGCAGCACCGACAGCTCGACCGAAGGCAGATGCGACAGGCCGACCACGTGCAACGGCGGCAGCGCATCGCCCGAGTTCCCAAGAACCTTGACCAGTTCCTCCACCAGCCGCCCACGATGCTCGCCCAGCGCATCGGACAGGGATTTCCACAGCGGCGCCAGGCACCCTGCCTCCAGCACCCGCAGCGCGGGATCTTCTTGCCTGGCGGTAGCGAAAGTGAACTTCCCCGCCTGCCATGCGTCCAGCCAATCGCTGCGATACACCAGATATTGCGAATACACCCGCGCCAGCCGATCGGCCAGCTGGAAGCGGCGCAGCGCGAGCTCGTCCGCACTCCTCCCGGAGCCGGTGCCCAGATAGTCCAACACCCGCCGATCGCTGACGCCATGCCGCTCCGGATCGCCCAGCCGCGCGTGCAAGGTCCAGCGCAGGTGCCCTCGGCGGTACTTGGGCAGGGCCACGGCGCGTTCGCCCAGCAGATCGATAGACAAGTCGTCCAGCCAGCGGCTCGGCAACTTCACGTCCAGGTTGGCGACAATCCCGCCCGCGCCGACGCGTCGGGCCAGCGCGCCGGTGAGCCATTGCTTCACGCCCGGGTGGGCGGCAATCAGCGTCTGCGGCGCCAGCGGGTTGTCGGGACGGGTTTGCTCCAGCAATTCCAGCAGCGGATCCAGCAGCGCCTCCAGCCGACTGGAACGCAACAGGATCAGGCCGTTGTCCAGCGACTCATCGCGCATCGCCGTCCCGCCCGGGGATTTCGTCGTCCCTTGCCATTCGTTTTCCTGCCCGTCAACGCCCTGCCTCCATCCTGCACCCGTCGCGTCTCACCGTTCGAGACGCATCGGGTCACACGCTGCCGGGAGCCGTGCCCGCTCCGCCAATTCGCCCATTGTCCGGCACCGAACACACAAGCCGCACCCGCCCGACGGCATGGCGGTCATTGTGCCAAAGTCGCCCGAAGGCTAGAATTCGCAACCCGGCGCGATCCGCAAACCACGCATCACGGTCGCCGGGACGAAGTACCGCACATCCCGAGGGGCAGCCAGCCCCGGTATCCAGTTTCAGGAGAGGTGTCCGAGTGGTTGAAGGAGCACGCCTGGAAAGTGTGTAGGCGGCTAAACCCCGCCTCGGGGGTTCGAATCCCCCTCTCTCCGCCAGATACGCAAAGCGCCCCCTCGTGGGGCGTTTTGCGTATCTGGCGGGGAGACGACGGATGAGGCTCCCCGCGGGGTTCGACTGATTCGCCGGGAGCGAATCAGGACAGCCGCAGGCTGCCCGAAGGGCGAGGGCCATGGATGGCCCGAGTCTATCCCCCTCTCACGACACCCGATCAAAGCGCCCCTCAGGGGCGTTTTGCGTATCTGGCGGAGAGACGGCAGATGAAGTTCCCCGCGGGGTTCGACTCTGCAGATTGCGACGGCCACCACGCATGTCCGCCTTTCACGGAAGGGGCGACCCGTCGTGGTTCTGCTCCGGCGTTGCTCTGGATCTTGACTCGGGTGTCAACTTGAAAATGCCCCGCAAGCGAGATCGCTGAGTCACGGGGGGAGCATGCAAGTCGTCCGATTGCGCTCTTGATGCTCTGCCTCCCAATGGCACGCCAATCCCTTTGAGTGGTACCCCTTGAGCCGATTCGACGGGTGCGGGTGCGTTGGGAGGGGCGCTTGATCCCTGCGATTCTGACGCATGTGCCGCATCGCCCGCCCTCAGCGCTTGATCTTCGCTCATCTGGACTTTTTGCTTTAACGTGATGGCCTCGACTTTGACTTCGCCGGACTGTGCGGCAGTCTGCGCATGGCTCACCGCGCAGACGCAAGCGCCAGCCCTGCTGATGTCGCGATGAGAATGAACTTGGTATTCATGGGACACCTACTTCTTGAAAAGAGAGTCGGTTCTCGTACAGCGGGCCCATCTCCACAGATCCGACAAGATGTGCATCGGCCGCCGCTGCATGGACGGTCGGAAAAGTAATACCCATTGCGTGAATGGAATTTGACTCTCGGATCGACGGCGATTACTTCGACGAAACCGGGCGCTGAGGGTCAGGCTCCGCTGGGCCAAAAGGCGAAAACAGGTCGCCTATACGTGCCTGCACCATGTAAACTGTGCGCCCCCGGCAGCGCGGTACGCGCCGAAACGCCGGGCTCCATGGTGGCCCCGTCGGCCCCTCGCGACGCTAGGTCGAAAACCCCGCCAGGGCCGGAAGGCAGCAACGGTATCGACTGATGCGGGCGCCGAGGTCAGCCGGCGGGGCCGCCGCCTTTCCGGCGCGACCGGGGCATCAGATCCCCTTTTCCCAGGTCTTTTCGTAGCCATCGCGTAGTCGCGCGAAACCAGCATCGACGTCGGCCAGCGGACGCTTGCCGCGCACCTTGCGCAGCGAACGACGCAGGCGCAGCAGGTTGGCCTCGCGCCAACCGGAAGCGATGATGCGCACCCGCGAACGATCGAAATCGATCATCCAGCCGTGCCATTTCGGATCGAACAGCAGGTTATGCGCGTTGAGGTCGGCGTGATCCACGCCGGCACGATGGAAGCGCGCAACCAACTGCCCGACGGCCTCCCACGGCACGTCCTCGCTGTGCGCCAGTTCAGCCAGCGAACGCACGTTCGGGAGCCGCTGCATCAGGATCGCGGCGCGGTACTGCAATCCCTCGCGGCGATACCACGCCGCATACGCCATCGGCACCGGCAATTTCTTCGCGCGCAACTGACGCAGCAGGCGGAATTCGGAAAAGCTGCGCACATGCTGGATTCCGCGCCAGAAATGCAGGTCACGATTGAACCTGGCGACCAGCCCGCCGCGCAGGAAATGGCGCAGGAACGCCTCGCCCTCGCCCAGGTCGATGAACCATGCACCACCGCGTCCGCTACCCGCCACCGGCTGCGCCGCATCGCCCCAGTGCGCCGGGTCGAACCAGGCGGGATCCGGTTGGCGGACCTGGGATCGGTCGAACAGCACCGCGCCGTAGCCATGCGCGTCATGGAACGGCGTCAGGTGCTCGTTGGGGTCCAGATGGGCCATCCCCGCGAGTCTACCTTCCCCGCGGGCATTGCTCTATCCTTCCTTGATGATCAACGTGCTTTGCATCAAATGGGGCGCCAAGTACGGGCCCGAATACGTCAACCGTCTGCGCTCGATGGTCAAGCGCAACCTGGCGCGCGAACATCGTTTCGTCTGTCTCACCGACGACCGCACCGGGATCGACCCCGACATCGAGGTGTTCGACATTCCGGCCATCGGCATTCCCGACTTCGACATGCGCGTGCCCTGGGTCCGCGGGCACGGCTGGCTCAAGGTGACGAGCTTCGCCAATCCGCTGCACGACCTGACCGGCACCACGCTGTTCATCGACCTGGATGTGGTGATCGTCGGCTCGCTCGACCGCTTCTTCGAACCGGACGGCGAATTCCTGGTCATCCGCGAATGGGACAAGCGCGACGGCACCGGCAACACCTCGGTCTATCGCTTCGAAGCCGGCGCGCAGTCGGGCCTGCTCGACATCCTGCGCAAGGATCAGGCCAGGGTTCTGGGCGAAGTGCGCAACGAGCAGGAATTCGTCACCGGCACGCTGGCCGCCGCAGGCAAGCTGCGCTACTGGCCGGCCGAATGGGTACGCAGTTTCAAGCGCCACTGCATCCCCGCGCCACTGGGCTGGTTCGGCACTCCGAAGATTCCCGAAGGCGCCGCCGTGATCGCCTTCCACGGCCACCCGCACCCCGACGAAGCGCTGGCCGGCCGCAGCGGCAAGTGGTTCCGCAAGGTGCGCCCCACGCGCTGGATCGCCGAATACTGGCGCTGAAGCGCCCGTTCGGAACGATCCGGACGGCCGCCATGCCTTGCCCGGCAACCGCCGTCCCCGTATCATTTGCGGCCCACTTCCGGAGAGGTGGCAGAGCGGTTGAATGTACCTGACTCGAAATCAGGCGTAGGTTTATAGCCTACCGAGGGTTCGAATCCCTCCCTCTCCGCCAGTCACCTGAATTAAGCCCCTGATTTTTAGGGGCTTTTTTCTTTTCAACACGTTGCGGTATGCCATCCAGTATGCCACAGCACATTGACTGTGTTTGGGGCCCTTTGTGATGTGTTGTTGAGCACACAAAGCCGGAGCTCGTAGAACGGTCCCGCACCGCATCATGCAAAATGCGACTCTAGGGATCGCCTGATTAACAACCGCCAGTGACGCTGTCGGTTTTTTCGCGGCGCGCACGGCGCGATGACGATGGCATCCACCGCTTTTGTGCGGGTTCGCAGGTGGTTTTCACCCGTGGCCGCCGCTTCTGGCGGCCTCTGCACACCCTCAGGGCGCACCTATCCCGCCGAAGCCAGAAGATGTTTGCGCGCCATCCACAGATTGCCCAGCGCGAACAGCGTCCTGACTGTTGATTTGCGCTCAAAACTGAGCCACATCGGCTAGGGATTTCCGTCCAAAACTGAGCCACCTCCCGTCACCCTCCGTCCGTTCCCCGGACGGAGT
>NZ_JAMQHN010000177.1 GCF_025993755.1 Thermomonas sp. | reverse complement strand
GCATCGCCTTGTTGCGCACGGTCTGGATCATGATCGGCTGCGCATAGCGTTTCAGGTCCGCCAGTGTCTCCAGCGTGACGTTCTTGGGCGCCTCCTGGAAGCTTTCATGCGTCGGCTTCCTGGCATGGCACATGACGCAATGCCTGGTCGTCAGCGACAGCGCCTCCGCGTCCGTGACCGGGGGCCCGCTGTCCGCGAGCTGGCGCGGCGCGGTCGCATAGATTGCGCAGATCAGCGCAAAGGCCGCGACCGGCGCCGCCCAGCCGTACTTGTCCCAGGTGTCGCCGGCGTCGATCCGGTTCAGCACATGGCGGAACAGCGCGCCGCAGATGAGGATGAGCGCCACGATCATCCAGGCATGCGGGTGCGCCGACAGGAACGGGTAATGCGGCGACACCATCAACAGCAGAACCGGCAGCGTCAGGTAGTTGTTGTGCACGGACCGCTGCTTGGCGATCTTGCCGTATTTCGCCTCCGGCTCCTCGCCGCGCAGCAATTGCCCTACCATGATCTTCTGGCCGGGAATGATGGTGACGAAGACGTTGAACGCCATGATGGTGCCGATGAGCGCGCCGACATGGATGAAGGCGCCGCGGCCGGAAAACACGCTCGTGTAGAACACGCTCGACGCGAGGATCAGCGCGAAGACGGCGATGGCGAGCAGGATGGTGCGCTCGCCAAAAAGCTTGCAGATCGCGTCATAGATGAACCAGCCGACGAACAGCGAGACGACCGACAGCCCCACCGCCTGCACCGCGGTGAGCGGCAGCACCGCCGGGTCGATCAGATAGGCGCTGGCGTGGAAATAATACTGGACGATCAGGAGGCCGAGGCCCGTCACCCAGGTCAGGTACGCCTCCCACTTGAACCAGTGCAGATGCTCGGGCAGATGCGCCGGCGCGACGGTGAATTTCTCCACGTGATAGAAGCCGCCGCCATGCACCTGCCAGGCGGTGCCGAACACGCCGGGGCTTTTGCGCTCTTTCTGGTTCAGCGAATAGTCGAGCGCCATGAAATAGAACGAGGTGCCGATCCAGCCGATGCCCACGATCATGTGGACCCAGCGCAGCAGCAGATTGCCCCATTCGCCGAAGAAGACGTCCATCGCGGCCTGCTCTAGCTGCCCAGGTAGGTGGAATAGCCGTAGGGCGAGACCAGCAACGGCACATGGTAATGCGCGTCGTCGGCGATGCCGAAGCGGATGGGAACGATGTCGAGAAAGGCAGGATCGGCGAGGCTTACGCCGCGCGCGCGGAAATAGTCGCCGACATGGAACAGAAGCTCATAGCATCCCGGCCTGAAAGCCTCGCCCTCCAGCAGCGGCTTGTCCAGGCGGCCGTCCGCGTTGGTGACGCCCTCGACGGGCGGACCGGACGGGCGATCCAGAATCTTCAGCAGGATACGCAACCCTGCGGCCGGCCTGCCGGAGGCTGTGTCCAAGACATGCGTGGTGAGGCGTCCCATGAAAACTACATGATCAATCACATGGCCGGCAGGAACCACAGACTAGCAGGCGGCGTGCCGCACGGCGACATCTGCGTCATCCGCGGGGGATGTGTTAGGGAATGAGGATGGATGAGCCCGTCGTTCCGCGACCTTCGAGGTCATCGTGCGCCTTGCGGGCGTCCTTCAGCGGATAGGTCTGGTTGACCGGAATTTTCACCGCCCCGCTTCCCACCACCTTGAACAGGTCGGTCGCGGTCGCCACCAGGTCGTCGCGCCTGGCGATGTAGTTGTTGATCGTCGGCCGGGTGGCGAATAGCGAGCCCTTGGCCTGCAGGATGTTGATGTTGAAGGCGTCGATCTGGCCCGAGGCCGAGCCGAAGGACACGAACATACCGAGCGGGCGGATGCAGTCGAGGGATGCCGGGAACGTGGTCTTGCCAATGCCGTCATAGACCACGTCGCAGAGCTTGCCGCCGGTGATGTCCTTCACCCGCGCGACGAAATCCTCGTCGCGGTAAAGGATGACGTGGTGCGCGCCATGCGCCCTGGCGATCTCGCCCTTCTCCTTCGAGCCGACGGTGCCGATCACGGTGGCGCCGAGGTGGTTCGCCCACTGGCAGAGGATCTGCCCTACGCCGCCGGCGGCCGCGTGCATCAGGACGGTCGTGCCCTTGCCCACCTTGAAGGTGCGGTTGAGCAGGTATTGCGCGGTCATGCCCTTGAGCATCATGCCGGCGGCCTGCTCGTAGGAGATGGCGTCGGGCAGCTTCACGGCGCGCTCGGCCGGCAAGAGCCGTTCGG
>NZ_JAMQHN010000016.1 GCF_025993755.1 Thermomonas sp. | reverse complement strand
CCTGGGTCCCCTTGCCGGTGCCCGGCGCCCCCAACAAAACCAGTCGCATGAATTCCACTCCCGAATGAACAGGCGAAGCGTGCGAGCAGCCGGCGTGAAACCGCATCGCCTAGACTGCACGCAGTTCGCAGCCCGTCCACTTTACCGCAGCCGGACCCTCCACCAGAACGTTTTGGGAGCTTTCCATGCCACAAGGCACCCTGCTGTATGCACAAAGCGGCGGCGTGACGGCCGTCATCAACGCCACCGCGGCCGCGGTCATGCAGGCGGCGCGAACGCGCAGGGTGCGGGTGCTGGGCGCGCACGACGGCATCCTCGGCGCGCTGCGCGAGGACCTGATCGACACCGCCACGCTGACGCCGGCTGACCTCAAGGCCCTGATCCATACGCCCGGCGGGGTGTTTGGCAGCTGCCGGCTCAAGCTGAAATCCTTGGAGGAGGACCGCGAGAAATACGAACGGCTGCTGGGCGTGCTGCGCGCCCACGACGTGCGCTGGTTTCTCTACAACGGCGGCAACGACTCGGCCGACACCGCCCTCAAGGTGTCGCGGCTGGCGGAGGAGTTCGGCTATCCGCTGACCTGCGTGGGCGTGCCCAAGACCATCGACAACGATCTGGCCGTCACCGACTGCTGCCCGGGCTTCGGCTCGGCGGCCAAGTACACCGCCGTTTCGGTGCGCGAATGTGCGCTGGACGTCATGGCGATGGCGGAATCGTCGACCAAGGTCTTCATCTACGAGGCGATGGGTCGCCATGCCGGCTGGCTTGCGGCGGCGGCGGGACTGGCGGGAGGCGGCCGGAACGAGGCGCCGCATCTGATCCTGTTCCCCGAACGCGTCTTCGACGAAGCCGATTTCCTTGCCCGTGTGGAAGCCACGGTGCGCCGCGTGGGCCACTGCGTCGTGGTTGCCAGCGAAGGCATCCGCGACGCGCAGGGCCGCTTCGTTGCCGATGCCGGCGGACTGAAGGACGCCTTCGGCCACGTCCAGCTCGGCGGCGCCGCCTCGTATCTGGCCGCCCGGGTGCAGCACGCGCTGAAACTGAAGACCCACTGGGCGATGCCCGACTACCTGCAGCGCTCGGCGCGCCACATCGCCAGCCGTACCGACCTCGAACAGGCGCAGGCAGTCGGCCGCGCGGCGGTGGACTGCGCCTTGAACGGGCAAAACGGGGTGATGCCGGTGATCGTGCGCGACAGCGACGCGCCGTACCGCTGGCACATCGACATCGCGCCGCTGGACCGTATCGCCAACCGCGAAAAGAAGCTGCCCGGAAATTTCATTCGCTCCGACGGCTACGGCATCACCGCGGCCGCGCGGCGCTACCTGGGCCCGTTGATCGCCGGCGAAGCCTTCCCGCCCTACGCCGCGGACGGCCTGCCGACCTATGTCACTCCGAAACTGTCCGCAGTAGCGCGCAAGCTGGATCGATGGGAAAACTGAATGCCGTCCCGTCCCGGACGAATCCCGCATGTCCGGGGTGGACTGCCGAATTCCGTTAATGCCATATTGAGGCCCTGTCGCGGGCCCCGCGACTCACTTCGCACCCTGCTACCGCCCGCCATCGAACTTTCTTTTGAGGACATCCATGAAATCTGCCCTTTCGGTTCTCGCGCTTGCCCTGACCGTCGCCCTTGCCAGCAGTCCGGCCATGGCCGGCAAGAACGACCCGCGCGGCTCCGCTGCGGGCAGCAACTCCCGAGGTTCCAATCCGACGCTGGAACACTGCGAGCGTCCGCTCGGCACGGTGGCCGTGGTGGAAGAGCAGGAAGGCGACTGGTACCGCTACCTCACCTCCGACCTGCGCCTGCCCTCGACCATCCCGGTGATCCGGATGCTGATCCAGCAGTCCAACTGCTTCGTGGTGGTCGAGCGTGGCCGGGCGATGCGCAACATGATGCAGGAGCGCGAGCTGATGAACAGCGGCGAATTGCGCGAGGGCAGCAACTTCGGACGTGGCCAGATGGTCGCCGCCGATTACACCATCAATCCCAGCATCACCTTCTCGCAAAGCGATGCCGGCGGCATTGGTGGTCTGATCGGTTCGTTCGGCGGCAAGTGGGGCGCGGCGGGTGCGCTGATCGGCGGCCTGAAGTTCAAGAAGGCCGAAACCATGCTGACCCTGGTCGACAACCGTTCCGGCGTGCAGCTCGGGATCGCCCAGGGCAACGCGACCAAGACCGACTTCGCGCTCGGCTTCGGCGGCGGCGGCGGCTCGGGTTTCGGTGGCCTCGGCGGCTATACCAGCACGCCGGAAGGCAAGGCCATCGCCGCGGCGTTCGTCAATGCCTACAACAATCTGGTCGTGTCCCTGCGCGAGTACCAGGCGCAGGAAGTCGATGGCGGCCTCGGTCGCGGCGGGAACCTGCCGGTTGGCAACTGAGCCCGACCGGCGCGCAATAACGAGTGTCTGGTTTGCCGGGCACTCGGCATTTCTGCCTGACGCGAAGGTGTGAGCCGGCTCCGATGCCGATCCTGCAGGTCAAGGTCAAACCCAGTGCCCGCGTTTCGACGCTGGCACGTCAGGACGACGGCACCTGGCTGGCGCAACTGAAATCGCCGCCGGTGGATGGCAAGGCCAATGCCGAATTGCTCGAACTGGTGGCGCGGACCTTCCGTTGCGCAAAATCCGAGGTCGCGATCAAATCCGGCGCCGGCGGGCGCTTCAAGCGAGTGACGATCCCGGATTGAAGGACTGGATCGGATATCTCAGCGGCACTCCGGCCCGCGCACGGCCAGTTGCACCGCATAGCGCGGGATGGCCTGATGCTGGACGGCGTTGGCCGGCGCCAGATCCTCACGCAGATAGATCCTTACACGG
>NZ_JAMQHN010000176.1 GCF_025993755.1 Thermomonas sp. | reverse complement strand
GCTGCACCTGGCCGGCGCGGCGCTGCTGTTCTATCTGCCGCAGGTGGACGACCCGCACACCTTCTTCTGGGCGATGCTGGCGACGATGATCTGCTACATGCCGACGATCTCGCTGGCGATCGCGGTGGCCTACAACGCGCTCAAGCGCGACGGACTGGACGTGGTGCGCGATTTCCCGCCGATCCGGGTCTGGGGCACGGTCGGCTTCATCGCCGCGCTGTGGACCACCAGCCTGCTCAAGCTGGAAACCTCGCCGGGCCAGTTCTACATCGCCTCCATCGCTTCGCTGGCGCTGGGGCTGTACGCCTTCACCCTGCCGCCCTGCCCGCCCACGCTCGGCAAGGGCGAAGGCAAGCGCGGCCTGGTCGACGTGCTCGGGCTGTCGGCCTTCCGCCTGTTCCGCGACCGCAACATGGCGGTGTTCTTCGTGTTCGCCATGCTGCTGGGCGCGGCGCTGCAGCTCACCAACGCCTACGGCGACACCTTCCTGCACGACTTCGCGAACGTCGACGCCTACAAGGACACGCTGGCGGTGAAGTATCCCGCCATCATCATGTCGATCTCGCAGATCAGCGAAACCCTGTTCATCCTCACCATCCCGTTCTTCCTCAAGCGCTTCGGGATCAAGACGGTGATGACGATCTCGATGCTGGCCTGGTTCCTGCGCTTCGGCCTGTTCGCCTACGGCGATCCGGGACCGGGGCTGTGGATGATCGTGCTCTCGTGCATCGTCTACGGCATGGCCTTCGACTTCTTCAACATCTCAGGCAGCCTGTTCGTCGAACAGCAGGCCGACCCGAAGATCCGCGCCAGCGCGCAGGGCCTGTTCATGCTGATGACCAACGGCATCGGCGCGATCCTCGGCAGCGCGATCAGCGGCTGGATGATCGACCGTTTCTTCACCGCCGCCGACGGCAGCAAGGACTGGCAAGGCATCTGGACCAGCTTCGCGCTGTACTCCCTGGCGATGGCCATCGCCTTCGTGCCGCTGTTCAAGCACCGGCACGTCCGCGCCGCGCCGGTGCCCGCGCACGGCGCGCTCGACCTCGAGAATCCCTGACGCGCCGCATCCTCCGCCCCAGCGCGGCAACGCCGGAAAAGTCCGCCCCGGGCATCGGCTTCGCGCTCGTCCGACCGATGAACTCCCCTGCTCTCACCCAGCTTCGCCGCACCTTCGGCTACGCCGGTTTCCGCGGCGAGCAGGGCGCCATCGTCGAACATGTGATCGCCGGCGGCGACTCACTGGTGCTGATGCCCACCGGCGGCGGCAAATCGCTGTGCTACCAGCTGCCGGCGCTGCTGCGTCCGGGCACCGCGATCGTCGTTTCGCCGCTGATCGCGCTGATGCAGGATCAGGTCGAAGCGCTGCGCCAGCTGGGCGTGCGCGCCGCGTTTCTCAACTCCAGCCTCGACGCCGCCAGCGGCGCGCAGGTGGAACGCGACTTCGTCGCCGGCGCGTTCGATCTGCTCTACGTGGCGCCCGAACGCCTGCTTGCGCCGCGCTTCCTGGCGCTGCTGAATCAGGTGGAAATCTCGCTGTTCGCGATCGACGAGGCCCACTGCGTCTCGCAGTGGGGCCACGATTTCCGCCCGGAATATCGCCAGCTCACCCTGCTGCACGAGCGCTGGCCGAACGTGCCACGGATCGCCCTGACGGCAACCGCCGATGCGCCAACCCGGAACGAGATCGTCGAACGCCTGTCGCTGGGCGGCGCCCGCCAGTTCATCAGCTCGTTCGACCGCCCCAACATCCGCTATGGCGTCGTCGCCAAGGACAACGGGCGTCGCCAATTGCTGGAATTCCTCAAGGGCCATCGCGGCGAGGCCGGGATCGTCTATTGCCTGTCGCGGCGCAAGGTGGAGGCCGTCGCCCAGCTGCTGGTCGAACATGGCCTGCATGCGCTGCCCTACCACGCCGGATTGGACGCCGGCGTGCGCGCCGAACATCAACGCCGCTTCCTGCATGAAGACGGTCTGGTGATGGTCGCTACCATCGCCTTCGGCATGGGCATCGACAAGCCCGACGTGCGCTTCGTCGCCCATCTCGACCTGCCCAAGTCGATCGAGGGCTATTATCAGGAAACCGGACGCGCCGGCCGCGACGGCGAACCCGCCGAGGCGTGGCTGGCCTATGGCCTGGGCGATGCGATCCTGTTGCGCCGGATGATCGCCGAAGGCGAAGCCGGCGAGGAACGCAAACGGCTCGAGCACGCCAAGCTCGACGCCCTGATCGGCTATTGCGAATCCACCGTCTGCCGTCGACAGAGCCTGTTGGCGTGGTTCGGCGAGACGCATCCGGGCGCCTGCGGCCGCTGCGACAACTGCCTGCACCCGCCGCAGACCTGGGACGCCACCGAGGCCGCACGCAAGGCGCTGTCCTGCGCCTACCGCACCGGCCAGCGCTTCGGCGCCGCGCACCTGATCGACGTCCTGCGCGGCGCCGATACCGCCAAGGTGCGCCAGTTCGGCCACCAGTCGCTGAGCACCTACGGCATCGGCGCCGACCTGGACGGCAAGCGCTGGCGCGGCGTGTTCCGGCAGCTGGTCGCCGCGGGCCATCTGGAAGCCGACCCGGAACGGTTCGGCGCGCTGCGCCTGACCGCCACCGCCACGGCACTGCTGCGCGGCGAGCAATCCCTGCACCTGCGCCTCGAAGCGCCCAAGCGCGAACGCGAACGCAGCCACGCCGCCGACGTCACGCCCGCTGCCGAACTCCCCCCCGAGGCCAGCGCCCGCTTCGACGCCCTGCGCCAGTGGCGCAGCGAAACCGCGAAAGCGCAGAACGTTCCTGCCTACGTGATCTTCCACGACAGCACCCTGCGCAGCATCGCGCTGGAACTCCCGCGCGACCTCAACGCCCTGGCCACCATCGGCGGCGTGGGCGTCGGCAAACTGGAGCGCTACGGGAACGCGGTACTGGCGGTGCTGGCGAGCGGCGGCTGAGCGCGCCCGGAAGCGGGCGCATGCCATGCGGGGAAATGGAGAACCGTGAAGGGGGCTCGTGCCCCGAAGTTCACTTCCGCCCCACTCCTTACGCCTTCACCCGGAAGCTCCAGGTAAAGAAGAACTCGGCAACCTGCTCGCCCTGGGCGTCATGACCGACGCTGCGCATCGTGAGCGTCTGTGGCGCACCCGTTTCCACGGCGGCGCGCACGGCGGCATCCACCGCCTGCCCCTGGTCGCACTGGAACGTGATCGTGCCGACCGCCTTCCTGGAGAAGGTCGCCTCCATCTTCACCACCAGCATCGAAACCTTGCGTCCGGTTTTCCGGATCTGTTCGACGCACAGCACGCCGGTCGAAAACTCGGCCGCCATGCCCTCGACCGCCCAGAACATGCTCTTGAACGGATTCTGGTTCCGCCAGCCGTGCTTCACCCGCATCCGGCACGTCGTATCGTCCAGATGGCCCAGCCGCACGCCGGCCAGCCAGGCGATCGGCACCTTGGCCAGGGTGTAGGCGTTGAACGAAATCTTGTTCATTCGCAATCATCCCAGACCAAGGCGGTGGCGCGCATCGGCATATTGCTGCCGAAGCTGGGCCACATAGTCTGCAACCGGCTGCACCCGGTCGATCGCACCGATGCCCTGACCGCAGCCCCAGATGTCCTTCCACGCCTTGGCCGAGGTCTCGCCGAAGTTCATCTTGGTCGGATCGCTTGTCGGCAAGGCGTCCGGATCGAATCCGGAGGCGACGATGGATGTCTTCAGGTAATTGCCGTGGACGCCGGTGAAGAAATTCGTGTAGACGATGCCATCGGAGTTGCCATCGACGATGGCCTGCTTGTAGGCCGGCGTGGCCCTGGCTTCCTCGGTGGCGATGAAGGCCGAGCCGACATAGGCGAAGTCCGCACCCGCCGCCTGCGCGGCGAGGACACCGTCTCCAGTTGCGATTGCGCCCGACAGCGCCAGCGGCCCGTCGAACCACTCGCGAATCTCCCGAACCAGTGCAAAAGGGCTTTTGGTTCCGGCATGTCCACCGGCACCGGCGGCGACCGCGATCAATCCATCGGCCCCCTTGGCGATCGCCTTCCGGGCGAAACCGTCATTGATCACATCGTGCAGCACGACGCCGCCATACCCATGCGCGGCCTGATTGATCTCCGGCTGCGCGCCCAGCGAGGTGATGATGATTGGCACCTTGTGCTTGACGCACAGCGCCATGTCGTGTTCCAGCCGCGGATTGCTCCGGTGCACGATCTGGTTGATGGCGAAAGGTGCGGCAGGACGATCCGGGTGTGCGCGGTTGTGCGCATCCAGCGCTTCGGTGATCTGCGCCAGCCAGTCGTCAAGCATCTCGGCGGGGCGGGCATTGAGCGACGGCATGGAACCGACGATGCCGGCCTTGCACTGCGCGATGACCAGCTCCGGCGTGCTGACGATGAACATCGGCGCACCGATCACCGGAAAGGGCAGACGGTCGAGCGGAGATGGCAGACGGGACATGTTGCGGTTCCTTGTCGAAGTATCGGATCAGGCCTGCGCGAGGGGCCCGGGCTGGGCGACGAACCACGTCAGGACTTCCTCCCAGTACGGTTCGGCCAACGTGCGGAAATACCCCATGTGTCCGATCTTGCCGCCCACCCGGGACGGGTCGAGATTCCTTCGGGTCAGCGGGGCGTTGCAATAGGCCCCGACGAAGGCATCGCGGGCCGCCGGCAGCGCCCACAGATCGTCCAGCGCGTTGGCAGCCACCATCGGCGTTCGGACGGCGGCATACGCCTGCTCGATCCCGCGCATGGCGGGATCGTCGAAAAAGTAGTGCGGATACTGGCACCAGCGGCGCCACTGCCGATAGGCATCCACAGGCAGATCCTCGCCCAGACCCAGCAACTTCCACGGGCAATAACCCTTCCACCAGGTCAGCACCGGCAGCACGACCTTCCATATCGCCAACACCCGCAGGCGCTCCCCGAGCGGCATGTAGCCGTGCCAGCCGGCACCGGCGCCGAAGACATAGAACCCGGCGACGCGGGCATGGTTCGGCGTCAGGCCGAAAGCATGCCCCCCTTGGGAATGACCGACGACGAACAGCGGCAGCTGCGGGTCGGCCATCGCGTCCACCGCCGCCGCCAGATCCTGCCGTCCCCAGTCGAGCAGATCCATGCGAAAGCCCTTCAGCGTGCCGTGGCGCGACCGGCCGATGCCTCGATAGTCGAAGGTGAGCACGTCGAACCCCCGCGCCGCGGCGAACTGGGCGAAGCGCCGGTAGAACTCCTGTGGAACCGCGGTGGCGCCCGCCACGACAACGCGCCCCTTGAGCGGCGCCTGCGCGGCGAAGCGATAGCCGCCCAGCACATAGCCGTCGGCGGTCGTCAGCTCTGTGGCAACCGGATCGGCGGTCATTGGCGAAAAATTCGGATGACTGTCATAGTTGGCATACTTTCACCTATGACGACTGTCTTAGCAAGGTCGACCATGCCGAATCGACAACCCGGAACCCGCCAGCGCATGATCGAAGCGGCGGCGAGCATGCTCGCGCAGCACGGCCTGAACGCGACCAGCATCCGCGAGATGACCCGGCGCGCCGACGCGCCGTTCGGCTCCACCTACCACCACTTCCCCGGCGGCAAGCAGCAGGTCGTGGAGGAAGCCGTCCGGCTGGCGGGCGCGCGCGTCAGCGCGGCGCTGGACCAGCACCTGCAGGCTGGCCCCGTCGCGGGGCTGTCGAGCTTCCTGACGAGCTGGCGCAACGCCCTGCTGCGCTCGGATTTCCGTATCGGCTGCCCGGTGCTGGCCGCCGCCGCCGAAGAGCCCATCGACGCCATCGCCGAAGGCGCGCTGGAAGCCGCCACCCAG
>NZ_JAMQHN010000175.1 GCF_025993755.1 Thermomonas sp. | reverse complement strand
GCGCCCGGTTAGGGCGCTCGCCGACCAGGCAACGCCGGACCCTACTGCACCGGCTTGCGCGGCATCCGCTGCGGGCGCATCGCGGTGTTGTAGGCGAACGACGCGACGATTGCCGCCGCCTGCTTCAGATCGTCCTCGACGGCATGATCCAGGGTGTCCAAGTCGCTGTGGTGGGTGTGGGTGAAATAGTCCAGCGGATCCTGCACGAACTGGAAGCCGGGCACGCCGACCGCGTCGAAACTGACGTGGTCGGTGCTGCCGGTGTTGCGCTGGGTGACGATGGTCGCGCCCACGTCATGCCACGGCCGCAGCCACTCCTCGAAAACGGGCGCCGCGGCCAGGTTTTCCTGCGCGTAGATCCCGCGTATCTTGCCGCTGCCGTTGTCGAGATTGTAGTAGGCCGAAATCCGCTCGAACTCGGGGCCGGGGATCGGCTTGCCCTTGTTCTGGCGGAAGAAGGCCGGGACCGCGCGCTGTTCCGGATCGGTCGGTTCCGGGAAGTGGGCGACGTGGCGGGCCACGTAATCCTGCGAGCCGATCAGACCCTGTTCCTCGCCGGTCCAGAGCGCGACGCGGATCGTGCGGTTGGGGCGGGCGCCGATCGCCTTGAGGATGCGCATGGCCTCCATCATCACCGCCACGCCCGCACCGTTGTCGTTGGCGCCGCTGCCGGCATGCCAGGAATCCATGTGCGCGCCGAGCATCACGATCTCGTTGCGCTGCGGTCCGCTGCCGGGTATCTCGGCGATGGTGTTGTAGCCGGGCTGGTTGGCGTCGTCGAGGAACCGCGCGTCCACCTTCAGCCGCAGCCGCACCGGTTGCTTGTCCTTGAGCGCGCGCATGACGGTGTTGTAATGCTCGGCCGCCATCACCAGCGCCGGCACCCCGACCGCCTCGCCGGCCTTGCGTGAGCCACCGCCCATCACCCGCACGATGCCGTCGTTCCAGCTGCTGATGGAGACCGTGGCCAGCACGCCTTCGTCGATCAGATACTGGTTGAGCAGCGGCGCCAGTTCCATGCGCGCGCGGAAGCGGGCCATCATCGCCGGATCGGATTCGCGACCCTTCGGCAGCGGGAACGCCAGCATGTCGTCCAGTTCGGAACCCGTGTAGCGCTGGAAATCCGGTTTGTCGCTGGTCTTGTAGGCGCGCGCATCGTCGACGAACACGATCTTGCCGCGCAGTTTGCCCTTCCACTGCTCCAGGTCCTGCTTCGACTCCAGCTTGACCGCGATCGCGTCGCCCTCGACAGCGCCGCTGGTGCCGGGCGTCCAGGCCTTGGGCAGGGCGTGCAGCGGCATCACCCTCGGACTGAGCATTTCCACCTGCGCATCGGTGAACGCCCAGCCGCGGCCCAGGTCGTCCACCGCCTCGTCATGGACATTGGACAAGCCCCACTCGGTCATCTGCTGGCGGGTCCAGCGGTTGGCCTCGGCCATCGCCGGCGAATTGGTCAGGCGCGGGCCGATGGCGTCGGTCAGGTGGCTCAGGGTGGCCATCACCTGCGAATGGTGGAAGGCCTCGGCGCGGATGCGCGCGGTCATGTCCAGATCAACCCGCTCCTGCGCCGAAGCGCCCGACAGGCCCGCCACTCCGCCGGCGAGCAGGGCCGCCGTCCACAGCAAATGTTTCATCACGATTCCCGGTGTTTCTCCGCAGCCGAGTCTAGCCGCCTGCCTTGCGTGCGTACCTGGGCCATCGGTCACGGTTTCCGCAACCGGAAGCCACGAATGCGAGGGATCCGTAGAATGTCGACGGTGAACTACCGCCATGCCTTCCACGCCGGCAACCACGGCGACGTCCTCAAGCACATGATCCTGCTGGCGCTGTGCGAGGCGCTGGTCGCCAAGCCTGCCGCCTGCTTCGCGCTGGATACCCACGCCGGACGCGGCCTGTACCGCCTTGACGAAGATGCCGCGCAAAAAACCGGCGAGGCGCAAAGAGGGATCGCCCGCCTGCTCGCCCTCGCGACGCCGCCACCGGCGCTGCAGCCGTTGCTCGACGCCGTGCACGCCTGTCGCGAACGCCACGGCAGCGACGCCTATCCCGGCTCGCCATGGCTGCTGGCGCACGCGCTGCGGGCCCAGGATCGGATCGCACTGTGTGAGCTGCAGGACGAGGAAGCCCGCGCGCTCCGTGCCGCCCTCCCGCACGACCCACGCATCGCCGTGCATGTCCGCGACGGCTACGCCGCGGCCAAGGCCCTGCTGCCGCCGCACGACCACGGACAGCCGCTGGCGCGTGGACTGGTGCTGATCGATCCGCCCTACGAAGCGCAGCTGGCGGAATTCGACCATGCGCTTGCCGCGCTGCGCGAAGGACTTGCGCGCTGGCCGCAGGGCCTGTTCGCGCTGTGGTACCCGATCAAGCTGGGGCGCGCGCTGCAGCCGTTCCAGCGCGCCGCCGCGCAGCTGCCGGCGCGCTCGGCGCTGCGGGTCGAACTGCGTGTGCGACCCGACGACTCGCCGCTGCGCATGAACGGCAGCGGGATGCTGCTGCTCAACCCGCCGTGGCGGTTCGACCGCGCCATCGCGCCGGCGCTGGACGTCCTGCGGACCGCGCTGGGCGAAGCCGGCGCCTCCACTTCCATCGACTGGTTGCGCAACCCCGCCTGACACGCTTCACCCGCCGACATGCCACTGGCATGCCAGAATTTCCGACCGATCCCCCACCAGACCCTCATGCCTTCCAGCTTCTTCGCCCTGTTCGACGACATCGCTTCATTGCTTGACGACATTTCGGCAATGACCAAGATCGCCGCCGGCAAGACCGCCGGCGTGGTCGGCGACGATCTGGCGGTCAACGCAGAGCAGGTCAGCGGCTCCGCCGCCGATCGGGAACTGCCGGTGGTGTGGGCGGTCGCCAAGGGTTCGCTGGTCAACAAGGCCATCCTGGTGCCAACGGCGATGGGCATCTCGCTGCTGGAAGTGTGGCTGCACGGGCGCGGGTTCGCGGTGCCGCTGATCCTGTCCCTGCTCACCCTCGGCGGCTGCTACCTGTGCTACGAGGGCGTGGAAAAACTCGCCCACGCGGCGGTCAAGCGCCATCGCCGCCGCAACGGGACGACAGTCGTGGAGGACATCGAGGAACTGCCGGACGACCTGTCCGCCTTCGAACGGGAAAAAATCAAGGGTGCGATCCGGACCGATTTCGTGCTTTCGGCCGAGATCATCGTGATCGCGCTGGGCACCGTCGCCATGGAACCGCTACTCACCAGACTCGCCGTGCTGACCGTGATCGCTGTGCTGATGACCGTGGGCGTGTACGGACTGGTTGCGGCGATCGTGAAGCTCGACGACTTCGGCCTGTATCTGATCCGTCCCGGCAAGGGCCGCGTCTCCCGGGCGTTCGGACGCGGCCTGCTGGCCCTGGCGCCGCGGATGATGCAGTTCCTGTCGGTGGCCGGAACAGTGGCGATGTTCCTGGTCGGCGGCGGCATCCTCGTGCACGGGATCGCGCCGCTGCATCATTTCGCGCAGACTCACGCCGACGACCTGCCGGGCTGGTTCGGAGTGGCCCTGTTCAACATCGGGGTCGGAATGGGCACCGGGCTGCTCCTGCTGGTCGCAGCCCTGACGCTGACCCGGATGCGCAAGACGCTGCGCCGACGGCCGGCCTGACCCCCGCCTGAATGGGTCCGGGTCGGATCGCCTGTTCTTAACGAATTGTGCGCGAGGATGACAGGATGGCCGCACGCAACCGTATGCCCCCTTGGCACGAGCATGTCCGTTTGCCGAACGGGCGTGAAGTTCTGATCCGCCCGATCCGTCCCGAGGACGCCGAGCCGATGCGGGCCGCATTCCCCCTGCTCAAGCCGGACGAAGTCCGGCAACGCTTCCTGCACCCGATCAAGGAACTGGGCGCGGCGCAGATCGAGCAACTGGTGCGGCCGGATCCGCGCCGCGATTTCGCGCTGGTCGCCGCGGAACCGCTGCCACCGGGCGAAGCGCTGGTAGGCGCGGTCGCGCGGGTGTCGATCGAACCCAACGGCAAGGACGCGGAATTCGCCATCCTGGTCAGCCACTACGTCAACGGCATGGGGCTGGGCCGCCGGATGATGCGCAAACTGGTGCGCTGGGCGCGCGGACGCAAGGTGCAGCGCATCTACGGCGACGTGCTGGAAGGCAACCTGCCGATGCAGACGCTCGCAAGCGCGCTGGGCTTCCGCCGCGAAGCCGGCAGCGAGGCCGGCCTGGTGCGGATGGTGCTGGACCTGCCGCCGCCGAGGCCGAAACTGCCGCGCACGCCGCTGGCACCAACCGCCTGAGCGCAGGCCGGTAGAATGGCCGGCTTCCAAACCTCGCACGCCGCGCCGATCCACGGCAACCGGCGTGCGCCTGAACCGTTTCGATGCCGCATCCCGGATTGACCTTCCCCGTCCCGCTGCCCCGCGCCGGTCAACGCCGCGCCTGGTGGCGACTGCCGGGCAGCTACACCGGGCTGGCCTGCGCGATCCTGTCGGCCTGCGCCAGCCACGACGGGCCAGTGCTGGTCGTCGCGGCCGACAACGCCGCTGCGCACCAGCTGGAATCCGACCTGCGCCTGCTTGCCGCCGGCAGCGAACTCGACATCCTCGGCCTGCCGGACTGGGAAACCCTGCCCTACGACCGCTTCAGCCCGCATCCGGACATCGTCAACCGCCGGCTGTCCTCGCTCGCCGCCCTGCCGGGCCTGCGCCGAGGCGCCCTGGTGGTGCCGGCCGCCACCCTGATGCAGCGGCTGGCTCCGCGCAGCCACGTCATCGGCAGCCGCTTCGACCTGCACACCGGCCAGCGGCTCGACCTGGATGCCGAAAAACGTCGGTTGGAAGCCGCCGGATACCGCAACGCGCCGCAGGTTTACGACCCCGGCGATTTCGCGGTACGCGGCGGTTTGCTCGACGTCTTTCCGATGGGCGCCAGCGCGCCGTTCAGGATCGAACTGCTCGACGACGAGATCGAGGCGATTCGCGTGTTCGATCCCGACAGCCAGCGATCGCTGGAAAGAACCGAAGCGATCGAACTCCTGCCGGGCCGCGAAATCCCGCTGCAGGACGTGCCCATCCAACGCGCGCTGAACGCACTGCGCGACCGCTTCGACATCGACCTGCGCCGCAGCCCGCTGGTGCAGGACCTCAAGGCCGGGCTGGCGCCGGCCGGCATCGAGTACTACCTGCCGCTGTTCTTCCCGCCCGCGGGCGGCGCGCAGACCGGCACCGAAACCCTGTTCGACTACCTCGCCCCGGACACCCTGCCGCTGCTTGGCGCCGGCGTCGGCGCGGCAATGGACGCGGCCTGGCAGCGCATCGGCGAACGCCACGAACAACTGCGCCACGACATCGAACGCCCGATCCTGCCGCCCGCCGAACTGTGGCTGTCTCCCGACCAACTGCGCGGGCATCTCAATCAGGGGCCGTGCATCGAAGTCTGCGACGCCCGGCACCTCCGCCATGGCGAGGCGCACGCGCTGCCGGTACAACCCGCGCCCACCTTGCCGCTTGCAAGCAGGGACAACGCCAACGCGAAGGCTCTGCAAGACTTCCTGCATAGCTACCCCGGCCGCGTGCTGATCGCCGCCGACTCGGCCGGTCGCCGCGAGGCGTTGCGGGAGGTGTTGCATGCGGCGGGACTTGCGCCTGCGATGGTGGCGGATTGGCAGGCCTTTGCTCTTGCCCGTCATTCCCGCGAAGGCAGGCATGACGATGCTGCTTTTGCCATCGCCGTCGCCCCGTTCGACGATGGCTTCGCGCTGGATCAACCTGCCCTGTGCGTCCTGACCGAACGCCAGCTGTTCCCCGAACGCGCCGCGCTGCCGCGCAGCCGCAAGCGCGCCGGGCGCGAGCCGGAAGCGATCCTGCGTGACCTCGGCGAGCTGACGCTGGGCGCGCCGATCGTCCACGAGGATCACGGCGTCGGCCGCTACCGCGGCCTGGTCACGATGGACGTCGGCGGCCTGCCGGGCGAATTCCTCGAGATCGAATACGCCAAGGGCGACCGCCTGTACGTGCCGGTGGCGCAACTCGACCGCATTAGCCGCTACTCCGGCGCCAATCCCGACACCGCCCCGCTGCACAGCCTCGGCGGCGAGCAATGGGCCAAGGCGAAAAAGAAAGCCGCCGACAAGGTCCGCGACGTTGCCGCCGAACTGCTGGAAATCCAGGCCCGCCGTCAGGCACGGCGCGGGATGGCGATCGACGTCGACCGCGCCCTGTACGAGCCGTTCGCCGCGGCCTTCCCGTTCGAGGAAACCCCGGACCAGCACGCCGCGATCGAAGCCGTGCTGCGCGATCTGGCCGCGCCGCAGCCGATGGACCGCGTGGTCTGCGGCGACGTCGGCTTCGGCAAGACCGAGGTCGCGGTGCGCGCCGCCTTTGCCGCCGCCAGCGCCGGCAAGCAGGTCGCCCTGCTGGTGCCGACCACCCTGCTGGCCGAGCAGCACTTCCAGACCTTCCGCGACCGCTTCGCCGACTGGCCGCTGCGGGTCGAGGTGCTGTCGCGCTTCAAGTCGAAGAAGGACATCGCCGCCGATCTGGCCAAGCTGGCCGAGGGCAAGCTCGACGTCATCGTCGGCACCCACCGCCTGCTGCAGCCGGACGTGAAGTTCGCCGACCTCGGGCTGGTCATCGTCGACGAGGAGCAACGCTTCGGCGTGCGCCAGAAGGAAGCGCTGAAGAAGCTGCGCGCCAACGTCCACCTGCTGACCCTCACCGCCACCCCGATCCCGCGCACCCTCAACATGGCGATGGGCGGCCTGCGCGACCTGTCGATCATCGCGACCCCGCCGGCCAACCGGCTGGCGGTGCAGACCTTCGTCCACGCCTGGGACGACGCCCTGCTGCGCGAAGCGTTCCAGCGCGAACTGACACGCGGCGGTCAGGTCTATTTCCTGCACAACGACGTCGAAAGCATCCAGCGCATGCAGGAAACCTTGCAATCGCTGGTGCCAGACGCCCGCATCGGCATCGCCCACGGCCAACTGCCCGAGCGCGCGCTGGAGCGGGTAATGCTCGACTTCCACAAGCAGCGCACCAACGTGCTGCTGTGCTCGACCATCATCGAATCCGGGATCGACATCCCCAACGCCAACACCATCCTGATCAACCGCGCCGACAAGTTCGGCCTCGCCCAGTTGCATCAACTGCGCGGACGGGTCGGACGCAGCCACCACCGCGCCTACGCCTACCTGCTGATTCCCGACCGCCGCAGCATCACCGCCGACGCCCGCAAGCGGCTCGATGCCATCGCCTCGATGGACGAACTCGGCGCCGGCTTCACCCTGGCCACCCACGACCTGGAAATCCGCGGCGCCGGCGAACTGCTGGGCGAAGAGCAAAGCGGGCAGATGGCCGAGGTCGGCTTCAGCCTGTACACCGAATTGCTGGCGCGCGCGGTACGTTCGATCAAGCAGGGCAAGTTGCCCGACGTGGATGCGGCCAACAACCACGGCGCCGAGGTTGACCTGCACGTGCCGGCGCTGATTCCCGACGATTACCTGCCCGATCCGCACCTGCGGCTGACCCTGTACAAGCGCATCAGCGCCGCTCCGGACACCGATGCGCTGCGTGATCTGCAGATCGAAATGATCGACCGCTTCGGCCTGCTGCCGGAACCGGCAAGGAACCTGTTCGCCACCGCGGAACTGAAGCTGCAGGCCACGCGTCTGGGCATCAGCAAGTTCGACCTCGCCGCCGGCGGCGGCCGCATCCACTTCGTCGAAAAGCCCGCGATCGACCCGGTGGCGGTGATCCAGTTGATCCAGGGCCAACCGAAGCACTACCGGATGGACGGCCACGACAAGCTGCGGATCAGCCTCGACCTGCCCGACGCCACGGCCCGCTTCAATGCCGCGCGCGGCCTGCTGACAATGCTGGCGCCCAGCGCGGCGTGACGGCCCGCCGACCGCGTGCATGGCACAGTAGCGCCGAGCCCGCAGCGAAGAATCCAGAGCCATGCCACTCCAGTCCGACATGCTTCCGGAATGGACCGGCAGCGCCACGCCGCTGCGGGAACTGCAAGAGCAACTGGCGCAGCGCGTCCTGCTGCGCGACGGCTTCCCGAAGCCCATCCGCACCATCGCCGGCTTTGACGTCGGTTTCGAGGACGGCGGCGCCGTCACCCGTGCCGCAGCCGTGCTTCTGGACGCCGATACGCTGACCGTCATCGACCATCGGATTGTCCGACTGCCGACGCGCATGCCCTATGTCCCGGGCCTGCTCGGCTTCCGCGAACTGCCCGCCATGCTGGCCGCGCTCGACGTCCTGCCGCTGCGCCCCGACCTCGCCTTCATCGACGGCCACGGCACCGCCCACCCGCGACGGTTCGGCAGCGCTTGCCACTTCGGCGTGGCCGCCGACCTGCCCACGATCGGCATCGGCAAGTCCATCCTGACCGGCACCTCCCGGCTCGAACTGCACGCCATGCGGGGCGCCTTCACCCCCCTGCGCGACGGCACCACGCAGATCGGCTGGCTGCTGCGCAGCAAACCCGGCGTCCACCCGATCGTCGTTTCCCCCGGCCACCGCGTCGCCATGGCCTCGGCACCGGGACTGGCCATGCAGTTCACGACCCGCTACCGCCTGCCCGAACCCATCCGGCTCGCGGACCGGCTCGCTTCGCAACACGATTGACCACCGCCTGCCCCACGCGGCACAAGCGGGCCAGCGACCCAGGCTGGAACCGTTCAGGCCGCCTCGGGCGCAGTGTGAAAGAATCGCCCCATCGCAAAGGTGAAGCCCATGCGCAGCCACGCACTCCCGATCACGCTCGCCCTCAGCGCGGCCCTGCTTGCCGGTTGCGGCAACGCGGCTCCGCGATCCACCCCAGCCACTTCCAGCGCGGTCGCCGCAACCGCCACAGCGTCGACGGAGAACGCCATGACGACCGACAACGCCCCCCCGCCCGCAGGGGAAAGCATCACGCTGGCCCTGGACATCGGCGCCAGCGCCAAATTGCCCGATGGCAGCCAACTCACCTACATGGTACTGGTCAACGATTCCCGCTGCCCACCGGACGTGCAGTGCATCTGGGCCGGCAATGCGGAAATCCGGGTGCGCTGGACGCCCAAAAATGGCAACGGCAAGGACTTTTCACTCAACACCACGCCAGTCGGCGGCAAAGCCACCTCGGCCACGCTCGGCGCGTTCGAAATCCACCTGCATTCCCTGGAACGCGGCATTGCGCCCGCAGCCACGTTCGAGATCAGGCCGGCGCGCTGAAAACCATCCAGACATTTCCAGAAGTTCGAATCGGTTTCTGCTCTGGATTCAAGCCTACCTGTCAAGGACGACCAGAATCACCCGATGCCAGGCCAATAACCATCACTCCGCATCCAGCGGACTGCGAACCCCACGGCCGCCCCGGTTCAGGACATGGGTATAAATCTGCGTCGTCGCCAGATCCTTGTGCCCGAGCAGCTCCTGGATCGTGCGGATGTCATAACCGGATTCCAGCAAATGAGTGGCAAAGGAATGCCGCAGCGTATGCGCGCTCACCAATTTGTCGATCCCCGCCTGCCCTCGCGCCCGCTTGATCGCACGCGACAGCACCCCGTCATCGACGTGATGACGGTGCGTTCGCCCCGTATATGGATTGATCGAACGCTGATCCGACGGAAACACGAACTGCCAACCGAATTCCTTCCCTGAATTCGGGTATTTTCGGGCCAACGCATCCGGAAGCGGCGTCTCACCTAACCCTTCCGCCAGATCCTGAACGTGCAACAGCCGCGCCCGCTCGATTTCACGGCGTAAAGGCTCCTCCAGCGTGCGCGGAAGCATCGTCCGGCGGTCCTTCGCCCCCTTGCCGTTGCGGATCAGGATTTCATTTCGCGCAAAATCCACATCCTTGACCCGCAGCCGCAGGCACTCCATCAACCGCATCCCCGTGCCATACAGCAAACTGGCCATCAGCCAAGTCCGCCCCGACATCATCGACAGCAGCTGCCTCACTTCCAGATGAGACAATACCGTCGGCAACCGCCGCGGGCGCTTGGCCCGCAACACCGATTCCATCCACGGCAGCTCGACCCGCAGCACCTCCCGATACAGAAAGAGCAGGGCAGACAACGCCTGATTCTGAGTGCTGGCGGATACCCTGCCTTCCACCGCCAACCGGCTGAGGAACGCCTCGACCTCCGCTCCCCCCATCTCCCGAGGGTGCCGTCTCCCATTGGCCAAGATGAACCGACGGATCCACGCCACATAGGCCTGCTCAGTGCGCAAACTGTAGTGTTTTGCCCGCAACTTGCTGCGAACAACCTCCAACAGGCCGGGATGTCGCCCAACATCTGCCAACTTTATTACGCCCGCATCCTCACGCGCATATCCCATACATGCCCGCCCATGCCCCCATATCTGTCGATGTTAAGGGATCGCACGCCCAAGCGCATCAGACACATGGTTGATTTCTGGTAGGATTTCCGCTTGACCCCATCCCCCAGCCGCGTCACCATCCGTACCACACTCCGCATTTGGGGTCTACTAGGTGTTAGGCTTCACATCCATTTCTAGGCGCGCAAATGAAGAGCAAATTCCTAATCGTGATCGCAGTGGTTGTTCTTGTTGCAGTCGGCTATTTCGTCTGGAAATCTAAATTTTCGCCAGAGGTTCGCGCTATTCGACTTGTCAAGCAGGCACTGATAGATCCTGACTCTGCCAAGTTTGACCAAGTGCGATACATAAGCCGCTCAGGAGCTGTTTGTGGTGGAGTTAATTCAAAAAATCGCATGGGCGGATATGTCGGCATGATCGCGTTCATTGTTGACAAAACTGGCAAAGTCACATTCGAGCCCATGGTGGACACAGAAAGCGGCTCAGCGGAATCTAGAGTTGATGCCTTGCAGCAGAGCATTACGTTTCTTGAACTCGTAAGGGCCAACTGCACAGTTGATTCAGGTGAATCCTAACAATTCGTTCAAGCCGAAACTGCTTCGCTCCGGCAACGGCGTGGCAGGTTAAGCTCGCCACGCCGTTGCCTGCGCTACGCAGTTCGGCTTAACTCAGGCGTTAGGCCCTAGAAATGGCGCGTAGGCCGTCCGAAGAAAAGCTCCGCGAGTACGAGAACCTCAAGCGGTTCTTGGTGCATTGGCTGACGCACGTGTCGCCTTGGCCAGGCCTCGACCTGTCCGACCCGATCCATCCGTTAAACGTTTTAGCTAGCTTCGAGCGAAAGCTCCCCTTCTCGCAGGTACTTTCCGGCCTCAAGCAAGCGGTGAACGATTCACTGGAGGGCACCGAGGACTGGACGTCCGACCGCATCCAGCGGGCAGACGCTTCACTGGAAGCGGTGGGAGCCCCGAGCTTGTCTTTGCTACTAACTCGGCAGTCAAAGCAGTTCCGCCGGATCATTCGGCGCGGACGGATCGCCAACAATTCAGAGTTTTACCTTGTGTCGGCGGCGCTCGCGGACACGGTCAGTGCCCGCTCTGCGGAGGAGTTGGCCGCACTTAGCGCTATGCTTGCGGCATATGAAGCTAGGGCCTAACAATTCGTCCAAGCCGACGCCGCTTCGCGGCGCGGCTTAACTCAGGTGTTAGGCGTGGCAATTCCAAACTAAAAGGCTTCGGAGTTAAGAGCGGACAGATTTTCGGCCGGCCTCTGGGGGGCGCAATCCTGTCAGTTCCATTTCTGCCGCAGGTGCCCCTGCCCCGCGAACACTACGGGGCCGGCATCGGCCATCAGGCGGCGGGGCGGGCAGAACGGCTGCACGGGCTTGTATCGCAGGCCGGCGTTCTGGTATCGCTCACTCTGTATCTGAGCGTTGCGTGTAAACGCGGGGACACGGCCAGGTCGCACTGCCTGTCCTCCGTGTCCCATCGCGTGCATCATCGCAGCGGTTGCGGCGGGTCTAGCTTCAACGTATTGTCACGCCTAACAATTCGTCCAAGCCGACACCGCTTCACGGCCACAAATTTTTCAGGTAGGTTCGTGCTCTATTGTGGCCGTGCAGCGGCGCGGCTTAACTCAGGTGTTAGCACTCATGGGCGGTATGCGCCGTCACCGCTGTTCAGCGCTTCGGCCATAAAATCGCGCTCAATTGGCACGCCGGCTTCAGCGAACATTTCCGCCAGTTGCTCGTCGCTCGGCTCGGCCCACTCGCGGATGCGTTTGGCACATTCGTTGGTGGCGTTGATGGCGTCCATCGGGCCGTCGTCGTCGTTGATCCTGTCGCATTCCTGCACGCAAATGTTGTTGCCCAGCGTGATGGCCGCTCGCCAGATTGCCTTCTCTCGTTCGCTGATTCGCATTGTCGTGTCCTCGCGTTGAGTGCTAACAATTCGTTCAAGCCGAGCCCGCATCTCGGCTTCAACAGGGTTTGTGTGTACCGGCAGCGGGCCGGCTTAACTCAGGCGTTAGACCGCTCTTTGTTGAGCCAATCCTGCATTTCGTCCAAGTCGCGGAACTTGATCTGGCGGGTGCGGGCAATCCCAAGAAACTTCGCGCCCAAGAACACAATGAACATCAGCCCGGTGAAGAACGTCCACCACTTGCTTCCTTGGCTCGCCCAGATGCAGAGCAGCAACAGGCCGAATGTAATGAAGTCCCTGGCGAGCGATTCAAGAACGTTCTCGCGCTTGTCAAAGATGATGAATTTCGGCTGTTCGTACATGTCGATTCTCTCTGTTATTGGTTCGCGGTCTAACAATTCATTCAATCCGACGCCGCTTCGCGGCGCGGATTAACGCCAGCGTTAGCCCCCACGCCGCATATCATTGCGGCGTGGGGATTCCGGTCAAAATGCAGCGATGCGCTCGCCAAGCACGGCGCTGTACATCGTCATGATGTGGGCTTGCGTATTCAGTCGCTCCTGCTCCTGCCACGGCAATCCAGCGAACAACTCGGTACTCTTGAACGCGCCGAGTTTTTCGCGCTTCGCATCCAGCTCTTGCTTTTCGTCAACAACTCGCTGTTGGTGCGGCTGCAACTCTTTCATGGTCATATCTCTCTTTTTGGCGCCCCTCTCGCTGTGGGGGCTAACAGTTCATTCAAGCCGAACGCCACAAGTGGCGTCGGCTTAATTCAGGTGTTAGCCGTTGCTCGTCGTGTTCCGGATTGATCGGCCCAGCCCCCAAAGCGCAAACCCGAGGAACGGCGTTGCTGTTATGAACAGCATAGGCATCGTGTACGTGTTGCACAGCCACACATAAATCCAAACAACGCCGCCAATTACCGCTACGGTAAGCGCCCCAACTGCAATGTTCTTCGCGTGTTCCACGTCGTTACTCCAATTTCGCAACGGCTAACAATTCATTCAAGCCGACGCCGCTTCGCGGCGCGGCTTAACTCAGGTGTTAGGCGCCACAGCATGCGTCTCTGGTCATTGCACCCAAAGTATCTCGACCCGCAAGGTTTAGTCGCCTTGTGGCGGGAGT
>NZ_JAMQHN010000015.1 GCF_025993755.1 Thermomonas sp. | reverse complement strand
CACATCCGCTCAGCCGTCCAACACCAAAATCCATTCTTTGAAAGTGATAGCTACAAAGACCCAAGGAGCCAGAACCCACACCAGATTCCGGATACCCAAAAGAAAGGCGCGTCGCCCCGAAGGACGATGCGCCGGGTTGTCGGCGTGCGATCAGTTCGCCGCCGGTGCAACCATCGACTGCAACTGCTCAATGACGCCGGGTTCGACGAACACGCACGGCTGGTTGGCTGCGATCGGCAAGTTGAACACGCGAGCGAACACCTCGCGTTTCAGGTGCGCCAGGCGACCCGTGCGATATGCCTGTTCGGGCTTTACGTTCGCACCGCCCGCCGGCGAGCCGCTGCGCTGCGGATCGCATTCGATGAGTGCGACAAAGCCATCGTCGGACAGCTTCTGGTGTTCGGCGCACAGGCCCCAGCCGGTGGCCGTGTGGTGCTCCATGCTCGCGCGCAGGCGGCGATCCAGCAGGATGGCGCCGGTGTCGAAGCGAACGCCGCAGACAAGGCAAACGTGTTGTTCAAGGGAAACGTGCGATTTGTCGTTCATGACGATCTCCGGTTGCACGGGCGGAATTGCCCGGAACCGTCGCCAGCACGGCGCAGCGCAAGCAGTCAGGGGGCAAAGCCGGCCGCCAGGACGCCAGCGCGCTATACGCGCGCAGCCCTTGACGGCGAGAACGCCGTGATACGGTGAAGGGAACAGCAAGACCGCCCCACACTCCGCCCGACAATCCGCAGTGCAAGTGGAGCGCGCAGGCCCGCGAGGGCCGAAGGCGTCAGGGATCAAAGCCGGATGGCCGCGACTCGGCACGAGGCGCGGGGCGAAGCCCGCGAGCCCGACGGCGGAACGCCGGGACGCACGAATGCTTTGAATGGAACTACTCTTTGTCCTTCCTGCGCTGCTCGATCCGCAATTGCGCTCGATGGGTAGCTTGCTGCAGTCGCTCCACCAACACGGCGCGCGGCGGCAAGCTGGTCAGGTATTCGGCGACATGGATGCCGGACTTGTCCAATTCCAGCAACTCGATCTGCTCGCGCTTCTTGCCGGTGCAAAGGATGATCCCCAGCGGCGAAGCTTCCTCCGGCTCCCGTTCGTACTTGTCGAGCCAGCGCAGGTAAAGCTCCATCTGCCCCTTGTAGGCGGCCTTGAAGTCTCCGATCTTCAACTCCACCGCTACCAGCCGCCGCAGCTTGCGGTTGTAAAACAGCAGGTCAAGGTGGAAATCATCGTCGTCGATCTGGATGCGCTTCTGTCGGGCCACGAAGCTGAAACCGGCGCCCAGCTCCAGCAAGAACGACTCCATTTCGCGGATGATCGCCGCCTCCAGATCGCCTTCCTGCCAGGTGTCCCGCAATCCCAGGAAGTCGAGGATGTACGGGTCGCGCATGACCAGGGCGGGCGACATGCGCTGCGCATCGCGCATCGTGGCCAGCTCCTTCGCGATCGTCTCGCCCGGCTTCTTGGATAGGGCCGTGCGTTCGTATAGCATCGAGTCGATGCGCTCGCGCAGCGTCCGCACGCTCCAGCGTTCGGCGCCTGCCATCTGCGCGTAGTAGTCCCGCTGGAGCGGGTCTTTCAGCGGGATGAGGGCGATGAAATGCGTCCAGCTCAATTGTCGTATCAGTGATACGACAATCTGCTCGTCGGGAAAGGTGGCGGCGAACTGCACCATACGGCGCAGGTTCTTGACCCCGAAACTGCTGCCGTATTCCTTCACCAACTGCGCCGCCAAGGTCAACACGACTTCCTCGCCGTAGTCGGCCCGCCGGCCCTCCAAGACTTGCGTGTGGATGCGCTGGCCGATGCGCCAGTAGAGCATCGTCAACTCGCTATTCACCGTCGAAGCGGCGCGCTGCCGCGCCGCCTCGATCAGTGTCCGAATGTCACTCAGCAATGCCGACGGCACTGCGGACGATGCCACGGATGACCGGCGCCCGTTCATGCCGCCCCCTCGGCCAGCTGGCGAGCGCCCGTAATGGCTTGGCGCCGGCTCGCCACCAGCTCGGCCGCATCGCGCACCGGCTTGTCCTCGGTGTGAACGTAGTGCATGAACATCGCCACGGTTTTGTGGCCCGTCAGCTTCATGCCTACCTTGGTCGGCACGCCAGAATTGGCAATGTCGGTCGTCGAGCGATGGCGGATGCCGTGCGTGCCGACATGTGGCACACCGGCGGCCTTGAGCACGCGCTTCCAGCCGCTGTAATGCTCGCCAAAGGTCAGGTGCTTGCTCGGGTCGTTGGGCGATGGCAGAACGTAAGGACAGCCTTCCCGACGCGGCGCTGTCGAAAGCAGCCGATAGGCTTCCGCGCTCATGGGCTTGGAAATGCCGCCGGTCTTGCTGTCGGGCCACACCACGCGCCGCTTCTCGAAATCCAGCCAGTCCCATTCGAGCGGGCAGATTTCGGAACGTCGCGCGGCGAACTCGAATTGCAGGCGGATCGCCAGCGGGATGACATAGTTTTCGAGCCCTTCCGCCTCCAGCTTCTCCAAGTGGCGGAAGATCAGTACCAGCTCGTCGTCCACGATGAGCCGGGTTTCCTTGCCAGGTGGGTACATCGGAACGTGCCGGCACGGGTTGGTGCCATCCGGTCGCAGGCCCCATACCTCTGCCATGTTGAACATCTTGCGCAGCACTCCGAAGGTGCGGTTGGCTTCGGCCGGCTTGTAGGCCAGTTTTTTCATCAGTGCCGCGATGTCGGGACGCTTTACGTCCTGCACCTTCATCCGGCCCATGATAGGGATGATGTTGCGGTTGATGACGCCCCAGTAGCCGCGCTGGGTGGTTGGCTTGTTGCGTTG
>NZ_JAMQHN010000174.1 GCF_025993755.1 Thermomonas sp. | reverse complement strand
TAGGCCTGCTCCATGGTCAGGCAGCCGGTGCTCACCATCAGTGTCGCGCCAAGGATCGCCGCGACGGAAATCGGCAGCCAGCCCGAAAAGGCCAGCGCCACCACCAGCAGCATCAGCGCCGCGGCCACCGGTGCGCGCTGGCGGTTGGCGACCACCGGGCCGAGCGGTGTCAGGACGATGAGGTCCGGGTCGTCGCGCAGCAGGGCCAGCTTGGCGCGCGGCCCGAGCAGCAGCAGCGCGTCGCCGAAGTGCAGTTCCTGGGCATCGAGGTCGGTGCGGATGGCGCCGCCGGAACGCCAGATCGCCACCAGCTCGAGACCGTATTTCTCGCGCAGGTTGATCGTGGCCACGCGTTTTCCGGCCAGCGGCGAGTTCGGTGCCAACGCCACCTCGACCGTCGCCAGGCGGTCCGACTCGAAAATGTTGAGCTGGGGTGCGACGCGTTCGCTGACCTCCAGCTCCTGCAGTCCGCGCAGCACGTCGAGGTCTTCGGGGCGGCCCTGGATGAGCAGCAGGTCGCCGCCGAGGATCAGCGCGTCCGGCTCGGGCATGACATGCAGCGTGCCCTCGCGGAAGATCGCCAGCAGGCGGAAATCGAAGGCATCGCCGAGCCGGCTGCGCGCGAGGGTCGTGCCGCCGAGGCCGGAGTCGTCGGGGACGCGGACGATGAAGGCCCGCTCCTGCATGCGGTAGCTGTCGAGGAGTTGCACCTCGCTGATCTCGCCGACGCTGTCGAAGTCGCTGCCGGGCCGGATGGCCGACAGGGCTTCGTCGCTGCCCTGGAGCAGCAGGTGGTCGCCGGCGCGCAGCGGCACGTAATTGAGGTTGGTGCGCCGGACCAGCGTGCCGCGCCGGATTGCCACCACGTTGGCGGCGAAGCGGCGGCGGAAGTCGCCATGATGGAGCAGGTCCTTGACCAGCGCGGAATCCTCCGCGATGCACACCTCGAGCAGGCGGATGCGTTCGGCCAGCAGTTCCTGCAGCACCGGGGCTTCGCGCTCGATTGCCAGGCCGCTCCAGCGGCGCAGTTCGTCGAAGCGGTCGAGCCGGCCCTGCACGAGCAGCCGGTCGCCGGCGGCGATGGGGGTGTTGCGCGAGGGCAGCGTGATGACCTGATCGTCGCGTTCGAGGGCAACGACGATCAGTCCGGCCGCGGTGCCGATCCGCGACTGGGCAAGCGTTTTGCCGACCAGCACCGAACCATGCGGCACGCGCATGGTGAAGGTGCGCTCCTGCAGGCCGTACTGGGCGCGCAGGTTGCGCTGGCTGCGGTGCTGGGACTCGCCGCCGGGGTCGCGCTCGGGCAGGAAGCGCCGGCCGATGAAGGCGATGAACAGCGTGCCGGTGATGAACGCCCCGGCGCCGACCGGGAAGAAGTCAAAGAGCGTGAAGGGGCGTTCGCCATGCGAGGCGAGCGCATCGCTGGCCAGCAGGTTGGGCGCCGTGGCGATCAGTGTCGTCAGGCCGCCGAGCAGCGTACCGAACAGCATCGGCATCAGCAGTCGCGAGGCCGGGACCTCCGTGCGTCGTGCCACCTCGATCACGACCGGCAGCATCAGGGCAGCCACGCCGATATTGTTCATGACAGTCG
>NZ_JAMQHN010000173.1 GCF_025993755.1 Thermomonas sp. | reverse complement strand
TACGCCAAGCTTTCCGCCTGGCAGGTGTCGCAGGTGGCGCGTCACCCGCAGCGTCCCTATACGCTCGATTACGTGCAGGGCCTGTTCACCGATTTCGTCGAACTGCATGGCGATCGTGCCTTTGCCGACGATCCGGCGATCGTCGGCGGTGTGGCACGCTTCAACGGCGAGCCGGTGCTGGTCATCGGGCACCAGAAGGGGCGCGATACCAAGGAAAAGCTCCATCGCAATTTCGGCATGCCACGGCCCGAGGGCTACCGCAAGGCCCTGCGCCTGATGCGCCTCGCGGAAAAATTCCGCATGCCCATCTTCACCTTCATCGACACGCCCGGCGCTTATCCGGGCATCGGCGCGGAAGAACGCGGCCAGTCCGAGGCCATCGCGCGTAACCTCTACGTGATGGCCGAATTGCAGACGCCGATCATCTGCAGCATCGTTGGCGAGGGTGGATCGGGCGGCGCCCTGGCGATTGGTGTCGGCGACCGCACCCTGATCCTGGAGTACTCGACCTATTCGGTCATCTCCCCCGAAGGCTGCGCCTCGATCCTGTGGAAGAGCGCGGACAAGGCGTCGGTCGCCGCCGAGACGCTGGGCATCACGGCCGACCGCCTGAAAGCCAACGGCCTGGTCGACCGCATCGTCGACGAACCGCTCGGTGGCGCGCAGCGCGACTGGGACGCCATGTTCCAGGCCATGCGTCGCGCCCTGACCGACACCCTGGCGGAACTGCGCAAGCAGCCGCTGGATGCCCTGCTGGCCGCGCGCTACCAGCGTCTGCGGGCGTATGGCAGTTTCAAGGAAGCTTCCGCCAAGTAAAGCCGTCCTCGCCAGCGTGGCGGACGTGCTGGTTCGCCACGTGCCGCGCGGCGCCCGTCTGGCGCTGGCGCTGTCCGGTGGTCTCGATTCGATGGCGCTGCTGCATGTCCTCGGCGCCCTGCGCGACGATCACCGCTTCACCCTGCATACCGTTCATGTCCACCATGGCTTGTCGCCGCAGGCGGATGACTGGGCGGATTTCTGCGCGCGTCACTGTGCGATGCACGGCGTCACGCTCGCCGTGCACCGCGTGACGGTCACGCGCGACGATGCTGCCGGCATCGAAGCCGCGGCGCGGCGCCTGCGCCACGACATCTTCGCCGAGGTGGACGCGGACTTCCTGCTCACCGCGCACCAGCAGGACGACCAGGCGGAAACGCTGCTGCTGCAGTTGCTGCGCGGCGCCGGACCCAAGGGACTGGCGGCCATGCCCGAGCTGCAACGGCGCTCCGGCTGGTGCGCCGTGCAATTGCGCCCTCTGCTCGGTATCAGCCGCGCCCAGTTGCGCGACTACGCCGCGGCGCACGATCTGGAATGGGTCGAGGACGACAGCAACGTCGACATGCGCTACCGGCGCAACGCGCTGCGCCAGGAGATCATGCCGCGCCTGGCGGCACATTTTCCCGGCAGTTCGGCCACCCTCGCACGCGCGGCGGGTCTGCAGGCCGAGGCGGCGGAACTCCTCGACGAGCTGGCGCTCATCGACGCAGCCGGGGCGGTCGCTGGCGCGCGCCTCGACTGTGCGGCGCTGGCGGGACTGACGCCGGCGCGTGCACGCAATCTGCTGCGTCACTTCATCGCCCGCCATGGTCTGCCCATGCCGCAGGCGCGGGTGCTGGACGAAGCCCTGCGCCAGCTGCTCGCGGCGCGCCAGGACGCGCGCGTGCAGGTGAATCTCGGTCCGTGGTCACTGTGGCGTTTTCGTGGCGGCGCCTACCTC
>NZ_JAMQHN010000172.1 GCF_025993755.1 Thermomonas sp. | reverse complement strand
TCGGGCCAGCCAGCCGTTGCGCGTCATCCGGAATGGTTCCTTTGTCGTATTCATCCAAGTCCAGCCAGAGCCCGACCCGCCCCGGATGTCCGAGGCCCGCCGCCGTCCAAGGATGGCCGACCACGAATCGATCGCGCAAGCGATGGATTTCGGCCGCCACTGGCGATATGCGGTGGGTCGTGCGCCTGCACCTTATATAATCCGGAAATCCCGTCACAAACCGGCCATTTCGCGTGTTCGAATCCCTCACCCAGCGCCTGTCCGGCACCGTCGACCGTTTGCGCGGACGCGGCCGTCTGACCGAATCCAACATCAGCGAAGCCGTGCGCGAGGTGCGCATCGCCCTGCTCGAAGCCGACGTGGCGCTGCCGGTGGTGCAGGCGCTGGTGCAGCGCATCAAGGTGCGCGCGGTGGGGCAGGAGGTGATGCGTTCGCTCACGCCCGGGCAGGTGCTGGTGCGCATCGTTCGCGACGAGCTGGCGGCGGTGATGGGTTCGCAGGCGACCGATCTCAACCTCAACGTGCCGGCGCCGGCGGTGATCCTGATGGCCGGCCTGCAGGGCGCGGGCAAGACCACCACCGTCGCCAAGCTGGCCAGGCATCTGAAGGACAAACGCAAGAAGAAGGTGATGGTGGTGTCCGCCGACGTCTATCGTCCCGCCGCCATCGAACAGTTGCAGACGCTGGCGGGGCAGGTGGGCGCGACCTTCTTCCCGTCCGACGCGTCGCAGAAGCCCGAGGCCATCGTCAAGGCGGCCATCGAGGACGCGAAGAAGGCCTATGCCGACGTGCTGATCGTCGATACCGCCGGCCGCACCTCGATCGACGACGCCATGATGGCCGAGATCAAGGCACTGCACGCGGCCGTGCATCCGGTGGAAACCCTGTTCGTGGTCGATTCGATGACCGGCCAGGACGCCGCCGTCACCGCCAAACACTTCGGCGAAGCGCTGCCGCTGACCGGCGTGGTGCTGACCAAGACCGACGGCGACGCCCGCGGCGGCGCGGCGCTGTCCGTGCGCTACATCACCGGCAAGCCGATCAAGTTCATTGGCGTGGGCGAGAAGCCCGATGGTCTCGACGTGTTCCATCCCGAGCGCGCCGCCGGCCGCATCCTCGACATGGGCGACGTGCTCTCGCTGGTGGAGCAGGTCGAGCGCGACGTCGATCAGGAGAAGGCCGCCAAGCTCGCCGAGAAGGTCGCCAAGGGCAAGAAGTTCAACCTCAACGACATGCGCGACCAGCTCGAGCAGATGCAGAACATGGGCGGCATCCACGCCCTGATGGACAAGCTGCCGGGCATGGGCCAGATGCCGGACAACCTCAAGAACCAGGTCACCGGCAAGGAAGTGCCGCGCATGATCGCCATCATCAACTCGATGACCCTGAAGGAGCGCCGCAATCCGGGCCTGCTCAACGGCTCGCGCCGCGCGCGCGTGGCCAGGGGTTCGGGTACCAGCCCGGCGCAGGTCAATCAGCTGCTCAAGCAGTACCAGAACATGGAAAAGATGATGTCCAAGCTTTCCATGGGCGGCATCAAGGGCATGATGCGCGGCATGAAGGGCCTGATGGGCGGGCGCGGCGGCTTCCCG
>NZ_JAMQHN010000171.1 GCF_025993755.1 Thermomonas sp. | reverse complement strand
CTGGCGATGCGCAGGGCGTGGCACTTCTTGCCCAGCAGGGCGTTGCCGCCGTAGCCCGAGCCGTAGGACTTGATCGTCAGTTCCTCGGGGAAGTGCATGATGAAGCGGCGGTTGGGGTCGAGTTCGCCGATGGAATGCAGGCCCTTCACGAAGCTTCCTTCGCGCTCGATCCGCGCCAGTGCCGGCGTGCCCATGCGGGTCATGATGCGCATGTTGGCGACGACGTAGGGCGAGTCGGTGATTTCGACACCGCAGCGCGACAGCGGGGAGTCGATCGGGCCCATGCAATAGGGGATGACGTACAGCGTGCGGCCTTTCATGCAGCCGTCGAACAGCGCGTCGATCTTCGCGTGCGCTTCGCTTGGCGCCATCCAGTTGTTGTTGGGACCGGCATCCTCGCGCTCGGGCGTGCAGATGAAGGTCAGGTGCTCGACGCGCGCCACGTCCTCGGGATTGGAGCGGTGCAGCCAGCAGTTCGGGTGGGTGTCCGGGTTGAGTGCGATCAGCGTGCCGTCGGCCTGCATTTGCGCGTGCAGCGCATCGCTTTCGGCCTCGCTGCCGTCGCACCAGTGGATCGCGGCGGGGCGGGTCAGCGCGGCGACTTCGGACACCCAGTCGGCCAGCGCCGGAAACGTGGTGGCGGTGCCGGTGACGGTCGGCGCGGTGTCGGGCGCTGCGGCCATGGGTGGTTCCTCCTGAAACAGGTTGCGTGTGATTGAAGAAATTTTGCGGACGCGGACGCGGAGTCAATGCCCCGGAATCAGGGTCACCGTGATGTGGTCGATGTAGCCGGCGAAATCCTCGCTCTGCTCGCGCTGCCGGAACTTGGGCAGTTCCAGCTGCAGGAAGCCAACGTACACCGCGTAGGCCATCCGCGCCCGCCGCAGCGCATCACGCTCGGCCAGGCCGGCCTGGCGGAAGGAGTCGAACAGGAAGCCGATGCGGCGCTTGAGCACGTTGTCGAGCACGGCGCGGATCGCCGGGTGCTCGGCGGCCTTGAGCAGTTCGGAATAGATGACGTGGGTCTTGGTGTGGTCGCGCACCATGTTGAACAAGGTGCGCAGCCGCTCGCTGGCATTGCTGATCGAGGCCAGCGCGCCGTAGGCCATCTGCTCGTCGCGGTCCCAGCGTTCCAGCGCCGCCTGCAGCAGGGCGTCGCGGGACGGGAAATGCCAATAGAAGCTGCCCTTGGTGACGCCGAGACGGCGCGCCAGAGGTTCGACGGCGACCGCCGCAACGCCCGATTCGGCGATCTGCTCGAGCGCCTCGCGGGTCCAGTCGTCCACGCTCAGGCGCGAGCTGCGGGTTGCGGTATCGGTCATCGGGGTTCCTGATTCCATACGGAGGCTGCACGAACAGTATGCTGAGCCATTGCTCGACTTTTGTACGTTAGAAGTTCGCAAGCCGATCACATACTGAAAGGTATGGTATTAGCGGGCGTGGCGACACGCAATGCAGCCCCGCGGCCCGTACCCATACCGGAGCCCTGACATGAGCCCCCTCTTGAACGCTTCCCTGCCCATCCTCGCCGTGCTGCTGGCATCGGCGTTTTCCGCCTACCACCGACTGCGCCTCGCGGTCTGGGCCGCGCTCACTGCCACCTTGCTGGTCGGGGCCTGGCTGCTGGGCGCCAGCCACGTCGCCACCCTGGTCGTCACCGGCATCGTGGCGCTGATCGCGCTGCCGCTGCTGATTCCGCCGCTGCGCCGCCCGCTGCTGTCGGCCCCGGCGCTGCGCTTCCTGCGCAAGGCGCTGCCGCCGCTGTCGCAGACCGAGCGCATCGCGCTGGAAACCGGTTCGGTGGGCTTCGAGGGCGACCTGTTCTCGGGCATGCCGGACTGGAACAAGCTGCTGGCCTATCCGAAGCCGCAGCTGAGCGATGAGGAACAAGCCTTCCTCGATGGCCCGGTGGAAGAGCTGTGCAAGCGCATCAACGACTGGGAAATCACCCACGTCCACGCCGACCTTCCGCCGGAGCTGTGGGACTTCATCAAATCCAACAAGTTCTTCGGGATGATCATTCCGAAGCAGTACGGCGGACTGGGCTTTTCCGCGCTGGCACACCACAAGGTGATCCAGAAGATCGCCTCGATCTCCAGCGTGGTCAGCGCCACCGTGGGCGTGCCCAATTCGCTGGGCCCGGGCGAGCTGATCAACCACTACGGCACGCAGGAGCAGAAGGACTACTACCTGCCGCGCCTGGCCTCCGGCGTCGAGGTGCCCTGCTTCGGCCTGACCGGGCCGTTCGCCGGCTCCGACGCAACCTCGATCCCCGACTTCGGCATCGTCTGCAAGGGACAGTGGAACGGCGCCAACGTGCTGGGTCTGAAGCTGACCTTCGACAAGCGCTACATCACCCTGGCGCCGGTCTCCACGCTGATCGGGCTGGCCTTCCGCATGTACGACCCGGACGGCCTGATCGGCGATACCCGCGACATCGGCATCACGCTGGCGCTGCTGCCGCGCGACACCGCCGGCGTGGACGTGGGGCGCCGCCATTTTCCGCTGAACTCGCCGTTCCAGAACGGCCCGATCCACGGCAAGGAAGTGTTCATCCCGCTCAACCAGTTGATCGGCGGCGTGGACATGGCCGGCAAGGGCTGGAACATGCTCAACGAGTGCCTGGCGGTCGGGCGTTCGATCACCCTGCCCTCCACCGCCAGCGGCGGCGCCAAGTCGGGGGCGGTCGTCACCGGCGCCTATGCGCGCATCCGCAAGCAGTTCGGGCTGTCGGTGGGCCGCTTCGAGGGCGTGGTAGAGGCGCTGGCGCGGATCGGCGGCAAGGCCTATGCCATCAGCGCGCTGTCGCAGGCCACGGCGGCGGCGGTGGACCGCGGCGACGTGCCGTCGGTGCCGTCGGCGATCGCCAAGTACCACTGCACCACCATCGCGCGCGAGATCAGCAAGGACGTGATGGACGTGATCGGCGGCAAGGGCATCATCCTCGGGCCGCACAACTTCGCCGGACGCTCGTGGCAGGCCGCGCCGATCGCGATCACGGTCGAGGGCGCCAACATCATGACCCGCAGCCTGCTGATCTTCGGGCAGGGCTCGATCCTGTGCCATCCCTACATCCTCAAGGAGATGCGCGCAGCGCAGGATCCGGATGCGAAGGCCGGGCTGGCCGCGCTGGACGAGGCGCTGTATGCCCACATCGGTGGCGCGATTTCAAACGCGGTGCGTTCGTTCTGGCTGGGCCTGACCGGTTCGCGCCTGCAAGCGACCGCAGGCGACGCCTACACCAGGAAGTTCTTCCGCAAGCTCAACCGCTACGCCGCCAACCTGGCGCTGCTGACCGACGTGTCGCTGGGCGCACTGGGCGGGCGGTTGAAGTTCAAGGAATCGCTGTCGGGCCGGCTGGGCGACGTACTCAGCCACCTGTACATGATGGGCGCGGTGCTCAAGCGCCACCACGACGAGGGCTGCCCGGAGGCTGACAAGCCGCTGCTGGCGTGGGCCTTCCACAACAGCGCCTACGAGATCGAACTGGCGCTGTCGCAGGCGCTGCGCAACTTCCCGATCAAGCCGCTGGGCTGGTTGCTGTGGCCGCTGGTGTTCCCGCTGGGCCGGCGTGCCGTGGCCCCGGGCGACCGCCTGTCGCACCGTGTCGCCAACGTGCTGATGAACCCCAATGAGGCCCGTGAACGGCTGGCGCAGGGCGTGTTCCTGACCCCCGGCGCGCACAACCCGGGCGGCCGCATCAACAGCTACCTGGAACAGGCCATCGCCGCCGAGCCGGTGGAGCGCAAGTTCCTGAAGGCGCTGAAGACGAAGGACATCGAGGCGCTGGATTTCGCCTCGCAGCTGGACGAAGGCGTGCGCGAGGGCTGGATCACCCAGGACGAGCGCAAGCAACTGGAAGAATTGCGGGCACTGACGCTGGACACCATCACGGTGGACGACTTCGATCCGCACGAGTTGCGCGCGGCGAGCTATTACGACACGCTCGCGCAGGAGGGGCGGCGCGCGGTGGCCTGAGGGCCGCCGTGGCTACAGAAACAGCGCGAGCAATCCCGCGATCGCGGGCAACGCCTGCACGAAGAAGATGCGCCTGTTGACCGACCACGCGCCATAGAGCCCGGCCACCACCACGCAACCAAGGAAGAACGTCGCGAACTCGCGCGAGCCGGTGCCGGCCGCGTACAGCAGGCCAGCGGCGAGGAAGCCGTTGTACAGGCCCTGATTGGCTGCCAGCACGCGGGTGGTTGCGGCCTTCTCCGGCGTGTTGCGGAATGTCTTCAGGCCCAGCGGACGGGTCCAGAGAAACATCTCCAGCACCAGGAAATACAGGTGCAGCGCGGCGACCAGAAGCAGCAGAAATGTTGCCAGCATCGTCATCGTTCGTCCTCCGTCTGGATGCGTTGGTCCGGCAGTTTCCTTGCTTCGCCCACCACCTTCCATGCCCCCAGCGTCATGCCGAGGGCGACCAGCAGCCCGGCGCCGAACACGACCTGGGAGCCAAAGCCCGACAGCAGCTTGTGCAGCCACACGAAGCTCAGGTCGCCGCCGCGGTAAACCACCGTGTCGATCGCCGCGCCGGCCTTGTAGCGCCATTCGCGCGCCACCCGCGTGTAGATGGTCTCGCGGGCCGGCTTGGACAGGCTGAATTCGCTGCCGCGGGTGACGACCTGCACCACGGCCACCAGCAGCGGCAGCGGCGAAGCGGCCAGGGCGGCGTAGCCGAGGATGATCGCGAACGCCGGCACCAGCATCGCCGGCGCGATGCCGAATCGGGACAGCAGCGCGCGGGTGACGAACAGCTGGATCATCAGGGTCAGGGCATTCACCGCCAGATCGATATTGGCGTAGTACGCGGTGGCCTGCTGCGGATCGGGATAGAACTGGCGCACGATGGCCGCCTGTTCGTTGTACAGCAGCGTCCCCACGCCGACGCCGAACACGGTCAGCACCGCCATCCAGCGCAACAGCGGCTCCTGCGCCAGTAGCTTCAGCCCCGCCAGCACCGTTCCGCCCATCGGCGTTTCCCCGCTGGAGAGCCGATGCCGCTGTTCGCGCAACACGGCATGGCGGCGCAGCCGCAGCAGGCAGACAACGCACAACACCAGGAAACCGGCCGACACCAGCATCAGGTGGGCGATGCCGATGCGCTCCACCAGCGTCCGGGTCAGGATCGGCCCGAGGATCGCCCCCAGCGTGCCGGCCGCGCCGATGTAGCCGTAGCAGCGGCGCGCATCGACGTCGCTGAAGATGTCGGCCATGAAGCTCCAGAACACCGCCACGGCGAACAGGTTGAACACCGTCACCCACAGGAAGAACGCCATCCCGCGACCCGGCACGCGGCTGTCGAACATCAGGTAGAACAGCAGCAGGGTGACGATGAAGAACCCGTAAACCACCGGCAGGAACACCCGCCGCGGCCAGCGGCTGACCAGCCAGCCGTACACCGGCTGCAGCGCCAGCATGATCAGGAAGGTGCAGGTGAACAGCACCTGCAGCTGCAGTTCCTTGAGGGCAACCCCATGGCCGGCGAAAAACGCGACCATCGCCGGCGGGAACAGCGTCGTGACATCGTTGGAGGCGCCCATCGCCTCACGCACCGGCCTCAGCACGTAATAGCCGGTGAGCAGGCAGAAGAAATAGAGGAACGACCACAGCAGCGGCGGCGAGTCGCCCAGCGCGGCTTTGAAGCGGCCGATGCGACCGGATCCGGCAGTGCTGTCGATCATGGGTGCCCGGGTCACGGCAAGCTGGAAGGCGTCACGTTAACCGCAGGCAGGCCTCTTTTGCCAGCGCCCGCAGCGACAGCGTTGGCCGCAACGCGCCCGAGCCGAGCATTTGCTCTAGTCTCCGGGCATAGTTTCGGGATTCGATCCACGATGCGCGGACGGCGGCATTGGCCACGGCATACGACTACATCATCATCGGTGCCGGCTCGGCCGGCTGCGTGCTCGCCAACCGCTTGAGCGAAGACCCATCGGTCAAGGTGCTGCTGCTGGAAGCCGGCGGCCGCGACTGGCATCCCTTCGTCCACATGCCCGCCGGGCTGGCCAAGATCGCCGGGCTCACGTCGATCAACTGGGACTACATCACCGAACCGCAGCCGCAGCTGGGCGGACGCCGACTGTGGTGTCCGCGCGGCAAGCTGCTGGGCGGTTCCAGCTCGATCAACGCCATGTGCTACATCCGCGGCGTGCCCGCCGACTACGACGAATGGGCCGCGCGCGGCGCGACCGGCTGGCACTGGGACAACGTGTTGCCCTGTTTCCGCAAGGCCGAGCGCAACAGCCGCGGTGCCGATGCCTTCCACGGCGGCGACGGTCCGCTGTCGGTCTCCGACCTGCGCTACGTCAATCCCCTCAGCCACGCCTTCGTCGAAGCGGGGCAGCAGGCCGGACTGGCCCCGAATCCGGACTTCAACGGCGCGCGGCAGCAGGGCGTCGGGCTGTACCAAGTGACGCAAAAGGACGGCGCGCGCTGCTCGACCGCCGTCGGCTATCTCGATCCGGTGAAGTCGCGCCCGAACCTGCGCGTCCACACCGGCGCGCCGGTCGAACGCATCACCTTCGACGGCCGTCGCGCCAGCGGCGTCGCCTGCTCGCAGGGCGGCCGGGAACTTCGTTTCACCGCCACCCGCGAAGTATTGCTGTGCGGCGGCGCGATCAATTCCCCGCAGACCCTGATGCTGTCCGGCATCGGTCCGGCCGACGCGCTGCGCCGGCTCGGCATCGACGTGCGCGTGGACGCGCCCGACGTCGGCGGCAACCTGCAGGATCACCTCGACGTCACCACCCTGCAGCACTGCACGCAGCGCGTCAGCTACGACCGCGTCAGCGAGGTCAAGACCGCGGTGCAGTACTTCCTTGGCGGCCACCGCGGCCCCGGCACCAGCAACATTGCCGAGGGCGGGGCGTTCTGGCGCTCTCCGCTGGCGACCGACGAGCGCGCGGATATCCAGCTGCACTTCATCCCGGCAATGATCGACGACCACGGCCGCAACCGCCTGCCCGGCGACGGCTACACCATGCACGCCTGCTTCCTGCGCCCGCGCAGCCGTGGCCGGGTGGAGCTGACCGGCGCCCGCGCGTCCGACAAGCCGCGGATCGACCCGAACTATCTCGGCGATCCGGAAGGCTTCGACCTCAAGGTCATGCTCGAATGCGCCAAGCTGTCGCTGGAGGTGTTTGCGCAGAAGGCCTTCGACCCCTACCGCGGCGACTGGATCTTCCCGCCGCAGCAGCCGCGCGGCGAGGCCGACCTGATCGAATTCGTGCGCAGCCGCGCCGAAACCGTGTACCACCCGGTCGGCACGTGCCGGATGGGCAGCGACGACACCGCCGTGGTGGACCCACAGCTGCGAGTCAACGGCGTCGAGGGCCTGCGCGTGATCGACGCCTCGGTCATGCCCAACCTGCCCGGCGGCAACACCAACGCGCCGACGATCATGATCGCCGAGCGCGCCGCGGAGTTGATTCTCGCGGCGGCATGACATAACAGCGGAGAGCAGAGCAAAGATCTCTGACGCGGATTGACGCGGATAAAATCCGATTGAAATTTTGATCCGCGTCTTCCGCGTTCATCCGCGTCAGAAAGCTCTTTGACTTCGCATCAACGCCACACCCTGGAGTCAGGGTCTCTGCTGCGGATTGGCGCGGACAAAATCCGATTGAACGCTTGATCCGCGTCTTCCGCGTTCATCCGCGTCCAAAAGCCCTTTACCCCGTACCACTCACACCACTTACCCTTGCGGCCGCCCGACCGACTCCAGCATCGGCGGCAGCGGGCAGTGCAGCACCCCGCAGATCGTGCGCAACAGCTCGGCTTCGGCGACGTTGACCCGGCCGTCGCTGGCGATGGTTTCAGTGACGGCCTCGACCATGACCTGCTTGGCCAGCGGATCCAGCGCATCCAGCGGCCCCCAGACCGCGTCCAGCGCCGCGACCCCATTGGCCGGCGGCGCATAGGGCAGCACGTCGTGCGGCAGCACCCGCTGCATCCCGGCCAGATACGCACGGCGGGCGGAGGCATCGTCGTCGTTGCCGCAGCGCGCCACCACCGCCAGCAGGGTGGCGAATTCCTGCCGCACGTTGCCGGGCTTGCGACGGCCGAACTGGGCGTAGCGCCCGGGATCGAGCGCTTCGCGCACCTGCACGGTCAGCAGCTTGCCGAGGCAATACTCGAACAGGGATAGCGCTCCGTCGGCGTCGGTCAGCGCCCGTACCGCGTCGAGGAAGGCCTCAAGCCGTGGGCGCGGGCAGAGCCGCAGCGCGGGGAATGCCAATGACGCCAGCGGCAGGCGCAACATCGGATGCAAGCCCCGCAGCCGCTGTTCGCGCAACGTCACCGCCTGCTCGCCGATCGGCTGGCCCAGCCGCGTGTTCACCTCGGCCAACTGGTGCGCCCGAACCTGCGCGTCGTCGTCGAGCAGCAACGCCAGCAGCAGCGCAATCACCGCCTCGCGGTCGCGCGCGAGCGCGCGCAGGGGCTCGGGCATCGCCGCCATGATCGCGCTCGCGCGGAGATAGTCTTCGGAGTCCGGGGTGGCGACCTGGGCGGCCACGTCGGCCGCCGCGAGACGCACCTGCGCTCCGGTTCCGGGCAGCGGCGGCGGACCGGAAGCGGCGGACGCCATCGTCGGCAAAGGCGGTGGCGCGACACCCGTTCGCAGCGTCGCCGCCTCGCCTTCGCCCACCAGCCCGAGCTGCACGTCCTCGCCCAACCCATCCGGCGGCGCCAGCATCCAGCGCGCCTTCAGCGCATCCAGGGCGTCGGCGCCGAAGCCCGGTTCAAGCGCGCGAATCCGCTCCAGCAGCGGCGGATGGGTGGCGAACAGTCCGGAGAACCCGAGCCCTTCCCCGAACAGCATGTGGCTGACTTCCTCGGCCTTGCTGCGTTGATCGAACCGCGAGCCCCCGGCAACGCCGGCGATTTTCTTCAGCGCCCCGGCCAGCCCTGCGGTCTGACGCGTGAACTGCACGGCGGTGGCATCGGCCAGCCGCTCGCGCGAACGGCTGATGCCGGCCTTGATCATCCGGGCGAGAAACAGCCCGAGGTAGCCGACCAGCATCATGGTCAGCGTCACCAGCAGGACGAGCAAAGCCCCCGACCCTCGAAAGCGTCCATATTCCAGGACCTTGCGAGCGATCAGGCCCACCATCAGGATCCCGAACAGCACGCCGATCATGCGCAGGTTCAGCCGCATGTCGCCGTTGAGGATGTGGCTGAACTCGTGGGCGATCACGCCCTGCAGTTCATCGCGATTGAGCCGGTCCAGCGCCCCGCGCGTCACCGTCACCGCGGCATCGGCCGGCGTGAACCCGGCGGCGAAGGCGTTGATGCCGGCCTCGCCTTCCATGACGTACAGGCGCGGTATCGGCAACGCCGAGGCAATGGCGATCTCCTCGACCACGTTGCGCAGCCGCCGCAGCGACGGATCGCGGGTATCGAGGGGCACCTCGGTCGCCCCCATCTGCTCGGCCACCGCCCGACCGCCGCCGCCGAGACTCCTGATCCGCCAGGCGGAACCCGCCCCGATCACCAGCAGCACCAGCAGGCTGGTCAGCGCCAGTACGCCCGGATGCGGCAGGAACACGAACACGATCGCATCGACCGCCGCCACGATCCCGGCGACCGCCAGGCCAAACAACAGCACCAGTCGCGATGAGCTCCTGCGCGCCTGTGCCTGTCGTTCGAAGAAGTTCATGGCGGGACGGCCGCTGCGAGACGACTACCCTCCTAGAACTCCACCTTGGGCGCAGCCCGCACCTGCGCCTGCTGGTCGGCGGAAATTTCCAGCAGCGATGCCTGCTGGAAGCCGAACATTCCGGCGAACACGCTGTTGGGGAATATCTCGCGCAGGTTGTTGAAGTGCATCACGGCGTCGTTGAAGGCCTGGCGGGCGAAGGCGACCTTGTTCTCGGTGCTGGTCAGCTCTTCGGTGAGCTGCATCATGTTCTGGTTGGCCTTCAGGTCCGGATAGGCCTCGGCCACGACCATCAGTCGTCCCAGAACGCCGTTGAGCTGACCCTGGGTCGCTGCCAGCGCGGCCATCGCTTCCGGATCGCCCGGATTGGCCTTGGCGGCGGCCAGCCCACCCTGCGCAGCCGAACGGGCGGCGATCACGGATTCCAGCGTTTCGCGCTCGTGCGCCATGTACTTCCTGGCGACTTCGACCAGGTTCGGAATCAGGTCGAAGCGGCGTTGCAGCTGCACGTCGATCTGGGCGAACGCGTTCTTGAACGCATTGCGCGCGACGACAAGACCGTTGTAAACCTGCACCGCCCACAGGACGACCGCCGCAATGATCGCCAGAAAAATCAGGATTGCCCACATGATGCGTTCCCCCGAATGTTCAGCACATGGAATCAGGCGCTAGAATCGCTGCACAACCGCAGCATACCCGAGGGCGGGACCCATGCATGAACGAACCCTCCGGCAGGTCTGGCGCGCAGGGCTGATCGCCAGCCTGCTTCCCCTCGCGCTGGGCTCTTCGGCGCAAACCACTCCGCAGTGGAACGGACGCCCGCTCCAGATGGCGCCAACGAATCCCGCGACGCCGGCGGTTCAGCCTCCGGTTCGCCTCGACATCGCCGACTACGAAGCGATCGCGGCCGCGATGACCGCCGACGGCAAGCTGCCCGGCATGGCGATGGCGATCGTGCAGGGCGGACAGGTTCTCAGCGCGCGCGGCTACGGCGTCACCGACGTCAACAACCCGCAGCCGGTCGATGCGCATACCGTGTTCCGGCTTGCCTCGCTGTCCAAGGCCTTCGCCGCCACCGTCACCGGGCTGCTGGTGAACGACGGCGTGCTGCGCTGGGACAGCCACCTGACCGATTACGTCCCGGCGTTCCGGATGTCCCAGCCCGGCGCCGCCGAACGACTCACCGTGGCCGACATCCTCAGCCATCGCACCGGTCTGGAGCGCAACACCTTCGACCGCGACATCGAACGCAACGCCGACTACCACGTGCTGACGGCCGAACTGGCCGGTGCGCCGATGCAGTGCGAACCCGGCACCTGCTACGCCTACCAGAACGTCGCCTTCAGCCTGATCGGCGACATCGTGTTCGCGGCCACAGGACGCTTCTACAGCGAAGCCGTCACCAGCCGGATCTTCAAGCCGCTGGGCATGAACGACGCCAGCTACGGCCTGGAAGGCATCACCGCCAGCGCCCGCTGGGCACGACCGCACGTGCGCAGCGGCAGCGGTTGGTCCTCGCAGACGCCCAAGCCGACCTACTACCGGGTGGCGCCGGCCGCCGGCGTCAACGCCAGTGTCAGCGACATGGCGCAGTGGCTGATCGCCCAGACGGGGCACCGTCCCGACGTCCTGCCCGCGCCGCTGCTCGCCACCCTGCACGCACCGCTGGTGGAGACCCCGGGGGAAACCAAGGTCGCCTCCTGGCGACGCTCGCGCCTGACCGCCGCCAGCTATGCGCTCGGCTGGCGCGATTACAATTATTCCGGACACGACGTGATCTTCCACGGCGGCGCCGTCCAGGGCTATCGCGCAGTGATCGCCATGCTGCCCGAGCGCGACCTGGGCGTGGTGATCCTGTGGAATTCCGAAAGCGCGCTGCCGAGCGCGCTGCTGCCGACGATCCTGGACGATGCCCTGGGCATCCAGGGCGGTGAATGGCTGGACGATCCATCCTACGGACCGACCGCGAGCGCGATCTACGCCCGCCGCCGAGCCACGACACCCAACGGCGTCGACTCGTCCTCGTCCAGGGCATCGCCGCCCTGAGATGAGCGCCCCGGGGCGCCCCGCGCCGGGGCGCGAAGCATCCCTGACCTGAGCACGGAACGGGCGAAAAAAGAAACCCCTCCCGCCTGGGCAACGGGAAGGGTCTTTCAGTGTCTTGCTGACGCCGGAACCGGACGTGCCGGAACCGGTCTGTGGTCTTACATCGTAGGCGCGGGGTTCGCCGGCATCGCTGCCGGCTTGGCCTTCTTCGCGGCCTTCTTGGCAGCCGGCTTCTTCGCAGCCGGCTTCTTCGCAGCAGCCTTCTTGGCAGCCGGCTTCTTCGCAGCTGCCTTCTTGGCAGCCGGTTTCTTCGCAGCGGCCTTCTTGGCAGCCGGCTTCTTCGCAGCAGCCTTCTTGGCAGCCGGCTTCTTGGCAGCAGGCTTCTTCGCCGCCGGCTTCTTGGCGGCTTTCTTCGCCGCCGGCTTCTTGGCAGCGGCCTTCTTCACGGTCTTCTTCGCCGCCGGTTTCTTGGCGGCGGGCTTCTTCGCAGCAGCTTTCTTAACGGCCATGGTATGGCTCCTCGTCAATGGGTAAATCGGTAACGCCCAGTTGCGAAAGACACCGCGGGTATCGGACCCGCGATCGACCGCCGGCGCGCCTCGCGCGCCGGAACGGATGCTGTGCCGACGCGCAAGCGCGAACGGCGAATCTGCTGCCATTGGCCATGAGCCATCCGACCCGACGCTGCATCGCCTTCCGGCGAATCGCCAAAATCGTGGATGCCCGAGGCTGGGAAATCCGACATCACTGCATCGCGAAAATTCGAGTGACGATGCATCGGCGCCCACCCGGCAACGTTCGTGGTGGTGGCGCTGCTGATGCTGTTCGTCATCGTGTCGTGTCTGGTCACGCGCTTCCGCAGTCGTCGTCTGCTGGACGAAACCTAATCACGCTTTTTTCACGTGTCAACAATCTTTTGCAAAGTTTTTTCAGCACACGTCGAGGCCGATGGCGTCGCGCACGCGCGGACCTGCGTCCAACGCATCGGAAGCAACGTGCGACATCGCATCAACCGCATCGACGCAGGGCGCTGCGCGCAAGCAGCAATGCGGGTTCCAGCCCGACGTTGATTTTTTTCGAAAGCGCATCGCGACGCGTCGACGCGACTTCGATCGCGTAGCGCGGGCAACGAAGTCGATCGACTCCGGTTCGACCAGCGCGCGCAAAATTTCGCGTTGCACAAGCCCGTTTGCGCGAACATTGCGCGAACTTTTCGTGGCGTTGCGCAGCGATCGCACGTTCCGACACGCCCGGACGCGCGACCGAAAAGAAAAAACCCGCGGCGCTTCCGCCGCGGGTTCGATGTCGCCAGAGGTCTGGCCTCAGTGCTCGTCTTCTTCCAGCAACTCGGCGTAACCGTCGGCGTCGAGCAGTTCGTTGAGCTGGTCGGCGTCCTCGAGTTCGACCACGAACATCCAGCCGTCGCCGTAAGCGTCCTCGTTGATGGTCTCCGGCTTGTCGGCCAGCGCGGAATTGACCTCGACCACCTTGCCCGAAATCGGCGCATAGACGTCGGAAGCCGCCTTCACCGATTCGACCACCGCGCAGGCGTTGCCTGCCTCGATGCGGTCGCCGACGTTGGGCAGTTCCACGTAGACCAGATCGCCCAGCAGGCCCTGGGCATGGTCGGAAATGCCGATCGTGGCCTTGCCATCACCTTCCACCCGCACCCATTCGTGGGATTTGTGGAACTTGAGGTCGCCGGGGATCTCGCTCATGGGACGTGCTCCTGTGGAACGCTGGGTGGGGTTGGATGGAAAGTCTATCGAAACTTTCAGACGCCGGGCTGGACGACGTTCTCGCGGACGAACGGGAACTTGACGATGCGCACCGGGACCTCGCGGCCGCGGATGTCCACGCGCACCGCACCGATCGCGCCGGACGGCACGCGGGCGAAGGCGATCGCCTTGCCGATCGTGGGCGAGAACGTGCCCGAAAGAATCTCGCCCTCGCCGGCCTCGGTCAGCACCTTCTGCCCATGCCGCAGCACGCCCTTTTCATCCATCACCAGACCGAGCATCTGGCGCGGCACGCCCGCCGCCTTCTGTGCCTCCAGTGCGGCGCGGCCGATGAAATCGCGGCCTTCGTCCAGCGCCACCGTCCAGGCCAGCGCCGCTTCCCACGGGGTGACGGACTCGTCCATGTCCTGCCCGTACAGGTTCATGCCGGCCTCCAGCCGCAGGGTGTCGCGCGCGCCCAGGCCGGCCGGTTTGACGCCCGCCTCCAGCAGCGCGTTCCAGAACGTGGCGATGTCGTCGTTGGTAAGGATGATTTCGAAACCGTCCTCGCCGGTATAGCCGGTGCGGGCGATGAACAGCTCGGCGCCAGCCGCCGACTTGGCCTTGCGCGCGGAAAAACGCGCCAGCTTCATGATCGGCTCGCGCTCGCCTTCGGCCAGCAGTCCGGCCACGCGATCGCGCGCATTCGGTCCCTGCACGGCAACGATGCCCAGCTCCGGCCGTTCGCGCACGTGGACGTCGAAGGCCCGCGCCTGCGCGGTGAGCCAGGCGAGGTCCTTGTCGCGGGTGGACGCATTGACCACCATCCGGAACCACGATTCGGTCATGAAATAGACGATCAGGTCGTCGATCACGCCGCCGTGCGGATTGAGCATGCACGAGTACAGGGCCTTTCCCGGCTTCTGCAGCTTGTCGATCGAATTGGCCAGCAGGTGGCGCAGGAAGGCGCGCACGCGCGGGCCGGCCAGATCCACCACGGTCATGTGGCTGACGTCGAACATCCCGGCATCGCGCCGCACCTGATGGTGTTCGTCGATCTGCGAACCGTAGTGGATCGGCATGTCCCAGCCACCGAAGTCGACCATCTTGGCGCCGAGCGCACGGTGGATCGGATTGAGGACGGTCTGCTGGGTCATGGCGGTTCTATCGACGTGGGGGCCCGATAGTTTACGGTGTCGCGCGCAGAGTGCTTCCCCGCCAAGCGGCTCAGACCGGCTCGACGGTCAGGGTCATGGCGTCGCCGCCAACGATCCGGACCTGGGTTCCGGCCGGCAGCTCGGGCCCGGTGACATCCCAGAAGGCGTCCGCGATCTGCACCCGTCCGCGACCGTCGACGATGGCGCGGTCCAGGGCCACCACCCGCCCGATCAGCGCGGCCGTGCGCCGGTTCAGCGCCGGCTGGTCGCTCGGGCGTTCACGTTTGCGGAACCAGCGCTGGTAGACCTGGATCGACACGAAGCTGAGCACCACGAAGACGCCCACCTGGACCAGCAGCGGGATGCCAGGCACCAGCAGGACGATTGCGAACACCGCCGCCGCAGCCAGCCCGAGCCAGAGCATGAAGGCGCCCGGCGCCATCGCCTCCGCCGCGAACAGCAGCAACGCGACCGCCGCCCAGGCGAATACGTCCCAGCGCATGGCCGCCCTCCGACTTACTTGAGCGCGGGCGGCTGGACCGCCTGGCGCTGCAGGGCATCCTTGGCCAACTCGCCAATGCCGGCCAGCGAACCGATGATGCCGGAGGATTCCATCGGCATCATCACGAATTTCTGGTTGGGCGCCTCGGCCAGCGACTTGAACGCCTCGATGTATTTCTGGGCGACGAAGTAGTTGATCGCCTGCACGTTGCCGCCGGCGATCGCGTCCGACACCATCTGGGTCGCCTTGGCTTCGGCCTCGGCCAGGCGCTCGCGCGCTTCCGCCTCGCGGAACGCGGCTTCCTTCTGGCCTTCCGCCGACAGGATCGCCGACTGCTTCTCGCCCTCGGCGCGCAGGATCTGCGCCTGCCGCAGGCCCTCGGCTTCGAGGATGTTGGCGCGCTTCTCGCGCTCGGCCTTCATCTGCCGGGCCATCGAATCCACCAGATCGCGCGGCGGCTGGATGTCCTTGAGCTCGATGCGGTTGACCTTGATGCCCCAGGGATGGGTGGCCTCGTCGACCGCGTGCAGCACCTTGGTGTTGATCTCGTCGCGCTTGGACAGCGATTCGTCGAGGTCCATCGAACCGATCGCGGTACGGATGTTGGTCATCACCAGATTGAGGATCGCGACTTCCAGCTGGGCCACCTCGTAGGCGGCCTTGGCGGCATCGAGCACCTGGAAGTAGACCACGCCGTCGACCTTGACCACGGCGTTGTCCTTGGTGATGACGTCCTGGCTGGGCACGTCCATCACCTGCTCCATCATGTTGATCTTGCGCCCGACGCCATAGGCCACCGGCATCAGGAAGTGCAGGCCCGGCCCCATGGTGTGGGTGTAGCGGCCGAAGCGCTCCACCGTCCACTCGTAGCCCTGCGGCACCATCCGCACGGTCTTGAACAGGAGGATGACGCCGGCGAACAGCAGAATGAGCGCGAGAAAGAAGGCCATGGAAATCTTCCGAAACGGGGCACCCTGAAAGTATAAGGCAACACCGCGCCGCGCCCGTGCCGCTAGGCGCCTGCCGGCATTCCACCATAGTGGACATCAGCCAGCGTGGAGCAGTCCGCGCCCTCACGGCAGGCAATCCGGCACGCGAATTCGGTCCCGCAGACCGACAACCGAGGCAGGCTGGCCGCCAGCAGCGGCACGCCCGCGCCTCCCGCCCCACCCGGCAGTGCGTGGAGGCGCAGCACGCTGGCGCGCCAGGCCGGACCGCCCAGCCGCCCCGCCAGCCGCAGCCAGAGGCGTTCGCCGAGGCCCGGCTCCGGCTCCGCCGCGCAGCACTCCGGCAACGCCTCGACCAGCTGTTCCCATGCCAGGAAATCGGTGTCCGGCAACAAATACAGGCGCCAGCAGCAGCGGCCTTCGTCATCGAAGAACTGCATGTTCTGGCACAGGCCATCGCTATCCAGCACGCTTTCGCAACGGCCGCAGGCGGCCTGCGCCCAGCCACTCAGCTCGCCACCCGCCTGGGACCGGTACAGACACAGCACCGGGCCGAGCGCGGCGAGTTGCCGTGGATGCGGCAAGCCGGACGGCATGACCGGACTACCAGCCCACCTGCAGCGAAGCGGACACGCTGCGGCCCGGCGCGGTAAAGCGATCCAGAACGGCGCTGGTGGAACCGGCAAGCGGTACGTCCCCGGACGCCCAGTAGCGGCGATCCGCGAGATTGCGGATGCCGACGTTGAGCTTCACCCGCGATCCCAGGTTCCAGTGCGCGTACAGATCGAACACGCCGTAGCCGGGCGAGACGAAATACGAGGTGCCCGCCGGTGCTGACGGCATGCGGTCGCGGCGGCCGGCAAAGCGCCCCGCCAGTTCCACGCCCCAGTTGTCGGCGTCATAGGCCAGTCCCAGCGTGGCGGTCAACGGATCGACCGTTTCCAGCGGTTCGCCGGCGCTGCGATCGTTGCCTCGCGACCACGCCGCCGCGCCGCGCAGCGACCAGCCCGCCAGCGCATCGGACAGCGCACCCAGCTCCACGCCCGCCTTCAGCTCGACGCCGTGGATGCGCGCGTCGGCCACGTTCTGCGACTGGTAGACCATCAGCCCCTGCGCGTTGAAGCCGGTGAACACGAACGACTCGATGAAGTCGCGGTAGCGGTTGTCGTAGACGCTCAGGCTGGCGTAGGCGGTCGGGCCGGAATAGCGCAGGCCCAGCTCGAAGCCGTTGCTGGTTTCCGGCTTCAGGTTGGGATTGGCGATCGCGGTGTAGCCGAACTGGACGTTGGTGAAACCGATGTTGACGTCGGCGTAGGGCGGCGAGCGGAAGCCGCGCGCGTAGCCGCCGAACAGCGACCAGTCTTCGCTGAAATGCCAGACCACGCCGAACTTGGGCGACACGCTGGTCTTGGTCAACCCGCTCAGCGTCACGCCGGGGTTGTCGCCGGCAAAGATGGCGTCCATGTGCGGGGTCAGCCTGTAGTGGTCAACCCGCAGCGCCGGCACCAGCCGCAGCGCGCCGTCTGCCAGTGCGATCTCGTCCTGGAAATACGCCGCCACGTTGGCGGTGGTGCTGAGCGGGAAGTCGCGCACCGGGAAGTTGTCAGGCGCCATGTTCGTCGTGCTCGCACCGGTCAGCGGATAGCTGCGCAACCCGTCGCGACGCTGCGCGGTGCGGGTGCGCACCATGTCCAGGCCCCAGGCCAGGTCGTGGTGCGCCGACCCGATTTCCAGCGCCTTGCGGAAGTTGGCCTGCAGCCCGACCTCGCGCTGATCGAAGTGGAACCAGCGCTCGCGCACGTCCTGCAGGGTCGGCGGCGGCAGCGTGCGCTCCTCGATGGTGTACTGGGTGGTGGTGCTCTTCTGGGTGTAGATCTGCCAGTCGATGCTGTCGACAAAGCGGTTCTGGAAATCGATCCGGTGCGCCAGCGACACCCGCGTGCGGCGCTGCCCGTCGTTGGCGCCTACCCGCGTGTTGTTGGCACCGGTCAGCGCCTGCACACCCTGCGAGGTCAGCATTTCGGTGTCGGCGTTGTCCTCGTTGCCTTCCACGGTCAGCGTGAAGCGCTGCGCCGCGCTGGGCGCGAACACCAGCTTGCCGAGCAGGCTGCGTCCGTCGCGGTCTTGTGGATTTGGCCGGGTGCGCGTCGCGCCCGCACCGCCGATTTCGCCCTGATTGCGCGTCTCGTGCCCCTGGCGGTGGTTGAACGCCAGCATGCCCGACCAGCGCTCGCCGCCGAACGCAGCGGTGGCGCCCACCGAAAATCCGTTCCACTCGCCGTCGTAGCCGAGCTTGAAGCCAAAATAGGCATCCTTGCCGTCCTCCAGATAATCCGAAGGGTCCTTGGTGATGAACGACACCGTACCGCCCAGCGCGTCCGAGCCGTACAGCGAGCTGGTCGGGCCGCGCACCACCTCGACCTGCTTGAGAGTGTCGAGGTCGACGAAGTTGCGGTTGGCGCTGGAGAAGCTGCCGATGGAAAACGCATCCGGCACCGCAATGCCGTCGGTCTGGATGCGCACACGGTTGCCTCCCAGCCCGCGGATGCGGATGTCGCCGATGCCGAAGCGGCCAAAGCTGTTGCCGACGCTGATGCCCGGTTCGTAGCGGAACAGATCCTTCAGGTTCTGGACCAGATGCTTGTCCATCTGATCGCGGTCGATCTCGTCCACGGTATTGGGCACGTCGATCAGCGCGCGCTCGGTGCGGGTGGCGGTGACGACCACTCGGTCGAACGCCTTGACGTCGTCATCCAGCCCGGCATCGACGGTATCGACAGCGACGTCGGCCGGGCGATCGGCAGGCGCAGCGACAGGGCTGGCGTGGGCAAGAGTCGGGGCGAAAACAACGAGCGCGGCGGACAGCGCAATGGACAACGGATGCAAACGCATGAGTATTCCAGGGAAGGTTGAAGGGCTCGCTGGCTTGCGCGTGCGCTGGCTGGCTGGAGGGGTTGTCGAAAGCTTCGGTGCGTCGTGGCCGTCAGTTCGGCCTTGACTCGCCGGGGAAAATCATTTGGTCAGGATCAGCTTGTCGTTGCGGGTATGACGGAGGCGATAGATCTCGTCGCCGTGACGAATCAGCACCTCGTTGCGGCCCTGCATCAGTTGCCCGCTGTCCAGCAGCACCAATGGGCACGCAGCCGGCGCAAAGGTCGCGGGAGTCGCAGGGCGACAGGTGGATTCGGAAGACGAACTGGCGGACATGACCGAACGAAAAGAGCAGGCCGCAGCGAATGATAATGATTCTCATTATGCAGTCAAGCGTTTGCGCCACGCCGGTTGCCATCGCGGCGTGGCAACGAGCGCACACCCTCGGCATGCCGGTTTGAGTCCATCCCCTTCGCGGCCTATGCTGCAGCGGAACCGGGGGGCACGCGTGGAACGTATCGGATCTGACCTTCAAGGTTTCTGGCGACGCCTGCGGGCGCCGCCCGATGCACTGATGCTGGAAGTGGGGGCAGGCGGCGAATTGCTGGTCGCCAAGCTTCGCGCCGGCTTGTCGCTTGCGCTGCTTCTGTTTCCACTGGTCAACATCGCCACTGACGAATACACGCCCGCCGAGGGCCTGGCCGGGGTCACCGGGGTGATCCTGACCGTGCTGGCGGCGCAGTTGTTGCTGATGCTGGCCCGGCAGAAACGGCGCTTCCGCTGGCTGCCATGGCTGACCACCAGCTACGACATCACCCTGACGACGCTGGTGCTGGGGATGCTGGCGATCGGTTCGTTCGCCGGCGCCCTGAACAGCATGGTGGTCTGGGCCTTCTACCTGATCGCCATCGGTATGACCGCGCTGCGCAACGACGGTCGCCTGACCCTGTACGCCGGCGGACTGGCGATGCTCCAGTACGGCCTGCTGGCGGTGCTGCTGTTCTCGTTGGCCGCCGTGCCCGACCAGCTAGCCTCCGCCGACTACGGCACCGCGCGGGTATCCAACGTGATCCAGCGGCTGCTGATGATCTCCGTCACCACCGCGGTCATGGCCATCGTGGTGTACCGGATGCAGTCGCTGGTGGAGCTGTCCGGCACCGACGGCCTGACCGGACTGCCCAACCGCACCCTGCTGAGCTACCGATTCCCGGCGCTGGCCGACGCCGCCAGCGAATCCGGCTTGTCGCTGTCGGTGGCCCTGATCGACCTCGATTATTTCCGCCGGATCAACGACGAACTCGGGCACAGCGCCGGCGACCGGGCGCTGCGCCACGTGGTGGAAGTCCTGCGCTCCGGGCTGGAGGACAAGGACTGGCTGGTGCGCCTGGGCGGCGAGGAGTTCGCGCTGGTGATGCAGCAGCCGACCGGTCGCGCCTGGGAGCGCCTGGAAACCCTGCGCCGCAGCGTCGCGGCCAACCCCTACGTCCCCGAGCCGGGCGAGCCGTCGATCCGGATGACCTTCAGCGGCGGCATTTCGAGCTGGCCGCAGGACGGCACCGAGCTGGCCCAGCTGCTGCGGCGTGCCGACCTGCGCTTGCGCCAGGCCAAGATGACTGGCCGCAATCGGGTGGTGGCGCGGGAGAATTGAGCCGGCGTTACAGGCCGTGTTGCCGCAGCCGCTGGCGGTGCAATCCGCTTGCCGCCGTCGGCGGCGATGACTAACCTGCGGCATTGGCCGCGCCACCACGGCGCCGCAAGGGAGTCCAAGTGAGCCTGAAGCTGCGCCTGATCGTGATGAACTTCCTCCAGTTCTTCATCTGGGGGGCGTGGCTGATCACCATCGGCGCCTACTGGTTCCAGCACAAGCAGTGGTCGGGAACCAGCTTCGGCGCGATCTTCTCGACCATGGGCATCTCGGCGCTGTTCATGCCGGCGTTGATGGGCGTGGTT
>NZ_JAMQHN010000170.1 GCF_025993755.1 Thermomonas sp. | reverse complement strand
GTCGAACCCTTTGCTGCCGGGCGGAGCGGCTTCAGGCCATTCCCGACACCCGCAAATACCATCCCACCAGATTCGGGCCCCACATGAAGCTGATCCAGCCGGCGACCGCCAGATACGGGCCGAACGGAATCGGCGTGGCCTTGTCGCGGCCCTTCGCCAGCAGCCACAGCGAACCGATCAGCGCGCCCAGGAAGGACGACAGCAGGATCGTGGGCAGGATGCCGGCCAGCCCGGCCCAGGCGCCGATCGCGGCCAGCAGCTTGAAATCCCCGTGGCCCATGCCTTCCTTGCCGGTGAGCTGCTTGAACACCCAGTACACCGACCACAGGCTCATGTAGCCGGCCATCGCGCCCAGCAGCGCCGGTTTGGTCGGCATGTAGAGATTGTCGCTGGCGGCCACCAGCCCCAGCCACATCAAGGGCAGGGTCAGCTGGTCCGGAAGCAGTTTGGTGCGCAGGTCGATGCCCGACAGCGCGATCAGGTAACCGGTGAAAATCAGCGCGCCAAAGCACTTCCAGCCGAATCCGAAGCGCCAGGCGCAGGCCAGGAACAGCAGGCCGGTGATCAGTTCGACCAGCGGGTACTGGAACGAGATGGGCTTGCCGCAGCTACGGCACTTGCCGCGCAGGGCCAGCCAGCTCAGCAGCGGAATGTTCTCGAACCAGGCCAGCTGGTGGTTGCAGCGCGGGCAGTGCGAGCGCTCGACCACGATCCCCGGCGGCGGCGGCTCGTAGAGGTCGGTCTGTTCGAGGATGTCGCGCGCATCGCGTCGCCAGCCCCATTCCAGCCGCGGCGGCAGACGCAGGATGACGACGTTGAGGAAACTTCCGATCAGCAGACCCAACCCGGCCACGGCGGGATAGCCGAGGCCGGGATGCGCGTCGAGGTAGGCCATTTAGGAAACGGCTCCGCCCTTACATCACGGTCGCGGCAAGCTTGAAGATCGGCAGGTACATCGCGACGATGATCGAGCCCACCAGGCCGCCGATGATCACCATCACCATCGGTTCGATCAGGCTGGACAGCGAGTCCACGGTGTTGTTGACCTCTTCCTCGTAGAACTCGGCGATCTTGAACAGCATGGTGTCGAGCGCGCCGGCTTCCTCGCCGATCGCCGTCATCTGCACCACCATGTGCGGGAACAGGCCGACCTGCTTCATGGCCACATTGACGGGATAGCCGACCGCGACATCCTCCTGCATCTTGCGGACGGCCACTTCGTAGACGCGGCTGCCGGTGGCGCCCGCCACGCTGTCGAGGGCTTCCACCAGCGGCACGCCGGCCTTGAAGGTGACGGCCAGGGTGCGGGCAAAGCGCGCGATGGCGGATTTGTGCAGGAGCTCGCCGATGACGGGGATCTTCAGCATCGTCCGGTCAACCGCCTGCCGCAGATTGTCCGAGCGCTTGTAGACATAGATGAAACCGGCAGCGGCCGCGAAAAGAACGATGCCGATCAACCAGAAATACTTGACCACGTAATCGGAGATGCCGAACACCAGATTGGTGAACGCGGGCAGGTCGGCGCCGAAACTCGAGAAGGCTTCCTTGAACATCGGGACCACGAAGATCATCAGCACCGCGCTGATGATGATCGCCACCGCAATCACCGCGGCCGGGTAAAAAAGCGCCTTCTTGACCTTGCCCTTGATGCTTTCGATGTTTTCCTTGTAGTTGGCGATCGTCTCCAGCACGGTTTCGAGCACGCCGGAGGCTTCGCCGGCGCGCACGAGGTTGCGGTAGAGGTCGTCGAATTGCACCGGGAACTGGCTCATGGCCTCGTAAATGGACGCGCCGCCTTCGATGTCGTTGCGAAGGCTGTTGACCATCTTCTTCATGTTCGGGTTCTTGTTGCCCTGGGCGATGATTTCCAGCGCCTGCACGATTGGCACGCCGGATTTCATCATGGTGGCGATCTGGCGGCTGAAGATGGCGATGTCGCGCGCCGAGATCTTCTTGCCGCTGCCGCCGAACAGGGGCTTGGGTTTGGCCTTGACCGAAGTCGGCGTGATGCCCTGCTTGCGCAACTCAGCGCGCAAGAGGTTGGCGCTGCGGGAGAGCTGTTCGCCCTTCATTTCCTTCCCGCGCTTGTCGCGGCCGACCCATACGAACTCCTGGGCCTGGTTCGTCTGGCGGGCTTCGGCCCGGCCCCTGGATTTGGCGACGGCGGCTCTGCGTGCTGCGGACATGGCGTTCCCCTTCAGTCCTTGGTGACGCGATTGATCTCGATGAGGCTGGTGATCCCCTGTTTCACCTTGTCGAGCGCAGAGCGCCGCAAATCGCGGACACCGCTGCGCAGGGACGCCTCGGTCAATTGCTGGACATTACCACCAGCGAGGATGATTTGCTGGATTTCGTCGGTCATCGGCATCACCTGGTAGATGCCGGCCCGGCCCTTGTAGCCGCCCGTACAGTCGGGGCAGCCCACGGCTTCGTACACGGTGAAGCCTTCGTGGACCTCGTCGGCGGTGAAGCCCTCGGCCAGCAGCGCGTTCTCCGGCAGCGGCACCGCGCGCTTGCAGCCGTCGTGCAGGCGGCGCACCAGACGCTGGGCGATGACCAGGTTGACCGAACTGGTGATGTTGTAGGGCGCGATGCCCATGTTCATCATGCGCGCGATGGTCTGCGGCGCATCGTTGGTGTGCAGGGTGGACAGCACCATGTGGCCGGTCTGGGCCGCCTTCACGGCGATTTCCGCAGTTTCCAGGTCGCGGATTTCGCCCACCATGATCACGTCCGGATCCTGGCGCAGGAAGCTGCGCAGGGCGGCGGCGAAGGTCATGCCGCGCTTGGCGTTCTGCTGCACCTGGTTGACGCCCGGCAGGCGGATTTCCACCGGATCCTCGACCGTGCTGATGTTGCGGGTCTCGTCGTTCAGGATGCCCAGCGCGGTGTACAGGCTCACGGTCTTGCCGGAGCCGGTCGGACCGGTGACCAGAACCATGCCGTAGGGCTTGTGGATGGCGTCCAGAAAGAGTTTCTGCTGGTCGGGCTCGTAGCCGAGCTTGTCGATGCCCATCTTGGCGGCGCTGCCGTCGAGGATACGCAGCACGATCTTCTCGCCGAACAGGGTGGGCAGGGTGCTGACGCGGAAGTCGACTTGCTTGGTCTTGCTGATGTTGAGCTTGATGCGGCCGTCCTGCGGGATGCGCTTTTCCGCGATGTCGAGCTGCGACATCACCTTCAGGCGCGCGGCGATGCGGGCGTTCAGCTTGACCGGGGCTTTCTTGGCGACTCGCAGGATGCCGTCGATGCGGTAGCGGACGCGGTAATCGGTTTCATAGGGCTCGAAGTGGATGTCGGAGGCGCCCTTCTTGATCGCGTCCACCAGCGCCTTGTTGACGAATTTGACAATCGGGGTGTCGTCGCTTCCGGTGTCCGCCGCCGATTCGCTGCTGAGGTCGTCGTCGCCGCTGCCCACGTCGAGGTTTTCGAGCCCTTCCGAATCGTCAAGGTCGCCGGCCATGGCATCGGCCGCCTCAAGCCACAAGTCTAGGCAGCGCTTGATCTGGTCGGCGTCGACCAGCAGCGGCTCGACGGTCAGGTTGGTATGGAACTTGAGTTCCTCCAGCGCGTGGTTGTTGGTCGGGTCGGAGGTGCCGACGAACAGCCGATTGCCGCGCTTGTACAGCGGCAGCACATTGTGCTTGCGCAGCAGGTCTTCCTTGACCAGCGCCATACCCGACTGCGCCGGGTCGATCGCCAGCGCATCCACCAACGGCATCCCGAACTCCACCGAATTGGCGGCGGCAATGGCGGCGGACGAGGCCAGCCGGTGCTCGACCAGATAGGAGGACAAAGGCTGCTTTTCCGCCGTGGCCGCGTCCATGGCCTTGCGCGCGGCGGCCTCGTCGAGGGCGCCGTCCAGCACCAGGCGCCGGGCGATGCCGGTAATTCCCATCAGATTGGCGGCGGGGGTGGCTGTGGCCATTGGCGTAGGCGCTCCTTTGCTTGTTGCCGACTTTAGCGCAATCGCGGCGGGATGCGAACTCTTGCGCATCAGGCCCGGGCCATGCAAACCGCACTTCACACCGCATCCAGTTCGGGCTACCTTCCCTGAATGACCTCGCCCACGTCGCTGAGTATCATCCTTCCCGCAAAAAATGAGGCGGAGGGCTTGCGGCGTACTTTGCCCGGGCTGCGGCAGCGCTTCCCTGAAGCCGAGATCATCGTCGTGGACGACGGCTCCGGCGACGATACTGCGTCTGTCGCGGCCAGCCATGGCGTGAAAATCTTGCGCAGCCACTATTCCATGGGCAATGGTGCTGCCATCAAGCGTGGCGCCCGTGCGGCCTCGGGGCAGGTGCTGGTCTTCATGGACGCCGACGGCCAGCACAGCGCCGAGCATGTCCAGCAGTTGCTCGACAAGCTCGACGAGGGTTACGACATGGTTGTTGGCGCACGCAACGCCAGTGGCCAGGCCACTTTCGCCCGAGGGCTCGCCAATGGCTTCTACAACAAGCTGGCCAGCTGGATGACTGGGCACAGGGTGGAAGATCTGACCTCGGGCTTCCGCGCCGTCCGCGCCGACAAGTTCAGAGAATTCCTGCACCTGCTGCCGAACGGGTTTTCCTACCCCACCACCAGTACCATGGCGTTCTTCCGCAGCGCCTACCCGGTTGCGTATGTGCCGATTCCGGTGGCCAGGCGTGTCGGCACCAGCAGCCATATCCGACCGCTGAAAGATGGAATCCGCTTCCTGCTGATCATCTTCAAGATCGCGAGCCTGTATTCACCGTTGAAGCTGTTCGCACCAACAGCGGCGGCCTTCTTTCTCGCCGGGGCAGGGTGGTATGGATACACCTTTGCCACCCGACACCAGTTCACCAACATGAGCACGCTGCTGTTCAGCGCCGCGGTGATTATTTTCCTGATCGGGCTGGTGTCGGAACAGATCACCAATCTGACCTATCGGCGTGACGAATGAGGCGCCATATCCGTCGCATTGCGGCCCTGTTGCGCCGCACGCCCTTGCACCCGCAGTGGCTGCTGGGTGCGCGTGCAGTGCCGCAAGGTCTTGCACAGGCGCGGGGAATGCTGCTTGATGTCGGTGCGGCCGACCGCTGGCTGGAAGGGCGGCTGACGGACGACGTGCGCTATGTCGCGCTGGACTATCCGCAGACCGGCGGTGTGCTCTACGGCGCGCGTCCATCGGTGTTTGCCGATGCCGTCGCGCTGCCGTTTCCGGATGCGGTGTTTGACGGGGTGGCCTGCCTTGAAGTCATCGAGCATGTGCCGGACCCGCAGCAGGTTCTGTGCGAGATCGCGCGGGTATTGAAGCCTGGCGGTCGGGCCTGGGTTTCGATGCCCTTCCTGTATCCACTGCATGACGCACCCTACGACTTCCAGCGCTATACCGAGTTCGGGCTTGCGCGCGATGCCAGACGTGCCGGCCTGCGGGTCGTCAAGCTGCAGCGTTCATTGCATGCGGTTCGGACCGCTGGGCTGCTGCTTTGCCTCGCTCTGGCGGGGGGTGTCGTTGCGGGCCATTCCCGCATCCCGGCGATCAATCTTTCGGCTTGGCTGCTGGGCTGTCTCTGGCCGGATTGGACGCATCTGACGGCGGGGCATTGCGTGGAGCTGGAACGCGCATGACCGAGGCTGCGTTGATTCTGATTTCGACCTCGTTCCCTGCCGCTGGCGATGGCAGCGAAGCGGCGGGTTCGTTTGTCTCCGACCTGGTGGATGAGCTTGCCCTGCACTTGCCGGTCCGGGTGGTGGCGCCGGGGCCGGCGGATGCCGTGGAGTGGCGGTCGGAATGCATCGCCATCCATCGCTATGTGGCCCCCGGGCGCCCGCTGTCCACCTTGAAGCCGTGGCGGCCGTCCGATTTGCGCTGGATCTGGAAAGTGCTGCGGGGCGGGCAGCGAGCGGTCGATGCGGCGGTTGCTGCCGGGCCGAGCAAGCAGATGCTCGCCCTGTGGGCGCTGCCGTCGGGGCTGTGGGCAAGGCGCGCGGCGCGGCGCAGCGGGCTGCCCTACGCGGTGTGGACGCTGGGCAGCGATATCTGGTCACTGGGGCGCATCCCGCTGGTGCGCTCGGTGTTGCGACGTGTCCTGCGCGACGCCGACGCCTGCTATTCGGACGGTTTGAAGCTTGCGGAAGACACGCGGCGGATCGCGGGCAGGCCGGTAGCGTTTCTGCCCAGCACGCGCAAGATCACCCTGTGCAATCCACCGCCGCCCAGAAATCAGCCGCCGTATCGGCTGCTGTTCCTCGGTCGCTGGCACCCCAACAAAGGGGTCGATCTGCTGCTGGAGGCATTGGCCAAGCTGACCGATGCGGATTGGTCGCGCATCGACGCGGTCGAGATCCAGGGTGGCGGTCCCATGGATGGACTGGTGCGGGAGCGCGTGGCCTCCCTGCAGGCGGCGGGCCGCCCTGTTGAACTGGGCGGCTACCTTGCCAAGCCCGAGGCCGAGGCGGCCATCGTGCGCGCGGACTGGGTGCTGATCCCGTCGCGGATCGAAAGCATCCCGGTGGTGTTTTCGGATGCGATCAAGCTGGGGCGGTCGGTGGTTGCCATGCCGGTGGGGGATCTACCATCGCTGATCGCGCAAGGAACCGGCACGTTGGCGCAGTCAGTAAATGCTGTCGAATATGCCGACGCGATTCGCACAGGATTAGCAACCCGCGTCGAATCCACTCGTTTGCGGGAGATGGCCGAGCGTTTTTCCTTGCAAGGTATGGTTTCAATGCTCTTGACTGATGTCAGTGGCCATGCTTGACCTGTCTTCCAGTCATTGGGACCGTGCTCTGGTTGAAGGGCTTGGTGCGACCGTATCGCATATGCTTGGAGGGGGTTCGATTGCCTGTTTCCGGGCAGGGCCGTTTCGCATTGCCTATCCTGATTTCGCGATCGGCAGTAGTGATTGCAATCGGGATCTGGACGCGGTGATCCGTGCCGCAAAAGATCTTCGTGCCGACATGCTTCGCCTGCAGTCCCCATGCGCATGCGAAGATTCGCGAACGCGCGCCGTGCACCCGTTGGGCACGATTGTCATCGGAGATCTTCAGGGATGGAATGAGCGGCAGCGGGAAAAGCCGCGTCGAGCAGCCAACCGTGAGAGACGATCTGAGCTTTCTATTCGAAAGGGAGTCAGTGGTGACGGGCGGCGTTTGCATGCGCTGTATCTCGCCACTGTGCGAAGGCATGGCGGTGCAGCACGATATACCGAACGCTATTTCGAACTGATCACGCCCTATGCGTCCATCGTTGCCGAGCATGAAGGGGCGATCTGCGGGTTCGTTTGCGTCGGGTTCCGGGAGGCACGCGGCTACTATTTGCACGGAGCACATGATCCGGAAACACGTGGCCTGTATCCGTCCGACCAGTTGTTTCTGGCAATGCTGCGTGAGGCCCGCGATGCAGGGCTTCGCTCATTCGACTTTCTGCCAACTCCTCTCGGGCAGGCCAGCCTGAGTGCCTACAAGCATGCGTGGGGCGGTGTGGACGAGCCGTTGGTGGTCAGCGATGTGGCACTCAACCTGTGGCGTGCGCGAGGGATCGCGGCTGCAATGCGGGCGGAGCGTGTGTTGCGTCGACTGAAGCTACGTTGAGCGCCCACGTTTGGCCGATGTCGTGAGTACTGAGTAATGCTAGCTCGTTGCAACGAACCTGACTTCCGCGTAATCCCAGGGAAATACACCTGTCACTGCCGCCACGGCGCTTTCCAGTTTTTGGATCGTATTCCATGCACTTCGCGGAACCATGCCTGCAGCAATGAGAGGAGTGGTAGGGAAGCGTCCATGGCGCAGGATTGTGGCCGACTTGATCTTGAATCCACTGCTGTCGAGAAGTTCGTGCCACTCCCCCAAAGTGCGCTGCACCTTGAACCCGCCCTCAGTCAGTCGACGTCGTGATCTTACTTGTTCAATCATGATGAGAGGTGCGTCAGGGCGCAGGGCTTCGCGGATTCGTGCAAGGATCGCTTTGACAGAATTGTCATCGATCGTATAGCAAAGAACCCCGTAGATGATGACTGCGTCGAGCTTTCCGGGCGACAGTGGTGGTAGCCCACCGTCGGTCTGCACAAACAGGCAATCCATGCCGTCACACCGGCGTTGCGCATGACGCAGCAAGCCTGCGGAAATATCCAGACCCAGCACGCGATGGCCTGCGCGGAGTAACGGAAGCGTTGCACTGCCCGAGCCGCATCCAAGATCCATGATCGTGCCGGCGCGTATCCCTGCATCTGCCAGGCTCTCATAAATTGCGATATCGCGAATCTGGGCCAAATAGGCGTTCTTGTGCCCGCGACTATCCTTAGGATCGATGACCGCAGCATCAGGGTCACC
>NZ_JAMQHN010000169.1 GCF_025993755.1 Thermomonas sp. | reverse complement strand
CCGCCTCGGCAGCTACGCCCTTCGTCCCAGCGTGACGCGGTCGCGGCCTTCCAGATCGCGCATGGTTTCGACTTCGACGAACCCGGTTTCATCGAGAAGCGCCCGCACCGCTGCACCCTGGTCGAAACCGTGTTCGAACAGCAGCCAGCCGCCGGGGCGCAGGATCGCCGGCGCGGCGGCGGCGATCGTGCGGATCGCGTTCAGCCCGTCCGCGCCGCAGGACAAGGCCAGCGTTGGCTCGAAGCGCAGGTCGCCCTGGGCGAGATGGGGGTCTCCGTCCGCGACATAGGGCGGATTGGCGGCGATCAGATCGAAAATTTCGCCTTGCAGCGGCTCCAGCCAGCTTCCGGCGCGGAATTCGACATTGCCTATCCCGTTGCGAACCGCGTTGGCGCGCGCCACGGCCAGCGCGTCCTCGCTCAGGTCGGTCGCGACCATGCGCGAGCGCGGGCGCTCTTTGGCCAGCGCCAGCGCGATCGCACCGCTGCCGGTACCCAGATCCGCCAGCCGCCACGGGGCACCGGCGGGAATTTTCGCCAACGCCTGCTCGACCAGCAGTTCGGTTTCCGACCGCGGCACCAGGGTGGCCGGCGTCACCGCCAGATCCAGGGTCCAGAATCCCTGCGTCCCGGTCAGGTAGGCCACCGGCTCGCCGGCCTGACGACGCGCGACGAGGCGTTCGAACGCGGCGTCCTGGGCCGCGTCGAGTTCGACGTCGTCATGGGCGAACAGCCAGCCGCGCGGCCTGCCAAGAACATGCGCCAGCAGGATTTCCGCATCGGCGGCTCCGATCCGCTCGCGCGATTGCGCGAGCCTGGATTTCACGCGGGCGGCAGTGTCCGGCATGCGCGGGATGGTATCTGCGGAGCGGCTTCGGCTCCACCTTCAGATCTGCGGCAAGCGCGGATTCGATAGATATATCATATCGTCTCGATCACAACAAACGATTTTACATATCTATCGATTCTTCCTAACCTGCACCCGTTCCCAATCCCACCCGCACCCCAGGAGAAAGCGAAATGTCCCTGATCAACACCCAGATCCAGCCGTTCAAGGTCAATGCGTTCAAGAACGGCCAGTTCATCGAACTGACCGAGAAGGACCTGCAAGGCAAGTGGTCGGTCCTGATCTTCATGCCGGCCGCCTTCACCTTCAATTGCCCGACCGAGATCGAAGACGCCGCCGAGCATTACGCCGAGTTCCAGCAGGCCGGCGCCGAGGTCTACGCGATCACCACCGACACCCACTTCAGCCACAAGGTCTGGCACGAGACCAGCCCGGCGGTCGGCAAGGCGACCTTCGCGCTGGTCGGCGATCCGACCCACCAGCTGACCAACATGTTCCAGGTCCACATCCCCGAAGCGGGCCTGGCGCTGCGCGGCACCTTCATCCTCGATCCGAGCGGCACCATCAAGACGATGGAAGTGCACGACAACGCGATCGCCCGCGACGTCACCGAGACCCTGCGCAAGCTCAAGGCCGCGCAATACGTCGCCAACCATCCGAATGAAGTGTGCCCGGCGAAGTGGAAGGAAGGCGCCAAGACCATCGCGCCGTCGCTGGACCTGGTCGGCAAGATCTGATCCGCACTCCACGCGATCCGCGCGCGCCACGCGCGTGGGTCGCGGCTTTTTTCACCACGATCGCACCGCCCGGCGGGCCCCCCCGCCCGCCGGGCGGCCTGCGCTCCCAGTAAACCGCTCCACCCGATATCCGAAGGAGACAAGCCATGTTGGATGCCACCCTCAAGACCCAGCTTGCCGCCTACCTGGAGAAGCTCCAGCAACCGATCGAACTGGTCGCCGCGCTGGACGATTCCGACGCTTCGCGCGAGTTGGACGCGCTGCTCGACGAGATCGCCACGCTGTCGCCGAAGATCACCCGCCGCAGCGGCGAGGCCGCGCGCCGGCCTTCGTTCGAAATCCGCCGCAGCGGCAGCGACGTTGTCGTGGCCTTCGCCGGCATTCCGCTTGGTCACGAATTCACTTCGCTGGTGCTGGCCCTGCTGCAGGTCGGCGGCCATCCGGTGAAGATCGACGACGCGCTGGCCGAGCAGGTGCGCGCGCTGGATGGCGAGTACCGTTTCGAAACCTACATGTCGCTGCACTGCCAGAGCTGCCCGGACACGGTGCAGGCGCTGAACGCGATGAGCGTGCTCAACCCGCGCATCCGCCACGTCGCCATCGACGGCGCGCTGTTCCCGCAGGAGGTCGAGGAAAAGCAGATTCTCTCGGTGCCCACGGTTTACATGAACGGCGCTGAATTCGATGCCGGACGCATGAGCATCGAGCAGATCCTCGCCAAACTCGATACCGGAGCCAGCGCCCGTGCCGCCAAAGCGCTCAGCGAACGCGACCCCTACGACGTGCTGGTCGTCGGCGGCGGCCCGGCCGGCGCGGCGGCCGCGATCTACGCGGCGCGCAAGGGCATCCGCACCGGCCTGGTGGCCGAACGCTTCGGCGGCCAGGTGCAGGACACCCTGGCGATCGAGAATTTCCCTTCGGTGGAATACACCGAAGGCCCGAAGCTGGCGGCATCGCTGGAAGCGCACGTCCGCAGCTACGGCGTGGACGTGATCACCGCGCAACGTGCAAAAACGCTGCAGCCTGCGCTGAAGGAAGGCGAGTTGATCGCCCTTGAGCTGGAAAGCGGCGCCACGCTGCGCACCAGGAGCCTGGTGCTCGCCCCCGGTGCACGCTGGCGCCAGACCGGCGTGCCCGGCGAGGCCGAATACCGCACCAAGGGCGTCACCTACTGCCCGCACTGCGACGGCCCGCTGTTCAAGGGCAAGAAGGTCGCGGTGATCGGCGGCGGCAACTCCGGGATCGAGGCCGCCATCGACCTGGCCGGCGTGGTCGAGCACGTGACGGTGCTGGAATTCGACGGCAAGCTGCGCGCCGATGCGGTGCTGCAGCGCAAGCTGTACAGCCTGCCGAACGTCGCCGTGCACCTGAACGCGCAAACCAGCGAAATGCTGGGCGACGGCAGCAAGCTCACTGGCCTGCGCTACATCGACCGTTCCAGCGGCGACAAGCATGAGCTCGAGCTCGGCGGCGTGTTCGTCCAGATCGGCCTGCTGCCCAACACCGAGTGGCTGCAACGCAGCGTCGCCCTGTCGCCTCGTGGCGAGATCGTGATCGACGATGCCGGCCGCACCAATCTGCCCGGCGTGTTCGCAGCCGGAGACGCGACCACCGAACCGTTCAAGCAGATCGCCATTGCGATGGGCGCCGGTTCCACCGCGGCGCTGTCCGCGTTCGACTATCTGATCCGGCACTCCGCGCCGACAGTGGCCGAGGCGGCATGAGTTTTGGACGCGGATTGACGCGGATAAACGCGGATGAAAAGGGATGACCCGGGTTTGCTCGTCATCCCCGCGAAGGCAGGCATCGTTTCGCAGACGAATGGCTGCGTATCCTGCACACTCATTTTTCGATCAGGTGCGAGAACTGGGTTGGGCGAACATCTACTTGCCGGAAGCGCCCCCCCTTGATGAAAACAACGAGGCTCCTCACTGCACCCTAAAGCCGGCATTGCTTCGTCCGCGTTCATCCGCGTCAAAAAATGCTCCTCTGCTCCACCCAACGCGAAGCCCCCCATGAACCTGCGCGACCTGAAATACCTCGTGGCCCTTGCCGACCTGCGCCACTTCGGCAAGGCGGCCCAAGCCTGCTTCGTCAGCCAGCCCACGCTTTCAACCCAGATCATGAAGCTGGAGGAAGAGCTCGGGGTGAAGCTGGTCGAACGCGCCCCGCGCAAGGTCATGCTGACCGCCGCCGGCAAGGACGCGGCGCAGCGGGCGCGGCGGATCCTGGCCGAAGCCGAGGAATTGAAGGAAGCGGCGCGGCGCGGCGCCAATCCGGAGGCCGGACGCCTGCGCCTCGGCGCCTTTCCGACGCTGGCGCCCTACCTGCTGCCGCATGTGGTTCCCGAGTTGCACGCGAAATTCCCGAAGCTCGAACTGCTGCTGACCGAGGAAAAGAGCGACCTGCTGCTGCATCGCCTGCGCGACGGCCAGTTGGACGCCGCGCTGCTGGCCCTGCCGATCCACGACGATTCGCTGCACGCGCAGTTCCTGTTCGAGGAACCCTTCCTGCTGGCGGCACCGGCCGACCATCCGCTGGCGCATCGCAAGACGTTGGACACCTCCGATCTCAATCACACGAGCCTGCTGCTGCTGGAAGACGGCCACTGCCTGCGCGATCAAGCGCTGGACGTATGCCGGTTGTCGGGCGCACGGGAGGAGGCGGACTTCCGCGCCACCAGTCTGGAAACCCTGCGCCAGATGGTCGCCACCGGCGTCGGCGTCACGCTGCTGCCGACGCTGTCGGTCCGGCCGCCGATCGTGCAGCCGGAAGGCATCAAACTGGTGAAATTCCACAAACCCGCGCCCAGCCGCCGGATCGCGCTGGTCTGGCGCAAATCGTCGGCGCTGGACGGTTTCCTGCATACCATCGGCACCGCCATCGCCGCCATCGCGCAGGCCCATCTGACGCAGCGCTGATCCAGCGCGCCCCGCCGGCGTTCACGCCTCCTGTGCGGCGCGTTCCTGGCGGAGCTTCATGCCCGCCACGAAAATTCCGGCCAGGCTGACCGCCAGGCCCGCCCACTGGCGCGGCGTCGGAATCAGATCCAGCACCAGCATGTCCAGCAGATAGGCCACGATCGGCTGCGCCAGCAGCAACAGCCCCGCCAGCGCCACTGGCAACGCCACCATCGAGCGCGAAATCAGGATCCAGCTCAGGCAATGCCCGACGGCGGCCAGCGCCAGCAGCAATCCCCATGTCTGCAGCGACGGTGGCGCGAACGCTTCACCTTCGGCCCCTCCGATCAGCCCAAGGCACAGCGCGCTGCCGAACGCGGCGATGCACAGCACCTGCTCGATCGGCACCCGCGCTTTGCCAATGGCCGCCTCGAACTGGGATCGCTTGATCCCCACGTTGTAAACGGCATAGGCCAGCCCCGCACCCAGCCCCAGCCAGACGCCCCAGCGGTACTGCGCCGGCAGGCCGGCCCAATCCGCCCCCAGCAGCAGCCACAGGCCGAAGAACGCCAGCAGCACCCCCGCGACGAAACGCAAACCCAATCGTTCGCCAAACAGGAGCACTCCCGCCAGCGCCATGAAAAACACCTGGGTATTGGCGAGCAGGGTCGCCAGCCCCGGCCCCACCAGCAGGATGCTCCGGTGCCAGGCCCACAGATCCAGCGTGAACGCGACCACTGGAACCGCGATCCACCACCACGCCTTGCGCGACAGCGGCTGCCAGCCGTGCCGGACTTGCACCAGCGCCGCCAGCAGCACGCCGGACAGCAGCATTCGCCAGAAGCCCACGGTCGTCGGCGGCATTCCGGTCAGGCGCACCATCAGCCCGTTGCTGCCGATGAGGGCGGCCCCGGCCAACAGTTCCAGCGTGGCCGCTTGCCTGGACTGCGCTGGGCTCATGCCGGCAAGGCGCCGGGAAGACCGCCTTCGGCCGACACCCCCGCCTGCGCCGGCGTGCCCAGGTGCAGGCGGGCAATGATCTCGCGCGCCTCAGGCACCGCCAGATCCGGCACCATCACCCCCACCAGTCCGAACACGCCGAGCTCGCCGATGCCGCCGGTCAGCGCCTCGCCGCGCACGAACGCGGGAATGCTCTCGGCCTCCAGCGCGTGCTTCACCAGATGGGCATCGATCAGGTTTTCGGCAACGTAAACGGTTCGCATGCGCGGCAGCCTAGCAAGTCCGCCGTCAGGAATCCCATCTCGATGTCCGTCCGCTAGACTAATCGGTCGAATCCAGAGCGCAGCCAACCGTGTCCTCGATCCCGCCCGATTCCGCCGACGCCCCCGTGCGCACCGACTTCATCCGCCAGATCGTCCGTGACGATCTTGCCAGCGGCAAGCACACGGCGATCAAGACCCGCTTCCCGCCGGAACCCAACGGCTACCTGCATATCGGTCATGCCAAGGCCATTTGCCTGGACTTCGGCATTGCGCAGGAATTCGGCGGGGTCTGCAACCTGCGCCTGGACGACACCAACCCCGCCCGCGAAGACCCCGAATATGTGCGCGCCATCCAGGACGACGTGCGCTGGCTGGGCTTCGACTGGCACAGCCTGCGCCACGCTTCGGACTACTTCGGCGTGTATTACCTGGCCGCCGAAAAACTGATCCGCGACGGCAAGGCCTTCGTCTGCGATCTTTCCGCCGAACAGGTGCGCGAGTATCGCGGCAGCCTGATCGAGCCGGGCCGCAATTCGCCTTTCCGCGAGCGCAGCGTCGAGGAAAACCTCGACCTGTTCCGGCGCATGCGCGCCGGCGAATTCCCCGATGGCGCACGCACCCTGCGCGCCAAGATCGACATGGCCAGCGGGAACATCAACCTGCGCGATCCGGCGCTGTACCGGATCAAGCACGTCGAACACCAGAACACCGGCAGCGAATGGCCGATCTACCCGATGTACGACTTCGCCCACGCGCTGGGCGACGCCATCGAGGGCATCACCCATTCGCTGTGCACGCTGGAGTTCGAGGACCACCGCCCGCTGTACGACTGGAGCGTGGACCACGTGGACCTGGCGCATCACCCCGAGCTGCTGGAACCGCTGCTCGCCAAGGGGTTGCCGAAGGAAGCGTCCAAGCCGCGCCAGATCGAGTTCTCGCGCCTGAATTTCAACTACCTGGTGATGAGCAAGCGCAAGCTGATGGCGCTGGTCACCGACAAGCTGGTGGACGGCTGGGACGACCCGCGCATGCCCACTCTGCAGGGCATCCGTCGCCGTGGCTACACCGCATCGGCACTGAAGCTGATGGTCGAGCGCGTCGGCATCAGCAAGCAGAATTCGCTGCTCGACATTTCCATTCTCGAAGGCGCGTTGCGCGACGATTTGGACGCGCACGCACCGCGCCGGATGGCGGTGATCGATCCGCTAAAGGTCGTGCTGACCAACCTCGACGCAGGCCACGAGGAAACGCTGCGATTCGCCAACCACCCCAAGGACGAGGCGCAGGGCGAACGCGAGATCCCGTTTGCACGCGAGCTGTGGATCGAACGCGAGGACTTCGAGGAAGTCCCGCCCAAGGGCTTCAAACGCCTCACCCTGGGCGGCGACGTGCGCCTGCGCGGGGCCGGCATCATTCGCTGCGATGAGGCGGTGAAGGACGGCTCCGGCAATATCGTCGAACTGCGCTGCACGCTGGACCTGGACTCGCGCCCCGGCATGGAGGGTGCCAACCGCAAGGTGAAAGGCACCATCCACTGGGTCAGCGCGAAGCACGCGGTGGCGGCGGAAATTCGCCTGTACGACCGCCTGTTCACCGTCGCCGATCCTGACAATGACGAGGGCGGCAAGACCTATGTCGATTATCTCAACCCTGAGTCGCGCAAGGTGGTGACCGGCTATGTCGAGCCCGCCGCCGCGCAGGCCGCGCCGGAGCAAAGTTTCCAGTTCGAGCGACTGGGCTATTTCGTCGCCGACCGCTACGACCACAAGGCCGCTGCGCCGGTATTCAACCGCAGCGTCACCCTGCGCGACACCTGGACGCAGAAGGCCTGACACCATGCCGATGCCGCTGCCCGCGCAGTTGCACATCACCCTGCCCATCTGGGTGCTGGAACTGGACGTAGCCGGTCGCGATTTCTCCAGCGACGAGGCCAAAGTCGGCTTCGCCATCGAGCTGTCGAAACACAACGTCGAGCGCCAGAGCGGCGGCCCGTTCGGCGCGGCGGTGTTCAGCCCGCAAGACCAATTGATCGCGGTGGGCGTGAACCGGGTGGTGCGCCAAAGTTGCTCGCTGGCGCACGCGGAAACCATGGCCTACATGCTGGCGCAGCAACGCTTGCAGCAGTTCCGGTTGAACGAGCTGGGCGGCCCGGTGACGCTGGCCACCTCCGCGCAACCCTGCTGCCAGTGCTACGGTGCCACCATGTGGGCCGGCATCGACCGCCTGCTGATCGGTGCCCGCGCCGAAGACGTCATGACTCTCACCGCCTTCGACGAAGGCCCGCTGCCGGCGGACTGGGTGGGTGAGCTCAACAAACGCGGCATTGAAGTCGTGCGCGACGTGCAGCGCGACGCCGCCTGCGCGGTGCTCAAGCACTACGGCGAACTGGGCGGGCCGAATTACTGATCCACAAGAGCACGAGCGTCTTGACGCGGATCACGCTGATCAACACGGATAAGGATCCAATCCGCGTCTTTCCGTGTTGATCCGCGTCCAGTGCTTTTTCCTGAATGTGTTGACATCCGTCGCCCTACAATGCCGCCATGACTTCAACCGGCCTGCTCTGCTACTGCCGCCAAGGCTTCGAACCCGAACTCGCGGTGGAGCTGACCGATCGCGCGGCGCAGGTGGGCATCGCCGGCTATGCGCGCACCGAGCGCGACAGCGGCTATGTGCTGTTTTTCTGCGAAGACGGCGAAGCGCTGGATCGTGCGCTGCCATTCTCCACCCTGATCTTCGCGCGGCAGAAATTGCGCCTGCTGGCCGAGCTGAAAGACCTCGACGCGAGCGACCGCATCGCGCCGATGCTGGCGGCGCTGCAGGGCGGGCCGCGCTTCGGCGAGCTGGTGATGGAGCACCCGGACAGCGATGCCGGCAAGCCGCTGGCCGGGCTGGCGCGCAGCCTGGGCAACGCGCTGCGGCCGGCGCTGCGCAAGGCCGACCTGCTGACCCAGCAGGACAGCCGCAGGCTGCCGCGCCTGCATGTGTGCCTGCTCGACGGCGACCACGTCTTGCTGGCCAGCAGCCGCCCCGGCGACAGCGCGCCGTGGCCGCTGGGCGTCCCGCGCCTGAAGATGCACAAGGACGCGCCTTCGCGCTCGGCGCTGAAACTGGAAGAAGCGCTGCTGGTGCTGCTCTCCGAAGACGAGCGTGCGCGGCTGATGAAAGAAGGCATGGTCGCCGCCGATCTCGGCGCGGCACCCGGCGGCTGGTCCTGGGTGCTGACCCGCCACCAGTTGCGCGTTTCCGCCATCGACAACGGGCCTCTGCGCCAGAGCGTCCTCGACACCGGCCGGGTGCAGCACCTGCGCGCCGACGGTTTTTCCTGGCAACCGCCGCATCCCCTGGACTGGATGATTTGCGACATGGTGGAACAGCCGCGCCGCGTGGCCGAGCGCATGGCCACATGGCTGCGCGAGGGCTGGTGCCGCCACACCCTCTTCAACCTGAAACTGCCGATGAAAAAGCGTTGGCAGGAAACCCGGCTGTGCCTCGAGTTGTTCGAACAGCAGGCGCAAAAGCCCCTGACCATCCGCGCGCGCCAGCTGTTCCACGACCGCGAGGAAATCACCGTGTTCGCCACGCCCATTGCGATCCGCAATGACGCGTCGCGGCGGCGCAGGAGGGATTGACGCCGATCTGACGGGTGGTTGCGCTATGCTTGCCGCTCCGCCGTCGTGATTTTCCGCTCGCCATGAATCGCCCCGCCACGCTCGCCGCCGCTCCCCTGATCCTCGCCGCCCTGATCTTCGCCGCGGCCCTGAGCCGGCTGCTCCCGCATCCGCCGAATTTCTCCCCGATCGAGGCGGTGGCGCTGTTCGGCGGCGCCTATTTCGTCAAGCGCGGCTGGGCGCTGGCAGTGCCGCTGCTGGCGATGTTCGTGTCCGATCTAGCGCTGGGTCTGGTCAACGGCGGCATCTACTGGAGCTGGTTCGCCAACGCCAGCTACCTGATGGTCTATGCCTGCATCGCGCTGTCCACCGTGCTCGGCTTCGGGCTGCGCGGCAAGGTCGGCAGCGGCCGCGTGCTGGCCTATTCGCTGACCGGCTCGGTGCTGTTCTTCCTGTTCACCAACTTCGGCACCTGGCTGGGCGGCAGCATGTATCCGCAGGATGCCAGCGGTCTGCTCGCGGCCTACGTGGCCAGCATCCCGTTCTTCCAGTGGACCGTGGCCGGCACCCTGTTCTACGCTGCGCTGCTGTTCGGCGGCTTCGAGCTGCTGCGCCGCCGCAACCCGGCGCTGCACGCACAGACCGCCTGATGGCCAACCGCCTCAGCAAGATCTACACCCGCACCGGCGACGACGGCAGCACCGGGCTCGGCAACGGCTCGCGGGTCGGCAAGGATTCCCTGCGGGTCGAGGCCTACGGCACCGTCGACGAGGCCAACAGCTGCATCGGCCTGCTGCTGCAGGCGCCGATGCAGGATGACATCCGCGAGCTGCTGATCCACGTTCAGCACCAGTTGTTCGACCTCGGCGGCGAGCTGTGCATCCCCGGCCACGAAGCGATCTTCGATGCCGACGTCGAGGCGCTGGAGCGCCATCTCGATCACTACAACGAAAGCCTGCCGTTCCTCAAGGAATTCATCCTGCCCGGTGGCGGCGAGGCTTCGGCGCGCTGCCACATCGCGCGCACCGTGGTACGTCGTGCCGAGCGGATCACCGTCGCGCTGGCGCGCAGTGAAACCCTCCGGCCGCAGCCGCAGCACTACCTCAATCGCCTGTCCGACCTGCTGTTCGTGCTTTCGAGGGTGCTCGCCCACGCCAGCGGCCACGGCGAGGTGATGTGGAACCACGAGCGCCGGCGCAAGCCCCCGGCCCCGTGACCGCGGCCACGCTGCAACTCTTCACCCATCCCGCCTGCCTGGAGCACCACACCGGCAGCGCCCACGTCGAATCACCGCAGCGGCTTGCAGTCATCCTGCAGGCCCTGCGCGAGGCCTGCCCCGACCTCGACTGGCGGCAGGCCCCGCGCGCCAGCCGCGAGCACCTTCTGCGCGTCCACACACCGGAGCTGCTGGATCGCGTGCTCGCGCCGGTGTCCTCCGGGCTGCTGGCGCTGGACCCGGACACCGTGGTCTCGCCCGGATCCGCCGAGGCGGCCCTGCGCGCGGCCGGCGCCGGCATCGCTGCGGTCGATGCCGTCCTGGGCGGGCAGGCACGGCGCGCCTTCTGCGCGGTGCGGCCGCCTGGCCACCACGCCACCGCCAGCACCGCAATGGGATTTTGCCTGCTCAACAACATCGTGATCGCGGCGCGTCACGCGCTCGACGCGCACGGGCTGCGGCGCGTGGCGATCGTCGATTTCGACGTCCATCACGGCAACGGCACCCAGGCCATCTTCGAATCCGAGCCCCGCGTCGCCTACGCCAGCAGCCACCAGTCCCCGCTGTATCCCGGTACCGGCGCACGCCGCGAGACAGGCTGCGGCAACGTCTTCAACGCTCCGCTGCCCCCCGGCGCCGACGGCGGCGCGTTCTGCGCCGTCTGGGAGAAAGAGCTGCTGCCGGCGCTGAACGCCTTCGCCCCGCAGCTGTTGTTCATTTCGGCCGGTTTCGACGGGCATCGTCGCGACCCGCTGGCCGACCTGCGTCTGGAAGTCGAGGATTTCGCCTGGCTCAGCCAGGCGCTGGTGGCGCTTTCCCGGCGCCGCTGCGGCGGCAGGATCGTCTCGATGCTGGAAGGCGGCTATGACCTGACTGCGCTCGCCGACAGCTGTCTTGCCCACGTCAAGGCCCTTCGCCAACCGGATCCGGAACCGTGATGGACGCCTTTCACTTGCAGTGGCCCCGCCGTTTGCCGCGACCCGCCGGTTCCGGCAAGCTAGCGGCCTGTTTTCCCCTGTGACCATCCCGTGCGCCCAGCCATGCGCCTTCTTGCCCTGCCCCTGATGATCGCCCTGTCGCTGCAGGCGCAGGCCCGCGACGACACCCCGCAGAACTGGGGCCTGTGCCCGATCGTGGACGTGATCCCGCAGTTCGCCGAAGCGCTGCAGGCGCCGGAAGGTCTCGACATCGACAGCAAGGGTCAGCCCACGGACATCGAGGGCGACCAGCTCACCGGCACCGACGTCAACCCGATTTTCCGCGGCAACGTGACGATGCGCAGCGGTGCCCAGTTCATGGGTGCCGACGAAATCACCTACGACCAGGAGCAGGGCCGCTATACCGCCGAGGGCAACATCCGCTATCAGGCGCCGGGGCTGCGCCTGCGCGCCGAGCACGCGCAAGGCAACCAGAACACCGATACCCACACGCTTGAGGACATCCGCTACCAGCTGCTGTCGCGACGTGGCAACGGCACCGCCAAGAGCGCCAACCTGACCGGAGACACTGGCAGCCTGTACGGCGCGACCTACTCGACCTGCGCGCCCGAGGCGCGGCACTGGGAACTGAGCGCGCGCCGGATCGACATCGACCAGTCCACCGGCATGGCCACCGCCCACGGCGCCAGCCTCAAGCTGGGCAAGGTTCCGGTGCTGTACCTCCCGTGGCTGATGTTCCCCACCGACGATCGCCGCCGCAGCGGCCTGCTGTACCCGCAGATCTCCAACTCGGGGCGCAACGGCCTCGACTGGAGCCAGCCGATCTACCTGAACCTGGCCCCGAACTACGACATGACCCTCAGCCCAAGGTTCATGTCACGTCGCGGAGGCCTGCTGGGCACCCAGTTCCGCTATCTGAACGAACACGGCCAGGGCGTCCTCGATGCGCTGTGGATGCCCCACGACCGCTTGCGCGACCGCGACCGCTGGCGCGTGCATTTCGATGCCCGTCAGGACATCGACGATCACTGGCAGGCCCGCGCCAACGTCAACTGGATCAGCGATCCACGCTACTTCGAGGACTTCACCAACAGCATCGAAGGCCTCTCCCAGTCCACCGCCTACAGCGCCATCGGGCTCTACGGGCGCGGCGCGAATTGGGCCGTCTCGCTCAGCGCCGACCACTGGCAACTGGCCGACTACACCCTGAGCGACTGGATCCTGCCCTACGACCGGATGCCGCGCGCCGCAGCGCACTGGGAAAGCCCCATCGGTACCGGTCCGGTGCATTACGGGATCGATGCCGAAGTCGTGCGCTTCCATCACCCGCTGTATCCGGCCGGCGCACGCTTCGACATCAAGCCCTGGATCAGCCTGCCGCTGGAAGGCAACGCCTGGTTCCTGCGCCCAACCCTGGCCTTCCGGCAGACCGGCTACTCCTTGGACCACGCGCTGGCCCAGGTCCTTGGCGACAGTTCGCCCTCGCGCGGTCAATCGATCTTCAGCCTCGACGCCGGGCTGTTCTTCGATCGGCAGATGCAGGTCAAGGGCCGCAGTTACCTGCAGACGATCGAGCCGCGGCTGTACTACCTGAACGTGCCCTATGCCGACCAGGACGACATGCCGGTGTTCGACACCCAGCCGCTGACCTTCGGCTGGCCCCAGCTGTTTCGCGACAACCGCTATTCCGGCGCCGACCGCCAGGCCGACGCCAACCAGCTCACATTGGCGGTCAGCACCCGGATGATCCGGGAGGCGGACGGACGCGAACGCTTCTCCGCCAGCCTCGGCCAGATCCGCTATTTCCGCGATTCGCGCGTGCACCTGCCCGGCGAGCCGATCACCGAGCAGGGGCGCTCGGCCTGGGTGGCGGACGTCAATTACGCGCCCACCGATCGCTGGACCTTCGGCGCCTCCTACCAGCGCGACCCGAAATTCCGCCGCACCGACCTGGCCAGCCTGCGTGCCCGCTACCTGTTCCCGAACGATGGCGTGATCAACCTGTCCTACCGCTATCGCCGCGCCCTGCTGGAGCAGGTGGATTTTTCCTTCCTGTACCCGATCAATCCGACCTGGAGCGTGGTCGGACGCCACTATTACTCGCTGCGCGACCGCAAGACCCTGGAGAGCCTGGTGGGCGTGCAGTGGGACTCCTGCTGCGTCGCGGTCCGGCTGGTTGGCCGCCGCTACATGCGCAACCGCGATGGTCGCCTCGACAACACCTTGATGCTGGAAATCGAGCTCAAGGGTCTTGGCGGCGCCGGCCAGGACACCCGCAGCACCTTGCGTCGGGCCATCCTCGGCTACAATCGCGATGATCTCTACCTGGTTCCGCCGCAAATGGCGACGGGCCAGCCCTCTTCGCCGGATCGAGCCAGTCCCAGCCCATGATGCATTCCCCCAGCAACCGCAAGTCGCGACTTCTCACCTCGGCCCTGCTGCCGCTGCTGCTGCTCGCCGGCTCCGTCCATGCGCAGTCCGGCAGCACCCAGCCGGTGGAGAGCATCGCCGCCGTGGTCAACGAAGACGTGATCCTGCGCAGCGATCTGGACCGCGCAGTCGCCAACGTCCGCTCCCAGTACGCCGATCGCCCGAACATGCTGCCACCGGCGGACGTGCTCGAACGCCAGGTGCTCGAACGCCTGATCCTCCAACGCCTGGAAGTCGCGCGCGCCGCCGACGCCGGGATCACCGCCACCGATGCCGACATCGACAGCGCACTCGCCAGCATCGCCCGGCAGAACAATCTCACCCAGCCACAGCTGCTCGAACGCGTCGCGAAAGACGGCATGACGCCGAGCGAATTCCGCGCCAACCTGCGCGACGAGATCATCGGCCAGAAGCTGCAGCAGAGCTTTGCCCAAAGCCGCATCAACGTCAGCGAGGCCGAGGTCGATGCCGCGCTCGCCTCTGCAGCCAACACCGCCGTCCGCCAATACCATCTGGCCCATATCCTGGTCGCCACGCCGGACAACGCCAGCCCCGAGCAGGTGCAGGCGGCGGCGCAGAAGATCGAAGGGATCAAGCGATCAATCGAAAGTCGTGAGCTGACCTTCGCGGCGGCGGCCGTGCGCTATTCCAACAGCCCCAACGCCCTCGAAGGCGGCGACTTGGGCTGGCGCGGCGCCAACGAGATTCCGCCCGCGTTCGCCACCGCGATCCAGCAGTTGCAGCCGGGGCAGGTGATCGGCCCGATCCGCGGCCCCAGCGGCTTCCAGTTGCTGCAGCTGGTCGACGTACGCGATCAGGCGCCGGAAGCCGGCGAAAAAGTGACCCAGTACTCCGCGCGGGAAATTCTGGTCCGGGTCGATGCCAATACCAGCGATGCCGCCGCGAAGTCAAAGATCGATGGGATCGCCGGACAACTCGCCGCCGGAGGAGATTTCTCCAAGCTGGCGCGGGAAAACTCCGACGACCAAGCCACGCGGTTTCGCGGAGGCGACCTCGGCTGGTTCACCGCCGAATCCCACGGCGCGGCCATGGGCATGCAGCTTGCCGCCCTTGCCGACGGCCAGACCTCGGCTCCGTTCAAGGTCGACGAGGGCTGGGTCATCGTGCAGCGAACCGGTTCACGCGAAATCACCTCCGCCAGCGAAGCCCTGCGCGGCCAGATCCGCGAGACCATCGGACGTCGCAAGATGGAAGATGAATGGGGTCGTTTCCTGCGCGAGATGCGCAGCGAGGCCTTTGTCGACATTCGCGACGCCCAGGGCCATTCCACCCTGCCCGAGTTGCCCGCTCCTCCCAAGGAACACCCCAGGTCGACGCCCGAGCCCGGATCGGCATCAGAGTACTGACACGCATGCGGCCTCGACTGGCGCTCGTGCCGGGCGAGCCCGCAGGCATCGGCCCGGAACTCGTCGTGCGCGCGGCCCAGCGCAGCTGGGATGCCGAACTGGTCCTGTTCGGTGATGCCGCGACGCTGCGACACGCGGCGGAACGTCTGAACCTGCCGCTGTTCCTGCACGCCCGGGGCGAAACGCCGCGCGATCCGCGCAGTCTGGAAATCCACGACATCCCGCATCCCACCGCCGCGACACCCGGCATACCGGAGCCCACCAACGCCGCGTCGCTCGTCGCCAGCCTGACCCGCGCCGGCCAGGCCTGCCTCGACGGCGAACTCGACGGCCTCGCGACGGGCCCGTTCCACAAGGCCGTCATCAACGCCGGCGGCATTCCCTACACCGGCACCACCGGATTGCTGGCGACACAGGCCGGTTGCCAAGTGGTGATGATGCTGGCCAACCCGGTGGTCAAGGTGGCGCTGCAGACCGTGCACATCCCGCTGCGCGAAGTCGCGGACCGGATAACAGCCGACGCGCTGGCCGATACACTGCATATCCTTTCGCGCGCGTTGCGCGTCCAGTTCGCCATCCGCCAGCCCGTGATCGCCGTGCTCGGCCTGAACCCGCATGCCGGCGAGGACGGCTTGCTCGGCCGCGAGGAACTCGACGTGCTCATCCCGACGCTGGAGCGGCTGCGAGGCGAAGGCATGCGGCTGGTCGGCCCGCTGCCCGCCGACACCGCCTTCCTTCCGGAGAAGTTGCGCGGCTTCGACGCGGTGCTGGCGATGTATCACGACCAGGGGTTGCCGGTGCTCAAGCACGCCGACTTCGCCCACGCCGTCAACATCAGCCTCGGCCTGCCCTACCCGCGGGTGGCGGTGGACCACGGCACGGCGCTGGATCTGGCCGGCGCCGGGCGGGCGGATCCGTCCAGTCTGTTCGCCGCCATCGACACCTGCGCGCGGCTGGCCGCGCGCAACCGGCTCGCCTGATGGACGATATCACGTTCAACGACTTCCTGAAGGTCGAACTGCGGGTCGGGCGGGTGCTGTCCGCAGTGCCGTTTCCGCAGGCGCGCAAACCCGCCTACGTCCTGCAGATCGACTTCGGCCCCGAACTGGGCGTGCGCAAGTCCAGCGCACAGATTACCGCGCACTATCGGCCCGAAGACCTGGCGGGGCGGCTGGTGGTCGCGGTGGTCAATTTCCCCGACAAGCAAATCGGCCCGCTGATGTCCCAGTGCCTGGTGACCGGCTTCCACGATGCCGACGGCGCGGTGGCGCTGTGCGTGCCGGATCGCGACGTTCCGCTCGGGACCCGGCTGCTGTGAATCGCCGGCATCCAGTCGACGCGGCGGCGCCAGGCTTCCACGCCGGTGCGAAGAAGCACCTCGGCCAGAATTTCCTGCACGAGCGCGGCGTGATCGCGAAAATCGTGCAGGCGATCGATCCGCAGCCGGGCGATGCGCTGGTCGAAATCGGCCCCGGCCAGGGCGCGCTGACGTTCCCGTTGCTGGAGCGGCACGGCGCGCTGACCGCCATCGAATTCGACCGCGACCTGCACGCGCCGCTGCAGGCCGCCGCCCGCGCCCACGGCGAACTGCGTCTGATCGAGGGCGACGTGCTGGGCGTGGACTTCACCGCGCTCGCCGCCGAACTGGACGCTCCCGGTGGCCGCATTCGCTTGGTCGGCAACCTGCCCTACAACCTCAGTTCGCCGATCCTGTTCCACGCGCTGGCCCACGCCGGCGCCATCGCCGACATGCACTTCATGCTGCAAAAGGAAGTGGTCGAGCGCATGGCCTCCGCCCACGGCAGCAAGGTCTATGGCCGGCTGACGGTGATGTTGCAGGCCTTTGCCACGGTGACGCCGCTGTTCACCGTCCCGCCAGGCGCCTTCCGTCCGGCGCCCAAGGTGGATTCGGCCGTGGTTCGGCTGGTGCCGCTGCCCGTGGCGCAAGTCGGCATCCACGACCCCGCGCTGTTTGCCCACGTCATCCGGGCCGCTTTCGGCCAGCGCCGCAAGACCCTGCGCAATGCGCTCAAGGGGCTGGCCGACGCCCCGGCCATCGAATCGGCCGGGATTTCGGCCGATGCGCGCGCCGAACAGATCCCTGTCGCCGCCTTCGTGCATCTGGCCAACCGTCTGGCCTCGGGGTGAACGGACTGCGCGCAATCATCGTGCCGCGGCTAGACGACGGCTAGAATGACTGCATGGACGATAACGATTACAGGTTCGACATCGCCGTCGATGCCTGCTTCCTGGACGAACAATCGGCGCCGGAAACCGGACGCTACGTGTTCGCCTACACCGTGCGCATCCACAACCGCGGCAAGGTGGCCGCGCGCCTGCTCGGCCGCCGCTGGTTGATCACCGACGGCAACGGCAAGGTCGAGGAAGTGCGGGGCGAGGGCGTGGTCGGCGAGCAGCCCTGGCTGCGTCCGGGAGAGGGCTTCGAGTACACCTCGGGCGCGGTGCTGGAAACCGATACCGGCGTCATGCGCGGCAGCTACGATGTACTCGCCGACGACGGCACTCGTTTCGCCGCGCCCATCCCGCAGTTCACCTTGTCCATCCCGCGCACGCTGCACTGAAATGGCGGTCTGGGCAATCGGCGACCTGCAAGGGTGCTTCGACGTCACCCGGCGCCTGCTGGATCGGATCCGCTTCGACCCGGCGGTGGACCGGCTGTGGTTCTGCGGCGATCTGGTCAACCGCGGCGGGCAGTCGATCGAGACTCTTCGTCTGGTGCATTCGCTGCGTGAAGTCAGCCACGTGGTGCTCGGCAACCATGACCTGTCGCTGCTGGCGATTTCCCAGCGGACGCCCGAAGAGCAGCGTCGGGTCAATTCCGACCTGCAGGGCGTGCTGTTCGCCGAGGACGCGCCGGAACTGCTGGCCTGGCTGCGCGGATGCGAGCTCATCCACAGCGACCGCGCGCTGGGCTGGATGATGGTACATGCCGGGCTGGCCCCGCGGTGGACCACCCAGCAAGCCGAAAAGCACGCCCGCGAAGTCGAGGCACGCTTGCGCGGCGACGGTTTCCGCTCGCTGTTGCGCAACATGTTCGGAGACCGGCCGGACTGGTCGCCGCAGTTGCACGGGGTAGAACGCGCGCGCGCGATCATCAACGCCTGCACCCGGATGCGCTACTGCAGTCCACGCGGTCGGATCGCCTTCGACCAGAAAGGCGCTCCCGGCAGCCAGCCGCCCGGCCTGTACCCGTGGTACGCGGTTCCCGGCCATGCGCCGCGTGACCTGAAGATCGTCAGCGGCCACTGGAGCACGCTGGGCTTGTTCGTCGGCCACGGCGTGCACGCGATCGACACCGGCGCAGTGTGGGGCGGCAAGCTCACCGCGCTCCAGCTCGATACCGACGACCTGCACGTGGTGCAGGTGCCGGGCCGCGACGTGCCGGCGCCCCCGCCGAAGCAGCGCCCACCGCGTCCGCACCAGTCTCAGCACCAGCATCAGGGCCCCTCCCGCCACCGGCTGCCAAACCCGCAGTAGCCGGGCCGTCGACGCGGGTCGCAATCCGCTGCCGCCGAACCGTCAGCTGCGCTCGTAATCCACGAAATCGAACGCGAACGCATGCGTCGCGTCGGCCGGATGCGCTTCGCGCGCGGTTTCGCACCAGTGGCGCGCATCGAAGCGCGGAAAGAACGCATCGGCGCCTTCGACCTCGGCATCGACCCAAGTCAGGAACAACCGCGTCGCCAACGGCAGCGCCAACGCAAACACCTCGCCGCCGCCGATCACGCACAGCGCGCCGGCATCGCCCGCCGCCAGCGCGATGGCAGCGTCCAGCGAGGCCACCGCTTCCATTCCGGCAAACGGCACTTGCCCGCCGCGCGTAAGCACCAGATTGCGCCGCTTCGGCAGCGCGCGCCCCAGCGCCAGCGCGGTCTTGCGTCCCATCAGGATGGGTTTCCCCAGTGTCAGCGCCTTGAACCGCTTCAGGTCGTCCGGCAGGTGCCACGGCAGCGCATTGCCCCTGCCAATGGCGTAGTTGCGGTCCAGCGCGGCGATCAGTGAAATGTCCAAAGACAACATCCATGAATGCCCGCCTGCGCGGGCATGACGATAGATATTAGACGGCAACCGGTGCCTTGATCGCAGGCCACGGATCGTAGCCTTCGATGGCGATGTCCTCGAAGCGGAAACCGAAGATGTCGCGCATGTCCGGGTTCAAACGCAGCGTCGGCAATGCGCGCGGCGTGCGCTCCAGCTGATCGCGCGCCTGTTCGAAATGATTGGAATACAGATGCGCATCGCCCAGCGTGTGCACGAAATCGCCGACGCCCAGTCCGCACACCTGCGCCACCATGTGGGTCAGCAGCGCATAGCTGGCGATGTTGAACGGCACGCCGAGGAAGATGTCGCCGCTGCGCTGGTAGAGCTGGCAGCTCAGCTTGCCGCCCGCCACATAGAACTGGAACAGGGTGTGGCAGGGCATCAGCGCCATCTTCGGCAGGTCGGCCACGTTCCAGGCGGAGACGATCAGCCGGCGCGAATCGGGATTGCGGCGGATCTCGTCGATCAGCCACGCGATCTGATCCACGGTTTGCCCGTTCGCGCCTTCCCAGTTGCGCCACTGTTTGCCGTAGACCGGCCCCAGCTCGCCGTCGGCATCGGCCCACTCGTCCCAGATGCTGACCCTGTTCGCCTTAAGATAGGCGATGTTGGTGCTGCCCTGCAGGAACCACAGCAGTTCGTGGACGATCGAACGCAGGTGCAGCTTCTTGGTCGTCACCAGCGGGAAGCCCGCGTTCAAATCGAACCGCATCTGCCAGCCGAACACGCTGCGGGTGCCGGTGCCGGTGCGGTCGGATTTCTCGCTGCCGTGTTCCAGCACGTGCCGCAGCAGATCCAGGTACTGCCGCATCAGCGCGGCTCCGGTTCCAGGGTCGGAGCTGAACGCGATTTCCACAGCCAGAACACGCCCAGCAGAATCAACGGCGTGCTGAGCACCTGCCCCATGGTCAGCCAGCCGAATGCGAGGTAGCCCAGCTGTTCGTCCGGCTCGCGCACGAACTCGACGAGGAAGCGGAAACAGCCGTACAGCAGCGCGAACCAGCCCGAGACGGCAAAGCGCGGACGCGGCCTGCGCGAATACCAGACCAGCACGCAAAACAGCACCAGCCCTTCCAGCGCCGCCTGGTACAGCTGCGATGGATGGCGGGCAAAACCGTTGAGCAATCCGGCGTCGAACTGCGCCCGCAGCGTAGCCGGATCCATCGAGGAAAATGGCGCAGGCAGGGCGCGCGGAAACACCACGCCCCATCCGTCGAACATCGTTCCCGCGGTCGGCTTGCCCCACAATTCGCCGCCGATGAAGTTGCCCAAGCGGCCGAAACCCAACCCCGCCGGTACCAGCGGCGCGACGAAATCCACCGTATCGAAATAATGCAGGCAGTGCTTGCGCGACCACCAGCCGATCGCCGCCAGCACGCCCAGCAGGCCGCCGTGGAAGCTCATGCCGCCTTCCCAGACCCGAAACAACGACAGCGGATCGCGAATCAGGTCGGCAAATCCGTAGAACAGCATGTAGCCGATCCGCCCACCCAGGACGACGCCGAGCATCGCGTAGAACATCAGGTCGGAAAACCCGGCTTCGTTCACGCCCGGCAGGCGCCCGGCGCGGGCGCGGCGCGCGCCCAGCCACCAGGCCACGGCAAAGCCGAGCAGGTACATCAGCCCGTACCAGTGCACCTTGACCGGCCCCAGCGAGAGTGCGATCGGGTCGATCTGGTCAAGAAACGGCATCGCGGATCACCACTCGCCGGCGCCGGGGATGCCGCGGTTCGCCGCCTTGCGCCGCATCAGCAGGTTCAGCCATTCGACCAGCACCGAAAAGCCCATCGCGAAGTAGATGTACGGCTTGGGCACGTGGACCTCGATCCCGTCGAGGATCAGCACGACGCCGACCAGCAGGATGAACGCCAGCGCCAGCATTTTCACGGTCGGGTTGTTGTCGATGAAGACCCCCAGCGGATCGGCGGCCAGCAGCATGATCGCGACCGCGGCGAGGATCGCCGCCACCATGATCGGGATGTGCTCGGCGATGCCGACGGCCGTGATGACCGAATCCAGCGAGAACACGATGTCGATGACGGCGATCTGTGCGATCACGAAACCGAACACCGCCGAGGCCTTGGTGGTTCGCGGATCCTCGTCCTCGCCGCCGCTGATCAGTTCGCGGATTTCCTGGGTGCCCTTGTACAGCAGGAAAGCGCCGCCGAGGATCAGCACGAGGTCGCGGATCGAAATTCCCATGCCGCCGACATCGAACAGGTTCTGGTGCATCCGCGCCAGGTGCGCCAGCGTCACCAGCAGCAGGACCCGGGTGATGCAGGCGGCGGCGATGCCAAGCCTGCGCGCAAGCGACTTGCGGTTCTCCGGCAACCGGCCGACCGCGATCGAGATGAACACCAGATTGTCGATGCCCAGCACGATTTCGAGCGCGCTCAGCGTGACCAGGGTAAGCCACGCATCGGGGCTGGTCAGGAAACTCAGGTCCATTTCATCCTCATCCGACCGCCCAGACCGTCACTGCGGCCACACGCGGGGCAACAGCAACAGCGCCCACACCAGCACCACGTTCATCATCAGCATGAACACCGCCGCCGAGCCCATGTCCTTGGCACGACCCGAAAGCTCGTGCCGCTCCGCGCCGAACCGTTCGATCACGGCCTCCATCGAGGAGTTCATCAGCTCCATCGCCAGCACCAGCAGACAACTGCCGATCAGCATCGCACGCTCGACGCCGGTTTCCCCCAGGTACCAACCCAACGGCCCGAGAATGGCCAGAAGGTAGACTTCCAGCCGGAACGAGGATTCGTTCAACCAGGCCGCCTTCAGCCCGAGCAGCGACCAGCGCAGGGCGCGCAGGACGCCGGCGGGACTGCGCGGGAGATGCCCATGGACGTCAGCCATTCGGGGGAACCCCGACTTCGGCTGGCACATTGGGCTTTCGATCAGGCATCGTGCGGATCGCAACCGGCGGCAGGGTCCGCTTTGGCCGGTCAATTTTGCCACAACCCGGCGCCGGCGCGCTGGACGGGGCCGCACGGACGCCTCGGCCAATGCCGAAGAGTCCAGGACGGATTCATTCGGCGTCGTCCTTACTGCGAGCGCAGCGCCTCGATCGGATCGAGCAGCGAGGCCTTGCGCGCCGGGTAATAGCCGAAGAACAGCCCGGTGCAGATCGAGAACGTCGCCGCCAGCAGCACCACCTTGGAATCCAGCTGGACCGGCAGGTCGCCGATCTTTCCCACGATCAAGGCGCCGACGACGCCTATGACAATCCCGATCACGCCGCCGCCCAGCGAAATCAGCATCGCCTCGGTGAGGAACTGTCGGCGCACGTCGGAAGGACCGGCCCCAACCGCCATCCGCAATCCAATCTCGCGAATCCGCTCGGTGACCGAAACCAGCATGATGTTCATGATCCCGATGCCGCCGATCACCAGGCAGATGCCGGCCACCGCACCCAGCAGCTTGGACATCAGGTTGGTGGTCGCGGTGCGGGTGGCCACGATCTGGGCGATGTTGCGCACCGCGAAATCGTCGTCGGCGCCGGGCGCGATCTTGTGGCGCTGGCGCAGCAGACTTTCGATCTCGCTCTGGGCGCTGTCGAGGTTGCGGGCGTCATCGACGCCCACCGCAATCTGCTGGACCGCGCCCGGCGGCATGTCGGTCGAACTCGACAGCCGGCGCCGGGCCGTTTCCAGTGGTACCACCACGAGATCGTCCTGGTCCTGACCGAAACCGCCCTGCCCCTTCGGCCCCAGCACGCCCACCACGGTGAACGGCACCCGGCCGATGCGGATGGTCTGGCCGATTCCGGAATCGTCGCCGAACAGCGTCTTGCGCACGGTTTCGCCGATCAGCACCGATTTCGAGCCGCCGCCGTAGTCGGAGGTGTCGAAACCGTTGCCCTGCGCGATCTGCCAGTCGTTGATCTGGAACCAGTCCGGCTGCACGCCCTGCCACTGGGTCGAGGTGTTGTTGACGCCCGAAACGATCTGCGCACCGCCGCGCAGCGAACCGGCGGCGTACTGCACTTCCGGCACTTCGTTGCGAATCGCCTCCACGTCGCCCACGGTCAGCGACCAGCGGCTGCCCTGCGCCATCCGTGCTCCGCCCGGCCCCATCCCGCCGAAGCTGCTGATGTCGAGCCGCTGCGAACCCAGCCCCGACACCATCTTGTCGATCTCGGCCTGGGTGCCCTGCCCGATCGACACCATCACGATGACGGCCGCGATGCCGATGATCACGCCCAGCGACGTCAGCGCGCTGCGCGCCCAGTTGCCGCGCAGGGCGAAGAACGCGGTACGGAGGACGTCGAGCCAGGTCATGGTGTGGCTCCCTGCTGGGCATGCAGCTCGCCGTCGTGCATGACGTAGGTGCGGTCCGCGTGGGCGGCGACGTGGGCATCGTGGGTGATCAGGATCACGGTATGGCCGTCGTCGCGCAGGCGCTTGAACAGCGCAAGGACTTCCTCGCCGGATTTGCTGTCGAGCGCGCCGGTGGGCTCGTCGGCCAGCAGGATCGGAGGGTGGTTGACCAGTGCGCGGGCGATCGCCACGCGCTGCTGCTGGCCGCCGGACAGCTCATTGGGATGATGGTCGGCACGTTCGGCCAGGCCCACTGCCGCCAGCGCCTCGAGTGCCCTCCGCCGACGCTCCTCGTGCGGCACGCGCGCATAGCCCAGCGGCATCGCCACGTTGTCGGTGGCGTCCATGCGCGGCAACAGGTGGAAGCCCTGGAACACGAAACCGATCTTTTCGCGCCGCAGCCGCGCCAGTTCCTCCGCATCCAGCGTCGCCACGTCCACGCCATCGCATTCGTAGCTGCCGGTCGTCGGCCGGTCCAGGCAGCCCAGCAAGTTCATCAAGGTCGATTTCCCCGAACCGGAAGGTCCCATGATGGCGACGAAGCCGCCGCGCTCGATCTCCAGGTCCACGCCGCGCAGCGCCACCACCTCAGCCTCGGTGCCGGCCGAATATACCTTGCCGATCTTGCGGGTACGGATCACCGGAACGGCGGCATCGGCCATCACTTGCCTCCCGCGGCGGCCCGTTCACCCGAAATGATCTGGTCGCCTTCGCGAACGTTCGGCCCTGAGACTTCGGTACTGCTGCCGTCGCTGGCGCCGATCTTGATCGAGATGGCTTCCGGCTTGCCGTTGGCCAGGCGATAGACGGTGACGCGACGGGCGCTGAGCTGGGCGTCGACGCCGAGGTTCCACTTGCCGCGCTGGACCGGACTCAAGGTCGCCACGAACGCGGCGAACTGCTGGTTCAGCCGGTCGCGCATGCGCGCGCGCATCTGCGCCATCATGCCGGGATCGGCGCTGCCGCCACCGGGGCGACCGCCAAATCCGCGGCCACCGCCGAACAGGCGGTTGCCGCCACCTTGCTGCGACTGATTGTTCTGCTGCCACTGCGCTGCGCGCTCGGCCTGCCGCCGCTGCATCTCCTCCAGCGCCTGGTCGAAGGCAGCCTTCTGTTCGGCGTTCAGGTCGAGGCTCGCCGCCAGCATCTGCCAATCCCGGCTCATGTCAGCGCCACCACCACCCGAACCGCCTGGCGGACCGCTGGCGCCCTCCGGCTGCAGGCTGGACAGCGGAGAATCGTCGCTGGGCTTGAAGCGCAGGGCGGCGTTCCCGAGCTTGAGCACGTTCTCGCGACTGCTGACCTCGATTTCGGCATTCACGGTCAAACCCGGCAGCAGGGTTCCGTCGCTGTTGTCCACGGTCACGATCACCGGATAGGTGACGACATTGTTGGTGGTCGTGGCGGCCAGACGCACCTGCTCGACCACGCCCTTGAACTGACGATCCGGGAAGGCGTCGGCGGTGAAGCTGACCTGCTGCCCGACCCGGATCTGCCCGATGTCGGATTCATCCACCGACAGCTGGATCTGCATCTTCGACAGGTCCTCGGCGATGGTGAACAGCTCCGGCGCCGAGAAGCTCGCCGCCACGGTCTGGCCGGGATCGATCTTGCGGGTCAGGACCACGCCATCGACCGGCGAACGGATGATCGCGCGATCGATGTTGACCTGGGTGTTCTGAACCGATGCGGTCTGCTGGCGGATCTGCGCCTGCGCCGAGTTCACCTGCGCCCTGGCCTGATCGAGCGCGGCCCGCGCCAGGTCGAAATCGCTGCGGGCGATGAGCTTTTGCTGGACCAGATCCTGCTTGCGCTGGAAATCGAGGGTGGCATTGCGCAGCGTGGCCTGCGCCTGGGCAAGCTGGGCGCGCGCGCTCGCAATCGCCGCATTGCCCTGCTCCAGCTGTGCGCGGTAGGTGGAAGGATCGATCCGGGCAAGGATGTCGCCCTTTTTCACCGGCGAGTTGAAATCCACCAGCACATCGGTCACCTGTCCGGAGATCTGGCTGCCGACGGTGACCGTGGAGATCGCACTGAGCGTGCCGGTGGAGGAAATGGTCACCCGGATGGCGCCACGCTGCACGGTTTCGGTGCGATAGCCGCCATCGCCGGAGGCATCGCCGCGGTGGCCCCACAGATACCAGGCGCCGGCGACCGCAGCAACGACAACGGCTGCAATGCCCAGCCGGCGTGGGCTCGAAAGGCTGCTGGAACGTGCGGTTCTGTTCATTCAATCCAAGCCAGAGGAGACGGCAACGTGTCATTGAACGCACGCGTGCCGAGAAGGTTGACAGGGTGCGGATACTACCCGCGCTGCGCATTCCTGCACCGTGCCATTCGGGCTGGTTCTTCCAGAAGACTTCGGATTCGGGTCAGCTTCGGGTCAGCTTCGAGGCGGCGTCACGCGTTGGCCGAACCCTCCGAGGCGGCCCCAGGCGCCTGCTCGGGGTGGAACACCACGCTGGCGCAGGTACCGCGTCCGGCCGCGCTTTCCAGCCCCAGTGCCCAGCCGCAGCGTTCGGCGAGCCGATGGGCAATGGTCAGGCCCAATCCCGGCCCGGAGGCATCGCAAGGCCCGGAGCCACAGTAGAACGGCTCGATCGCGTGTTCCAGCGTCGCCGCGTCCATGCCGATGCCGCTGTCGCACACCTGCAGGCGGTCAGGCAGCAGGCGAACCCGGACTTCGCCTTCCCGGGTGTAGCGGATCGCGTTGTCGAGCAGGCGTCCGACCACGATCTGGAGCATCCGCGGCGGTGCGTGCAGTTCGCGGTCGCCGTCGCGTTCCAGCAACAATGTCAGACCCTTTGCATCGGCCAGCGGGCGGACCCGCGCCAGTTCCCGCTCCACCACATCGCCGGCGGCGAAATCCTCGGCCTCGGGCTCCACTTCCTCGCTGCGCGCCAGCAGCAGCAGGGCATCGATGATCGCCTCCATCCCGACGACCGAGGACTGGATTCGTTCCAGCGAACGCCTCGACGCATCGGACAGGGCTTCATCGTGCTCTATCAGATCCGCGGCTACCCGGATCACGGTCAACGGGGTCCGCAGTTCATGGCTGGCCGCCCGCGTGAACTCGCGTTCGCGCACGGCGTGCTCGCGCAGGCGGTTCCCGAAGCCGTACAGGGCATCGGCCAGCGTACGGACGTCGTCGCGAACGCCCTCCGGCAGCCGTTCGGGAGCCAGCGCATCGGGATCGGGACGACGCGGATCCCAGGAGCCGACCTCGCGCAATATCCAGCACACCGGCGCGATCGCGCGGCGGGCGGCGCGATCGCCGATCCAGAGGATCGCCAGCATGACCAGCGCAGCGATGAAAAACACCGCGGAGGGCAACCACGTATGCGCCGCATCGCCATACCACGCCAAGGCCGCAAGACCGCAGGCGGCAACGCCGCTCACCAGCGCCAGCTGCAGCAGGAAGATCCTGCGAACGCGGTATTGCCAGGTCGTCACGACGGGCACCGCGAGCTAGGCAGCCAGATCGGCGATGCGATAGCCTGCGCTCTGCACGGTGTGCAGCAACGGACGGTCGAACGGCTTGTCCATCACCTTGCGCAGGTTGTAGAGATGGCTGCGCAAGGTGTCCGAATCGGGCAGGTCGTCGCCCCAGATCTCGCGCTCGATTTCCTGTCGGCTCACCACCCGGGGGGATTCGCGCATCAGGATCGACAGCAGCCGCAGCCCGATCGGCGACAGCTGCAGTTCGACGCCTGCGCGGGTGGCGCGCAGCGCGCCCGGATCCAGCTCAAGGTCGCCCACCCGCAGCGACTCGGCGCCGATCTGGCGGCGATCGCGACGGATCAGGGCGTGCAGGCGCGCCTCCAGTTCGCGGATCGCAAATGGTTTTGTCAGGTAATCGTCGGCCCCCGAGGACAGCCCGGTCAGCTTGTCGTCCAGGGTGTCGCGTGCGGTCAGCATCAGGATCGGGGTGGCCTTGCGCGCCTCGCTGCGCAGACGCTTGCAGACCTCGACACCGTCCAGCCGCGGCAGCATCAGGTCGAGCACGATGGCGTCATAGGTGTTCTCGGCCGCCAGCCGGTAGCCATCAAGCCCGTCGGCAGCGTAGTCCACTTCGAAGCCGCGGCCCTCGAGGAATTCGCCGACCATCTCGGAGATGTTCCGGTTGTCCTCGATGATGAGCACCAGCCCCGATTGTCCGCCTTCGTTCATGCGACCACCCGTTGCGCCTTGATGGGCGCAAGATGACGCCCTGGCGGTCGAATCCGCGTGAAGAACGCCGCCATCGACCGCCACTACGAGGATCCTTGCATGCCCGCCCGCCTGTTGACCCCGCTGCTGCTGGTCTGCTCCAACGTGTTCATGACCTTCGCCTGGTACGGCCACCTGAAATACCGCGAGGTTGCGTTGCCCAAGGTCATCCTGCTCAGTTGGTGCATCGCCTTCTTCGAATACACGCTGATGGTTCCCGCCAACCGGATCGGCAGCAGTGTATTCACGGCGCCTCAGCTCAAGGGCATGCAGGAGGTCATCACCCTGCTGGTGTTCGCCGGGTTCTCGGCGTGGTATCTGGGTCAGCCGCTGAAGTGGAACCACTGGGCCGGCTTCGCGTTGATCGCCGTGGCGGCGTGGTTGATCTTCCGGGAGTGACGGCAGGATTGCCCAGGCATCCACAGCCTGCATGCAGGCGCCTGCATGGCAACGCTAGAACGGAATCCTGCCGATCAGGATGTCCCGATACATCACCCAGTCGCCGGCGAACGAATACAGCGGATGCCTGAACGTGGCCGGGCGATTCTTCTCGAAGAAGAAATGCCCGACCCAGGCGAAGGCGTAGCCGGAAGCCAGCGCCGCCAGCAGCCACCAGGGATTCATCGACCTGATCGTCAGCACGATGAAGCCGATCGAAAGACTGGTGCCGACGAAGTGCAGCCGACGGCAGGTGCGGTTGCGGTGCTCGCCGAGATAGAACGGATAGAACTCGCGAAAACTGGCGAAGCGCGACATCGATCCCCCTCCTCCTGCAATCAGGATTTCTCGGCCAGTTTGACGCGCGCCCAGTAGCGATCCTGCACGTCCAGCGATTTCCCGACGAGGCCACCGTCGGCTTCCGCCAGCGCCTCCATCGCCCGGAACCGGCGTTCGAACTTGCGGTTGGCGCGGCGCAGGGCGGCGCCGAAATCCACCTTGGCGTGACGGGCGAGGTTGGCGCAGACAAACAGCACGTCGCCGATTTCATCTTCCAGCCGGTCGCGGGCGGCGGCATCGTCCGACATGGCGGCCACTGCGTCGAATTCGGCGCGGACCTCATCGATTTCCTCGGCCAGCTTGTCCAGCACCGGATCGGGGCCGGGCCAGTCGAAGCCGACCTTGGCCGCCTTGTGCTGGAGCTTCACGGCGCGCTGCCACTCGGGCAGGCCGCGGGCGATCCCGGCCAGCGCCGATGCATCGGACTCGCCCCGGGCCATGCGTTCGGCGCGCTTGCGCGCCTCCCAGTCGGCCAGCTGGGCCTCGGCGTCCTCGAAACTGGCGTCGCCGAACACGTGCGGATGCCGGCGGGTCATCTTGTCGCAGATCGCCTCGACCACATCGGCGAAGGCGAACGCGCCGACCTCCTGCGCCATCCGGGCGTGGAACACCACCTGCAGCAGCAGGTCGCCCAGTTCGTCCCTGAGATCGGCCATGTCGCCGCGGTCGATCGCATCGGCGACCTCGTAGGCTTCCTCGATGGTGTAGGGCGCGATCGTGGCGAAGGTCTGCTCCTTGTCCCACGGACAGCCGCCTTTCGGGTCGCGCAGCGCGGACATGATTTCCAGCAGGTCGTCGATCGTGCGCTGGCCGATCATGCCGGCAGCCTCGACAGCAGCGCGCGGTCGCCCAGCGCGACGAAATCGCCGTTGAGCAGGGTGTCGCGCTGGTTGTAGCGGAACGGTCGGCGCCGCGGATCGAGCACCGCGCCACCCGCCGCCTCCAGGATGGCCTGTCCGGCGGCGGTATCCCACTCGCTGGTCGGTCCGAAGCGCGGGTACAGGTCGATCGCACCCTCGGCAATCCTGCAGAATTTCAGCGACGAACCGCAGCCGAGCACTTCGCAATCCGGCAGGGTGTCGATGATCGCCTGCGTGCGGCCATCGCGATGCGACCGGCTGGCGGCGACGCGCAAGGGCATGCTGGCGGGAATGCGCGCGTGGACGGGGACGTCGGTCCCGTGTTCGCGTCGAAACGCGCCCCGACCCGGCACGCCGTGCCAGAGCGCGCCCGTGGTCGGCTGCTGGATCACGCCGAACGTCGCCACGCCGTCTTCGACCAGCGCGATGTTGACGGTGAATTCGCCGTTGCGCTTGATGAACTCGCGGGTGCCGTCGAGCGGATCGACCAGCCAGAAAGTGCGCCACTGCCGGCGCTGGTCAATGTCGGTGTCCTTCGATTCCTCCGACAGCACCGGAACCTGCGGCGTCAGTGCCGCCAGTCCGGCCACGATGCAGCGGTGCGAGGCCATGTCGGCGGCGGTCAGCGGCGAACGGTCGTCTTTTTCGCGAACCGCGAACTCGCCCTCGTAAACGGCAAGGATCTCGGCAGCGGCGCGGTGCGCCAGCGCGATCACGCCATCGCGCAATGCATCATCGACCATCATGTCGTTGCAGCCACTCACGGACGATGAACAAGCCGGCGATCGTGCGGCCTTCGGAGAAATCCTCCTGCAGGATCAACTGCCCCAGGTCTGCCAGCTTCCACGGCACCACTTCCGGCAGCTCGGGTTCGTCGCCGGCCAGGCGCTGCGGGTACAGGTCGCGCGCCAGCACCAGATGGGTCTGGTGGCTCATGTAGGTCGGCGCGAGCGTCAGCCCGCGCAGCACCCGAACGTCGCGTGCGCCATAGCCCGCTTCCTCCATCAGCTCGCGGTTGGCCGCCTGCTCGGGAGTCTCGCCGGCGTCGATCCGGCCCTTGACCAGGCCGAGCTCGTAGCGGTGCACCCCGGCCGCGTACTCGCGGATCAGCAGCACCGTTTCCGCGTCCAGCATCGGCACCACCGCGACCGCGCCGTGGCCGCGCCCGTGCAGGCGCTCGTAGAGCCGGCGCTCGCCGTTGCCGAATTCGAGGTCGAGCCGCTCCATCCGGTACGGCCCGGCGTCGTGTTCGGTGATTCCGTGGATGACCGGCAGGCGGCGGCTCATGCGGCCGCCCCGGCGGCGATAATGGACGAATGAAAGGGCATCACGATGGCGACATGATAACGGTCGCGCGGCGCTGGCGCGCACGCGACCTCGAAGTGCTCTGGCATCCGTGCACCCAGATGCGCGAACACGGCATCGGCATGGCGAAAACGGCGCAGGACGAATCCGCCGCGCTGCCGTTGCTGACGGTGGCCCGCGGCGAGGGCGCCTGGCTGATCGGCCACGACGGCCGGCGCGTGCTGGACGCGGTGAGCAGCTGGTGGACCAACCTGCACGGCCACGCCGAGCCGCGGATCGCCCACGCCATCGCCCGCCAGACGCAAACGCTGGAGCAGGTCATCCTCGCCGGCTGCACCCACGAACCCGCCATCGAACTGGCCGAACGCCTGCTGGAGATCGCACCACGACAGGCGGGCCGCGCGCCCCTGGCCAAGGTGTTCTACGCCGACAATGGCTCCTCCGGGGTCGAGGTCGCGCTGAAGATGGCCTTCCACTGGTTCCACAATCGCGGCGAATACGGCCGGACCCGATTCATCGCCCTGACCGGCAGCTACCACGGCGAAACCCTCGGCGCGCTGGCGGTGGGCGACCTGCCGCTGTACCGGCGCGTCTACGGGTCGTTGCTGCCCGAAGCGCTGTTCGCGCCGTCGCCCGACGCCTTCGGCGCCACCGATCCGGATTCCGCCGAGCAGCGTGCCAACGCCGCCGGCGATGCGCTGCAACGGCTGTTTGAATCGCATTCCGGCGAAATTTGCGCCTTCATCCTTGAACCGCTGGTGCAGTGCGCGGGCGGGATGCGCATGCACCATCCCGCGTACCTGCGCCGCGCACGCGAACTGTGCGATGCCCACGGCATCTTCCTGATCGCCGACGAGATCGCGGTCGGCTTCGGGCGCACCGGCACCTTGTTCGCCTGCGAACAGGCGCCCGCGGCCACGGCCAACGGCAAGCCGGGCATCCAGCCCGACCTGCTGTGCCTGTCGAAAGGCCTGACCGGCGGCTTCCTGCCCCTGTGCGCGGTGCTGACGACGCAGGCAGTCTACGACGGCTTCCTCGACGACTCGCGCGAACGCGCCTTCCTGCACTCGCACAGCTACAGCGGGAACCCGCTGGCCTGCGCCGCCGCGCTGGCGTCGCTGCGGATTTTCGAAAACGATGGCGTGCTTGAACGCAACCGCGCCACCGCCGCACGCATGGCCGAACTGGCCGCACCGCTGGCCGACCACCCGCTGGTGGTCGAGGTGCGCCAGACCGGGATGATCCTCGCCGTCGAGCTTTCGCCCGAGCCGGACAACAACGAGGACGGCCACGCAACCGAGATCGCGGGACGTCGCGGCCTGCGCATGTATCGCGCCGCGCTCGAACACGGCGTCCTGCTGCGGCCGCTGGGCGACGTGCTGTACTGGATGCCGCCCTACTGCATCGATCAGGCGCAACTTGCGCTGCTGCAATGCGCCACCCTTGCCGCACTGGAGGAGGCACGACGATGCGCCTGACCCGCTGCTACCTCGACCAGCCGCTGGACGTCGGCACGACGGTGATCCTGCCCGAATCCGCGGCGCAGCACCTGATCCGCGTTTTGCGTCTGCGCGAGGGAGACGCCTGCATGCTGTTCAACGGCGACGGCCACGACCACGACGCGCGTATCGTCGCGATCGGCAAGCGCGAGACGCAGGCCGAAATCACCGCGCGCCGGCGCATCGACAACGAATCTCCCCTGCGCATCACCTTGCTGCAGGGCATCGCCCGCGGCGAGAAGATGGACTGGATCGTGCAGAAAGCGACCGAACTGGGCGTCGCGCGAATCCTGCCGGTGGCCAGCGAACGCAGCGATGTCCGGCTGGACGAGGCTCGCGCCCACAAACGCCATGCCCACTGGCAGGAGATCGCCATTTCCGCGTGCGAGCAGAGCGGGCGCGCCGTGCTGCCCGAACTGCTGCCGACGCAGCCGCTGGCATCGGCAACCCGGCGATGCGACGGAACCGGCTTCATTCTCGACCCGGCATCTGCCGCATCGATCAAGTCGGTCGCTTCGACGCTATCCACTGCCTCCACGCTGGCGATCGGCCCGGAAGGCGGTTGGTCTCCGCGCGATCTGGAGCAACTGCGCGAAGCCGGCTTCTGCGGCCTGCGGCTCGGCCCGCGCGTGCTTCGTACGGAAACCGCCGGCATCGCGGCGATCGCCGCGCTGCAGGCGCTTGCGGGAGATCTGGGTTAGACGGCGCTGAAAAGTCCAGAACGGCTTTCGAAGCACCGCCTCGGGCCACCGTCGCAACCCGTACCGATTCAGGCCACCAGGTCCAGCGCCTCGCGCAAGCTGGTTTCCAGATCTTCCAGATCCGGCACCAAGGCTTCATCCTCGTTCAACCGCACCCGGGACAGGACGCCGTCGGGCATTTCCTCACCCGCGTCCAGCCGCGCCAACGCCGCATCGGTCACCGTCACCAGCCGCGGGAAGCCCTGGGTCAGCACCGCGAAATACGGGTGCTTGGTATCGCCACCCAGCGCCTTGAGCACGATGACCTTGCTGCCCAGTCCGCCCTGCTCCTCGGCAATGCCGGAAAACCGCGAGAACGCAATCAGAGGCAGCGCCCAGCCGCGCCAGCGGATGCGGCCAAGCAGCCAGTCCGGCGCACCGTCGATCGGATCGGGCGGCGCGTAGGACAACACCTCGGCGATCGCCGCGTTGGGCAGCAGCAGGCGTGCCCCCGCCACCTGGATCAGCACGCCTCGAATGATGTGGGAAATATCGGCCATGGGAAACCTCAGGGTGACCAGCGTTCCAGAAGTTGGCGCGCCATGATGACCAGGCTGCGCGATTCGCCACCGCGCGCGACCAGCGCCTGGGTGGTGGTTGCATCAAAGCAGTTTTCCGGGGCCTGGCCCAGGGCCAGCCCGCCCGCGAGCGAAAACGTCAACGCCACGTCGACCATCGCCGGCTCGGCGCCGCT
>NZ_JAMQHN010000168.1 GCF_025993755.1 Thermomonas sp. | reverse complement strand
TTGTGGGGCTCGAGGTGGCCGTCTACCGGCGCGGCGGGTGGGGGGGGGGGGGGGTGTTGGGGGGGGGGCGGGGGTACGCGGGCGGGCGAGCCCACGTCGAGCGCCACCTCGGCGCCATCGCCATAGTGTCTCGCCAGTTCGCGAATCCGCGGAAGGAAGCGCAGCTGCACTTCATCGCGCACGAACGGGTTGGGCGCGTACAGAACCATCGCGCCGTCCCGTTGGCCGGCCTGCAGCGGCTTGAGCCAGGTGCGCACGTCTTCCTGCGCCAGTTCGGCTTCCAGATGTTTCAGGCAGTGCGGCCAAACGTCCATGCGCGGGGTCGGTTTCATGTGCGGACAATGCGACCGGGCGACGAACGCGCAAGCGGTGCAGGCTGGGTGGGCCAGCGTATCACCGGCCGGCGGGTGCGCCAAACCGGAGCCGGTGGCCGCGGCGGCATTTGCATGCCTGTGCCGGAACAGGCTACAATCGCCGTCTTTTCTCGATCTCAGACCCGGCAGATTCCGTCATGGCCACCAAGCGCACCTACCAGCCCAGCAACCTCAAGCGCAAGCGCGACCACGGCTTCCGCGCCCGCATGAAAACCGCCGATGGCCGCAAGGTGCTGGCCCGTCGCCGCGCCAAGGGCCGCCGTCGCCTGACCGTTTGACCCGCTTTGCGGCGGGTGGAGACGCAGACCCGGTGACCCAGGAAACCGGCACCCGCGCAATGCCCCCCATGCCGGCGCAGGCCCGCGCCAATCCTCGTGATTTCTCCGGGGATCCCGAAGGCAATCTCCCGGACAGGCAAACGTCCGGATTCGGGTTTTCGCGCGCCGCGCGGGTGCGCAGCAAGGCGGAATTCGAGCGGGTCTTCTCGCAAGGCCGCCGCAGCGCCAACCCCGTCCTCGCCCTGCACTGGCTGGAAGACGCGCTGCCGGCGCGGCTCGGGCTGGCGGTTTCGCGCAAGGTCGATGCGCGCGCCGTGGGCAGGAACCGCATCAAGCGCGTGTTGCGCGACGGGTTTCGCAAACTGCGCCCGCAGCTGCGCCCCGGCGCCTATGTGGTGGTGGCGCGCACGCAGGCGGCGCAAACGGACGCGACCGCGCTGCGGGCCGCGTTCGAGCGCGGGCTGCACAAACTCGGCGCATTGCCGCAGGCAGCGGCGCTGGGCACAATGCCGCCCGCCGCCACGGCCGATTCCTCCCCCCACGCCAACGAACAGACGTCTTCCTGATGAGCCAGATCCGCAACCTGCTGTTCTTCGCCTGGATCGCCGTGGCCTTCCTGCTCTGGCAGGCGTGGAGCACCGAGCATGCGGTTGCGCCGGCGGCACGGACACCGGCGGCCGTCGCGCAGACCGACGCCGGGGCGGGCGCCCAGGCGGCCATTCCGACCGCATCCGTGCCGGCGGCCGCGCCGGCTGCTGCTGCCGTCAGCGCGCCCGTCGCGCATGGCCCGGTGGTGCGGCTTCGCAGCGACGTGCTGGCGCTGGAACTGGATGGCCGCAACATCGTGCGCGCCGACCTGCTGCGCTTCCCGCAAACGCGCGCTCCGGATTCGCCGCCGGTGGTTCTGCTGGATCCGACTCCGGCCACATTCTTTGAAGCGGGTGCGGACTGGATCGGCGCCAACGGCGGCACGCTGGTGTTCCAGCCCAAAGGCGATGCCCGCAGCTTTGAACTGGCTCCCGGGCAGAAGAACGTGACGGCCTGGTTCGAGGCCAGCACGGCTTCCGGAATCCGGATCGAACGCAGCATCACGCTTGAGCGCGGCAGCTATGCGCTGCGCATCCGCGACGAAGTGGTCAACGCCGGCAGCGCCACCTGGATCGGCGACATCCGGCGCAGCCTGAGCCGCGTGCCGGCGGTGACCAAGCGTAGCTTCTTCAATCCGGAAACCATCAGCCTCAATGGCGCGGCGTGGTACAGCCCGGAAGACAAGTACAAGAAACGCCGTTATCCGGACTTCGCCAAGGACGGCCCGCTGAACCAGGCCGTCACCGGCGGCTGGATCGGCCTGTCGCAGCACTATTTCCTTGCGGCCTGGGTTCCGCAGGCGGATCAGGGCGCGCTGTTCTCGCTGGCCGAGCGCGGCGCGCAATACCGGGTGGATGCCACCGGACCGCGGGTGACGCTGGCGCCGGGGCAGCGCTTCACCAGCGCCTCGACGCTGTGGATCGGGCCGAAGGACGCCCACCTGCTCGATGCCGTCGCGCCAGGCCTGGGCCTGTCGCTCGATTACGGCATCTTCACCGTCTTCGCCAAACCCATCCACTGGCTGCTGACGATGCTGCACAAGATCACCGGCAACTGGGGCTGGGCGATCGTGCTGCTGGTGGTGCTGATCAAGCTGCTGCTGTATCCGCTGTCGGCCAAGCAGTACCAGTCGATGGCCAAGATGCGCAAGTTCCAGCCGCGCATCGCCCAGCTCAAGGAGCGCTACGGCGACGACAAGCAGAAGTTCCAGCTGGCGATGATGGACCTGTACAAGCGCGAGAAGGTCAATCCGGCCGGCGGCTGCCTGCCGCTGCTGATACAGATGCCGATCTTCCTGGCCCTGTACTACGTCCTGATCGAGGCGATCGAACTGCGCCACGCGCCGTGGATCATGGGCTGGATCAGCGACCTGACCGCACCCGATCCGTATTTCATCCTGCCGATCCTCAACGGCGTGGTGATGTTCCTGACCCAGAAGATGACGCCGACCGCGGGCATGGATCCGATGCAGGCCAAGATGATGCAGGCCATGCCGGTGGTGATGGCGGTCATGTTCGCGCTGTTCCCGGCCGGCCTGGTGCTGTACTGGGTCACCAACGGTGCGCTGGGCATGGCCCAGCAGTGGGCGAACCTCAAGCGCTTCGAGGATCCGCCGGCGCGCACGCCGACCGTTGGCTGACCGGCGCGCTGGGCTGAAGGTTCGCCCCGGAAGAAAGACATGGCAGACCCGCCGCCCGAAGCCACCATCGTTGCAATCGCTACCGCGGCCGGCAGCGGCGGAATCGGGGTGGTGCGCCTGTCCGGGACGGAGGCACGGGCGATCGGCGAGCAGCTGTGCGGGCGCCGGCTGCGGTGCCGACGCGCCGACCACGTCCGGTTCACCGAAGCCGACGGCGAAGTCATCGATGACGGCATCGCGCTGTACTTCCCCGCCCCGGCCAGTTTCACCGGCGAGGACGTGGTCGAACTGCAGGCGCATGGCAGCCCGGTGGTGTTGCGCCAGCTGGTCCAGCGCTGCATCGCGCTGGGGGCGCGGCAGGCCCGGGCCGGGGAATTCAGCCAGCGCGCCTTCCTCAACGGCAAGCTGGATCTGGCGCAGGCCGAGGCGATCGCCGACCTGATCGCGGCATCCGACCGCCGTGCCGCGCGTGCCGCCCGCCGTTCGCTGGAAGGCGTGTTCTCGCGCAGGGTCGAGGCACTGATGGCGCAGCTGCTGGCCATTCGGGTCCACACCGAGGCTGCGATCGATTTTGCCGACGAACCGCTGGAGGCCCTGGGTGGGGCCGAACTGCAGGCGCGGCTGGATGCCGCAAAGTTGGAGCTGGCGCATCTGCTGGAGGCGGCCGGACGCGGCCGACGGCTGCGCGATGGCCTGCACGCGGTGATCGTTGGCCCGCCCAACGCCGGCAAGAGTTCCCTGCTCAACGCGCTGTCCGGAAGCGAGCGCGCCATCGTCACCGAGGTCGCCGGCACCACCCGCGACACGCTTCAGGAAACCCTGCGGCTGGACGGGGTGGAACTGACGCTGGTGGATACCGCCGGCCTGCGCGACAGCGAGGATGCGATCGAAGCGGAGGGCATCCGTCGAGCCCGCGCCGAACTGGCGCGCGCGGATCTTGCGCTGGCCGTTCTTGACGCGCGCAGCGGCCCATCCGCCCGTTTGGCGCTGCAAGCCGAACTGGGCGGCGTTCCGGACGTGCTGTGGCTCCACAACAAGGCCGACCTGCTGTCCGCGCCTGCGGATCTTCCGGCGGACGCTCTGGCGATCTCGGCGCGCACCGGCGCCGGGCTGGATGCGCTTCGGCGGCGCCTGATGGCGCTCGCGGGAACCGAGGTTTCGGCGGATGGCGGGTTTTCCGCCCGCAGCCGGCACCTGGATGCGCTGGTTCGCGCCGGAGAGGGATTGAACCGGGCCGGAAACGAACTGTCCGCGGGACGATTGGAACTGGCGGCGGAGTGCCTGCAGCAGGCCCACGCCGCGCTGGGCGAAATCGGCGGGCGGGTGGATGCTGACGGCCTACTGGGTCACATTTTCGCAACTTTCTGCATCGGCAAATAGCGGAAATCGATCGCGACGCTTGACAAACGCGGCCTGCTGCTGCGTCCTATCAGGCAAATGCCCGCATGAGACGAGGGTTGTCGCGATGTCTGCCAATAAAATGTTCCACACGCTTGCCCCGATCGCGCTGAGCGTTGCGGTGGCATTTGCCGTTTCCGCCTGCAAGAAACAGGAAGCCACGCCGGCAGCTGGCCCGGCGGCCGCCACGGGTCCGGCCGCCGCAGGCACACCCGCCACCGCGCCGGTGGTCTCGGCAGCGGTGGCGCAGATGAGCGTCGACCAGCTGCGTGACGCCGCGCGCAAGGCCTATGACGACAACCGGCTGTATGCCCCGGTCGGCAACAATGCGATGGAGTATTACCTCGCACTGCGCGACAAACAGCCTGGCGATGCCAGTGCGTCGAGCGCACTGAACGACCTGCTGCCGATGGCGGTGATCGCCACCGAGCAGGGGATCGCCCGCGAGGACTTCGACGAGGCCAAGCGCCTGCTGGCGCTGATCGGCAAGGCCGACCCGAACCACCCGGCGCTGGATCGCCTCAAGACCAGCATCGGCAAGGGCGAGGCCTTGGCCGCGCAGCGCGCCCAGCAGCAGCAGCTGACCGCCGAGCAGGAGGCCAAGCTCAAGGAGGAGCAGGCCAAGAAGCGCGAGGAAGACCAGAAGAAGCTGCAGGAGCAGCAGCGCCAGCTGGCCGAGCAGCAAGCCCAGCAGGCCCAGCAGGCCCAGCAGCAGGCCGCCCAGCAGGCGGCGGCAGAAGAAGAGCGTCGCCGCGCGGCGGCAGCGCAGGCCGCTGCGGCACAGGCCGCTGCGGCAACGCCGGCGCCTGCGCCGGCGTCGGCGCCGGCACCGCGGCCAACGGCGTCCAGTGCGCTGGAAGCGGTGTCCCAATCGGCACCGCGTTTCCCGCCCGCCGCGCAGCGCGCCGGGGCGTCGGGATCGGTGCAGGTCGAATTCACGGTGGGGACCGATGGCTCGGTCACCAGCGCGCGCGTCGTGTCTTCCGAAGTACCCAGACAGTTCGCACGCGATTTCGAGCGCGAGGCGCTCACTGCAGTGAAGCGCTGGAGGTTCCAGCCGATCAACCAGGCCACCACCACCCGCCGCACGATCAACTTCCAGTAAGGCGGTTTTGTCCCAAGCGGCGATCAAGCGAAACGCCCGGTCATGGCCGGGCGTTTCCATTCCTAGGTTGCGTCCGGATCAGGCCGAGATCGCCAGCTTCTCCTGCCGGTAGCGCCAGACCGCGACCGTCCACAGCAGCGCTGCCACCGCCAGCGAACTGGCCAGATACAGCGCCCACTGGTCCAGCGCGGCATGTTCGCCACGGATGATCTTCTGGATCAGCTGGTTCTGCGACAGGAACGGCACCGCGTACTGCCACAGCGCGGTGTCCTTGAGCGGATAGGCCATCAGCCCGTAGGCCGGCAGCATCGGCAGCATCATCAGCCAGATGATGTGGCTCTGCGCTTCCTTCATGCTCTTGGCGCCGGCCGCCAGCGCGGTGATCAGCGCGGTGCCGATCAGCACCAGCGGCAGCAGGGTGAGCAGCAGCTTGGCCATCGCCGCGAAGCTGACGTCCATCTGGCTGGCGGAGCCGCCGGCAAGGGTGGCGCTGACCTTGAACGAGACCAGGATCAGCAGCATCGACAACAGGCCGAGTGCGACCGACGCCAGCATCTTGCCGCCGACCAGCGCCGCGCGCGACACCGGGGTGGCCAGCAGCGGCTCCAGCGACTGCCGCTCGCGCTCGCCGGCGGTAGTGTCCATCGCCAGGTGGGCGCCGCCGATGAAGGCGAAGATGGTCAGGATCATCGGCAGCAGGATCGCCATGAACTGGCTGTTCTTCGCTTCCGGGGTGGCCATGTCGCGGGTGCCGACCTGCACCGGGGCGGCGATCCGCGGGTCGATGCCGCGGATCAGCAGGCGCATGGTGCCGACCGCCTTGCCGTACTGTTCCAGCACCTTGCTGACCCGCGCGGTGGTGACGTCGGTGTTGCGGCGGGTGGTGTCGGTGATGATGTCGATCCGCGCCGGCGTGCCGGCGCGCCAGTTCTCGGCGTAGTGCGGGTCGATCGCCAGCGCGATGTCCTCGTCCTGGGCGCGGATCCGGGCCTCGATGTCGGCCGGGGCCGGATGGGTTTCGATGCCGTAGCCGGCGAGGAATTTCATCAGGTTGGGCGCCCGTTCGATGCCGACCACCGGCAGTTGCAGGGTGCTTTCGAGCTGGGTTTCGGCGCGCATCTCCGCCAGCTTGCCGATCCCGAGCAGCAGCACCGGGTACAGCAGGGGCGCGACCAGCAGGCTGAGGACGAAGGTGCGGCGGTCGCGCACGAAGTCGCGCCATTCCTTGGCCATCACCACCCGCAGGGCATCGAGGAAACCGGGACGTCGGATTGCGGTGTTCATGCGTGCAGGCCCTCCTCGCTGCCGATCAGTTTCACGAAGGCGTCCTCGAGATTGGTTTCACCGGTCGCTGCGCGCAGTTCTTCCGGGCTGCCCTGGGCGGCGACCTTGCCGGCGGCGATCACCACGATGCGGTCGCACAGCGCGGCGACCTCCTGCATGATGTGGCTGGAGAAGATCACGCAGCGTCCTTCCGCGCGCAGTTCCCTGAGGAAGCTGCGCAGGCCGCGGGTGGTCATCACGTCCAGCCCGTTGGTGGGCTCGTCGAGGATCACGTTCTTCGGGTCGTGGACCAGCGCGCGCGCGATCGCGGTCTTGGTGCGCTGGCCCTGGCTGAAGCCTTCGGTGCGGCGGTCGAGGAAGTCGTCCATCTGCAGCGCGGTCGACAGCCGCGCCGTGCGCTCGGCGATCGTCTCCGCGGTCATCCCGTGCAGGCGGCCGAAGTAGTCGATGTTCTCGCGCGCGGTGAGGCGCTTGTAGACCCCGCGCGCGTCGGGCAGCACGCCGAGGCTGCGGCGCACCCGCTCCGGATCGCCGGCGACGTCGACGCCGTCGACCAGCACGCGCCCGGTCTCGGGCGTCATCAGGGTGTAGAGCATGCGCAGCGTGGTGGTCTTGCCGGCCCCGTTGGGACCGAGCAGGCCGGTGATTTCGCCGTCGCGGGCGGTGAAGCCGACGTCATCGACGGCGATCACCGGGGTCTTCTCCTTGCCCCGCGCGGGGAAGGTCTTGCGGAGGTGTTCGGCTGTGATCATGGGAACGTGGACATCCGGAGTCGGTGGATGGGAAGGCGGTGGGGAACGTCGTGGCGCGTTCGGATCAGGCGGCCCGCGTCAGGGGGCCGGGCCGTTGAAGTTGATGAACGGCTGGGCGTAGGCCAGGGTGTCGAGGCAGCGGCCGTCGAGGGCCTTGGCGTCGGCTTTTTCGACGAACTGGGCGAACAGCTTGGGCATGCAGCCGGCGCCGATGACGTTGTGGCCCTGGCCGCGCAGGATGAACAGGCGGCCGTTGGGCAGGGTCTTGACGACCTCCTGGCCGTAGCGCGGCGGGGTCACCGGGTCGAACTCGCCTTCCAGCACCAGCGCCGGGACCGGCGTCGCCAGCGCGCGGTGGAAGTCGGCAGGCATGTGCCCCTTGGGCCAGACCTTGCACATCGCCGCCATCCCGACCGGCATCTGGTTGCCGAGCACGGTGCCGGCATCTTCGGTGCGCGACATCATGCTGTCGGCGTCCTCGCTGCAGGTCACCGACAGCTGCATGCCCATCGCCATCGCGCCCTTCATTTCGCCGTACAGCATCTGGGTCAACGCCATCAGGTTCTCGTAATGCCCGGCGTTGGCTTCCTTGATCATTTTCGGCAGCAGCGAGCTGGCCAGCGGCATGTAGGCGTACATCCGCACCAGTCCGGCGACCGACTCGGGGCGCAGCACGCCATGGGCGGGTTCGCCCGAAGTGGCGTCGCGGTAATCGACCTCCACCGGCTTGGCGCGCAAGGTCGTCAGCAGGGTGTCGAGCTCGGCGCGCGGGTCGCCGAGCTGGGCACGGCAGGCCGGCTGCTTGCTGCAGACGCCGAACTGCAGCGCCAACGCGTCGTCGAGGTTGCGGGCGAAGATGTTGCCGAGGCCAAGCGTGTTGGGCACCACCGAGTCGAGCACGATGCTGCGGGTGGCCTGCGGGTGGCGCATCGCGTACTGCTGGGCCACGCGGGTGCCGTAGCTGACGCCGACCAGGTTGATCTGCGCGGCCCCGATTGCCCGGCGCACGGCGTCGAGGTCGGCCACCGCGTCGGTGGTGGTGTAGAAGCGCAGGTCGGCCTTGCGCGCCAGCTGCTGCGCGCACTGCGCGGCCTGCTGCTGCATGGCCTCGGGCGAGCTGTCGGCGTCATCGTCGTCCATCAGCGCATCGCAGGACAGCAGGTTGGAGCTGCCGGTCCCGCGCTGGTCGACCAGGATCACGTCGCGTTGCTTGCGCACCTCGGCAAACACCGGGTCGAGGCCAGGGTAGGTCTGGACCGCCGATTGGCCCGGGCCGCCGGCGAGGAAGAACACCGGATCGGGCAGCGCCTTGCCGCCGCCGCTGGCCTGAAGCCAGGCGACGTTGAGGCGGAGCTTGCGGCCTTCGGGATGGGCGCGATCCTCCGGAACCTCGAAGCTGCCGCATTGGGCCTGCAGGCCGTCACCGCCCTGCGGTGAGCGCAGGGTGCAGGGCAGGAAGGTGAGTGAGCCCAGGTGGGTCGGCTTGACCGGAGGCACCGTGGCGGCGTGGGAGCGCGCATGTTGGCCGGCATCCTTCGACAGGTGCAGGGCCTGGTAGCCCGCGAAACCGGTCAGCAGGACGAGGGCGGCGAGGGTGCGGAGTTTTCGGGAGTTCATGGCAATCAATATCGGAGTGTGGATGAGGCGGCGACGGCTCAGGCCGCGTCGGGCAGGAACACGTCTTCGATCCGGCAGGCGAACAGGCGGGCGATGCGGAAGGCCAGCGGCAGCGACGGGTCGTACTTGCCGGTTTCCAGTGCGTTGACGGTCTGTCGCGAGACCTCCAAACGCTGCGCAAGCTCCGCCTGCGACCAGCCGCGTGCGTCACGCAGTTCGCGCAGGCGGTTGTTCACAGGTAGCGCCGGGTCAGGACCAGCTTGGAGATGCCGTAGAGCAGCATCAGCAAGGGGAAAACCCAGATCATGGCCGGTCCGGCATCGACCGCGATGACCTTGGCCAGCTGCAGCATGCCGCCGGCGAAATACAGCAGCGCCACGCCGAGGCTGGCGATGCCGATCGCCTCGGTCTCGATCCGGCGCTGCATTTCGTCGATCTCACGCAGGTAGCGCAGGGCCGCGCGCATCAGCAAGGCGATGGCCAGGGCGGGCAGCACGGCAACCAGCCCGCGCAGCGGCAGCGACGGGATGCCGCGCTTGATGAGGGTCACCGAGACATACAGGGCCAGCGAGTATCCGGCCATGATCGGAAACAGCGCACGGATGTAGCGTCGCCCGGCGGGCTGCGCGTACATCTCGTTGCAATGATCGCGCCACCAGCGTGGCATCAGCAGCATCACCAGGCAGGCCAGAAAGTAGCCGGCACCGATGCTGAGCCAGGTATGGACGCCGTTGGCGGTCCATCCCAGCAGCCAATGGCCGATCCCCGCCAGCGCAAAGCAGGCCAGCGCGATGCCGATGAAGATCCCGATGATGCGGTTGAAGGTCATTGTCCGGGGCTCTGTTTCGATCTGGCGAGGAACACCAAGCCCAGCGGCAGGAAGGCACAGCCGACGCCGATGAACGTGGACATGCCGCCAATCCCGAGCGCCATGAACACGATGCCGAGCGTCAGGAACGCGGCGCCCGAGCCGATGAAGGCGAAGCCGGCGGCTTTGTGGTTCTTGTCGGCGGTCATGGCGGATCTTGTGTCAAGGGTACTTGACACAACGATAGGACGGGCAGCCGCTTGTTGTCAAGCGTCCTTGACATGCGGGTGCTGTCG
>NZ_JAMQHN010000167.1 GCF_025993755.1 Thermomonas sp. | reverse complement strand
TGGTGGCTCGGGACGGAATCGAACCGCCGACACGGGGATTTTCAATCCCCTGCTCTACCAACTGAGCTACCGAGCCATCGCTGTCGCGAGCCGCGCATGATACTTGGCCTGCGCAGGGCGGGCAAGGCTTGGCAGGGTCGGGGCTGCTCAGACCGGGCAGGCGGTGGGCGTGCGCGGGCGCTGGCTGCGCGGTCGGCCAATGTTGTTGACGATGACCTGATCGAGCAGGTGGCCGCTGTGTCCACAGATCGAGATCGTCAAGTTGGTTCCTGCGCTGGAACCGTCGGCGTGGTAGCGCAATTGGCGGCGTCCGCCGCTGCTGGCGATGCGGAGTGAGCCGGCGTCCGTGCGCAGGTCCGTGCGCAGAATTTCGTCCCCCGGATCGGGTTGGCGGTTGCGGTTCTGGTCGATGAACAGCAGCCAGCCGCCGCTCCAGTCGGTGTCGTTGGTGCAGGTGCGCCCGTCGCGGCTTGGGCACAGGACGGCGGAACGGTTGTAGGTGATGGCGGCCGTCCGCGCCAGCGCCATGTGCGATTGCAACGACTCGACTGCCGCCGTTGCGCGGTGGTGTTCGATCATGCCGGCAAACGGGCCGAGGGCGATGCTGGCCAGGATTCCGAGGACGGCCGTGGCAACGGTCAGTTCGATGAAGGTGAATCCTGCTTGCACGATGCGCATGGCGTGGCTCCCGATGGCGTGCGGTCAGACTAGGCAGCGGGGCGCTTGCCTGCGATCGGCGGGTGCCGCATCGGGGCATGGGAATACGCGCCGGACACGGTTCGGAAAAATCCGGGGTCCGGGCCGGATGCGGCATCGCGTTAAACTTCCCTGTTGCAGGCGAAGAACCCGAATGAGCTCAGCAGTCCCCGCCGACGTCGAACTGGCCACGCATTCCGAGCGCTTCGAACTGGTGGCGCCCTATCAGCCTGCCGGCGACCAGCCGCAGGCGATCGAAAAACTGGTGGCCGGCTTCGAGAACGGCCTGTCCAGGCAGGTGCTGCTGGGCGTCACCGGTTCGGGCAAGACCTTCACCGTGGCCAATCTGGTGCAGCGCGTGCAGAAGCCGACTCTGGTGATGGCACCGAACAAGACGCTGGCGGCGCAGCTGTACGGCGAGTTCAAGGCGTTCTTCCCGCACAACGCGGTCGAGTACTTCGTCAGCTACTACGACTACTACCAGCCGGAAGCCTACGTGCCGTCGACGGACACCTTCATCGAGAAGGACAGTTCGATCAACGACCACATCGAGCAGATGCGGCTGGCGGCAACCAAGGCGTTGCTGTCGCGCCGCGACACGATCGTGGTGGCTTCGGTGTCGGCGATCTACGGCCTCGGCGCGCCGGAAGACTATCTGGCGATGCGCCTGATCCTGTCGCGCGGCGAGCGCATCGACCAGCGCGAACTGCTGCGCCACTTGACGACACTGCAGTACGCCCGCAACGAGATGGTGCTGGACCGCGGCAGCTTCCGCGTGCGTGGCGAAACCGTGGACGTGTTTCCGGCCGAATCCGACCTGGAAGCGCTGCGGATCGAATTGTTCGACGGCGAGATCGAGCAGCTGTCGATGTTCGACCCGCTCACCGGCCAGATCCTGCGCAAGTTGCCGCGCTATGTGGTCTATCCCAAGACCCACTACGCCACGCCGCGCGAGCGCACGCTGGCGGCCATCGACACCATCAAGGACGAGCTGCGCGAGCGGCAGGAACAGCTGTATTCGGCGAACAAGCTGGTGGAAGTGCAGCGGTTGAGCCAGCGCACCCGATTCGATCTGGAGATGATGGCCGAGGTCGGCTACTGCAGCGGGATCGAAAACTATTCACGCCACCTTACCGGGCGCAAGCCGGGCGAGCCGCCGCCGACGCTGTTCGACTACCTGCCCGCCGACGCGTTGCTGGTGGTAGACGAATCGCACGTCACCATTCCGCAGATCGGCGCGATGTACAAGGGCGATCGTTCGCGCAAGGAAACGCTCGTGGAATTCGGATTCCGGCTGCCGTCGGCGCTGGACAACCGGCCGCTGAAATTCGAGGAATGGGAGGCGCGTGCGCCGCGCAGCGTCTATGTGTCCGCCACGCCCGGGCCTTACGAACTGCGCGAAGCCGGGGACGAGATCACCGAACTGGTGGTGCGCCCGACCGGGCTGGTCGATCCCGAGGTCGAAATCCGCCCGGTGGCGACCCAAGTCGACGACCTTCTGGGGGAGATCCACGACCGCGTGGCGCTCGGCGACCGCGTGCTGGTGACGGTGCTCACCAAGCGGATGGCGGAAAACCTGACCGAGTATCTCGGCGAGCACGGCGTCAAGGTGCGCTACCTGCACTCGGACGTCGAGACCGTCGAGCGCGTCGAGATCATCCGCGACCTGCGGCTGGGCGTGTTCGACGTGCTGGTCGGCATCAACCTGCTGCGCGAAGGGCTGGACATGCCGGAAGTGTCGCTGGTGGCCATCCTCGACGCCGACAAGGAAGGCTTCCTGCGCAGCACCGGCTCGCTGATCCAGACCATCGGCCGCGCCGCCCGCAACCTGCGCGGCAAGGCGATCCTGTACGCCGATTCCGTCACCCGGTCGATGCGCGCGGCGCTGGACGAGACCGAGCGTCGCCGCAACAGGCAGCTCGCCTACAACGCCGAGCACGGCATCATTCCGCAGTCGGTGCAGCGCGCGGTGCGCGACGTGATGGAAGGTGCGCGGCCGGAGCCGGGCGAACTGAAGGGTCGCGGCAAGACGCGCCGCGTGGCCGAGCCGGAGCAGGACTACCTGCGCCTGCCCCCGCAGCAGCAGGAGGCGCACATCAAGGCGCTGGAACAGAAGATGCACCAGCATGCCCGCGACCTCGAGTTCGAGGAGGCCGCTCGGGTGCGCGACCTGATCCGCAAGCTGCGCGAGGCGGCCTTGTAAGGCCTCTCCTTCAAGGGGAGGATTGGGTGGGGATGGTGTTTCCACCCATCGCCAACGCCTCCGCGATGATTCCGACCATTCGCTGATTGGTGGCCGCGTCCTTCACCGCGATCCGGAACGTCCAGGGATCGATGCGGGTGCCGAAGTTGTCGAGGCTGCGCAGGAACATTTTCCGGTGGCGGCAGCGTTCGATCAACCAGCACGCGGTGATCGATCGATCCCGCAGCGAGCACAGCAGGAAGTTCGCCTGACCGCCGAGGGTCTCGATGCCGATGCCGTCCAGCAGGGTCGATAGCCGTTCGCGTAGCCGGCGCGTTTCGGCCCAGCGGCCGGCGTAGTAGTCCGGATTGCGCAGCGCGCCGATCACCGCCATCTGGGTCGGCAGTCCCAGCACCCACGGCGGCGTGACCCGCCGCACCTGTGCAATCAGCTCACTGTCGCCGCACAGGTAGGCCGCGCGCAGCCCCGAGAGCCCGTAGCATTTGGACAGCGACTTGCAGACCACGATCCGCTGCCGCGCCGCCGCCAGCGGTTCCAGCGTCATCGCCGGATCGACATAGTCGACGTAGGTTTCGTCGATCCACAGATGCGTGTTCGGGTGCAGGGCATCGAGCAGCGATACCAGCTCGGTGTGCCGCAAGGTCGTGCCGGTCGGGCTGTTCGGATTCACCAGGAAGATCCAGTCGTGGCCCCTGGCGAACTCGGCGCGCAGCGCGTCGAGATCGACGGCGTAGCGGTCTTCCTCCCTGAGCATGAAGCGCTGCGGCGTGCAGCCGATCACCTGCTCGAGGATGTGCCCGTACTCGCCATAGGTGGGATCCAGCGTCAGCACGCGGCTGTGCGGCGTCACCCACAGGCGGATCGCACGAAACATCAGGTCGGAGGAGCCGGCGCCGAGGACGTAGTGCGCTTCGGGCAGGCCGCGGTACTCCGACAGCGTGGCGAGCACGCCGTCGGCGTGGGTGGGCGGCGAGGTCCGGAAACTCCAGCCGGCGTGGCGGGTGCGGGTGCCGTCTGGCCGCTCGCACTCTCGCTTGTCCATGCCCGTGGAGACACGCTACAATTCGCGGCCCCTCCGGGGGATTGATGGGCGGTTAGCTCAGCGGTAGAGCACTACCTTGACATGGTAGGGGTCACAGGTTCGAACCCTGTACCGCCCACCACGCGCAAATCGCGCGTGGCGACGAACGAATGAATGAAGGTGGCCCGCGGCAACGCCGGCCGAGCGTGCGACATGGACACTACCCATCGCCCCGATTGAATCCTGCCGACGCATTCGCGCCCATTCGCCTGTGGGCTTCGGGAAAGCGCCTCGGCGCTTTTTTGTTTTCCGCACGTTGAAATCGCGAAAACGCTTCCCGTTCCGAAAGCCCTTCGCCCTGTCATTCCCCGGCCACGTTTATCGGCCCATGCATCCTGAATCGCCATGATCAACATCACGCTCCCCGACGGCGCCGTGCGTCAGTACGACCATCCCCTGACCGTGGCCGAGGTGGCCGCGTCGATCGGCGCCGGCCTGGCCAAGGCCACGCTTGCCGGCAAGGTTGACGACAAACTGGTGGATGCCAGCCACGTCATCGACCGTGACGCCTCGCTTGCCATCGTCACCGACAAGTCGCCGGAGGCGCTGGACATCCTGCGCCACTCCACCGCGCATCTGCTGGCGCAGGCCGTGCAGCGCCTGTTCCCCGGCGCGCAGGTGACGATCGGGCCGGTGGTCGAGAATGGCTTCTATTACGACTTCGCCTACGAGCGTCCGTTCACGCCCGAGGACTTGCCGGCGATCGAGGCGGAGATGCACAAGATCGTCAAGGAAGCGCTGCCACTGAACCGCAGCGTGAAATCGCGCGACGACGCCATCGCCTTCTTCAAGGGCATCGGCGAGGATTACAAGGCCGCGATCATCGAAAGCATCCCGGCCGATCAGACCCTGTCGCTCTACACCCAGGGCGAGTTCACCGATCTTTGCCGCGGCCCGCACGTGCCCGGCACCGACCGCCTGCGCAGCTTCAAGCTGATGAAGGTGGCCGGCGCCTACTGGCGCGGCGACCACAACAACGCGATGCTCAGCCGCATCTACGGCACCGCCTGGCTCAACGACAAGGACCTCAAGGCCTACGTCCACATGCTGGAAGAAGCCGAGAAGCGCGACCATCGCCGGATCGGCAAGCAGCAGGACCTGTTCCACCTGCAGGAAGAAGCGCCCGGGCTGGTGTTCTGGCACCCCAAGGGCTGGAGCGTGTGGCAGGCGGTCGAGCAGTACATGCGCAAGGTCTATCGCGACACCGGCTACGGCGAGGTGCGCTGCCCGCAGATCCTCGACGTCGAACTGTGGAAGAAGTCGGGGCACTGGGACAACTACAAGGAGAACATGTTCTTCACCGAGTCCGAGAAGCGCACCTACGCGGTCAAGCCGATGAACTGCCCGGGCCATGTGCAGGTGTTCAAGCAGGGTCTGCGCAGCTACCGCGATCTGCCGATCCGCTACGGCGAGTTCGGCAGCTGCCATCGCAACGAGCCGTCCGGCGCGCTGCATGGCATCCTGCGCGTGCGCGGCTTCACCCAGGACGATGGCCACATCTTCTGCACCGAAGACCAGATCGAATCGGAAGTGACCGCCTTCCACGCCCAGGCGATGAAGGTCTACGCCGATTTCGGCTTCTCCGACGTGCGGATCAAACTGGCGCTGCGGCCGGAGCCGAGGCTGGGCGACGACGCCACCTGGGACAAGGCCGAGGAGTCCCTGCGCAGCGCGCTGCGCGCGGCCGGCGTGGAGTGGGAGGAACTACCGGGCGAGGGCGCCTTCTACGGCCCGAAGATCGAATACCACCTGCGCGACGCGATCGGCCGCACCTGGCAGCTGGGCACCATGCAGGTCGATTTCATGATGCCGGGCCGGCTCGGCGCCGAATATGTCGACGAGCACAGCCAGAAGCGGCATCCGGTGATGCTGCATCGGGCCATCGTCGGTTCGATGGAGCGTTTCATCGGCATCTTGATCGAGCATCACGCCGGCCTGCTGCCAGCCTGGCTGGCGCCGGTGCAGGCGGTGGTGATGAACATCACCGACGCCCAGGCCGACGCCGCCGATGCCGTCCGGAAAACCCTTTCCGATCAAGGATTCCGAGTGATTTCCGATTTGCGGAACGAAAAGATCGGCTATAAAATCCGCGAGCACACGCTGCAGCGCGTTCCGTACCTGCTGGTGATCGGGGATCGCGAGAAGGAAAACGGCACGCTGTCGGTGCGCACGCGGGGTGGGGAGGACCTCGGCAGCTTGTCCGTCGATGCCTTCGTCACACGTTTGCGTGAAGAGAGCGTCGGCTGAAGCCGCGTTTGACGAAAACCGGTCGTCGATTCCGGAATCGGCGGCCAATCTGCCCGCAAGGGCTCACGTTTGGAGACAGCCACAATCAGTACCACCGACTCGAAGCAGAATCGCCGCAACCATGAAATCCGTGTCCCACGCGTGCGTGTGATCGGCAGCGACGGCGAGATGATCGGCGTACTTTCGCGTGACGAAGCCTTGAGCATGGCTGAGGACGAGGAACTCGACCTCGTCGAGATCCAGCCGAATGCCGATCCGCCGGTCTGCAAGATCATGGATTTCGGCAAGTTCAAGTTCGAGCAGCAGAAGAAGGCCAACGAGGCCAAGAAGAAGACCCGGCAGGTCGAGATCAAGGAAGTCAAGTTCCGCCCGGTGACGGACGAGGGCGACTACCAGATCAAGTTGCGCAAGATGCGCGAGTTCCTCGCCGAGGGCGACAAGATCAAGGTCAACATCCGCTTCCGCGGCCGCGAAATGAGCCATCAGGAGCTGGGGCGGGAGATGGCGACTCGCATCGAAACCGACCTCGGTGACGAAATCCTCATCGAATCGCGCCCGCGCCTGGAAGGGCGGCAGATGGTGATGATGATCGCGCCGAAGAAGAAGTAAGGCTGCAGCCGGTCGCCCATGATGGTGACCGGTGTGGCGGCTGAGCTGGCGACGCGCCGCGAAGCAGACTCCGGCGGAACCCGCCATCCAAGCGAGTATCGGGGAGCGACTTGGCGGGTTCCGCCGGAGTCTGCTTCAAGATTCCGCGCGATTTGAGAATTCGCCGGAAACCCGTCATAATGCTTGGCCCGGTTCGCCGGGTTTGTTGTCGAGCGTTCCCAGGACCCGCTCTGATCCGTTTCGGATCAAGGGCTTACCACCGGCAAGGCAAGGACGGAAAGCGTGGCAAGGCCGAAAGGCCAAGCTGCCGCCTCGGCCAGTTCGTTGATTTCGCAAGGATTCCCAATGCCCAAGATCAAGACCAATCGGGCGGCGGCCAAGCGCTTCCGGAAGACCGCTTCCGGCAAGTACAAGTGCGGCCACGCCAACAAGAGCCACATCCTCACCAAGAAAGCGACCAAGCGGAAGCGCAACCTGCGGCAGACGAACCACGTTCGTGCCGAGGACGCGGGCCGTCTGGACCGCATGCTGCCGTATCTCTGAGGAGGGCTGAACCATGGCACGAGTCAAGCGTGGCGTGATGGCGCGCCGCCGTCACAAGAAAGTTCTCAAGGCTGCCAAGGGCTACTACAACGCCCGCCGCAAGGTCTTCCGCGTCGCCAAGCAGGCGGTGACGAAGGCGCAGCAGTATGCCTACATCGGCCGCAAGCAGAAGAAGCGCCAGTTCCGCTCGCTGTGGATCGCGCGCATCAATGCCGGCGCGCGCGCCAACGGCCTGAGCTACAGCCGCTTCATGAACGGCCTGCTCAAGGCCGGGATCACCCTGGACCGCAAGGTGCTGGCGGATATCGCCGTGCACGACGCCGCCGGGTTTACGGCCCTGACCGAGAAGGCGAAGGGCGCTTTGGCGGCGTAAGCCGTCGATCCACACGAAAGGCGGTATCGATGGCGCAAGCCATCACGACGTGGGGAAGGGCGCGAGTCCTTCCCCATTGTTTTTTTTCAGACTCCCTGCATGCAGGAGCGGACCATGGCCGCGACCGGATATCCGGCAAGGCGGTTGCGACCACGGGCCGTCCTCGAGGCAGGGCAGACAACAAGTAACGCAGGTTCGGGATGGATTGCAAATGAGCGAAATCGAATCGTTGTCCACCCAGGCGCTGGCCGACATCGCCGCCGCTTCCGCGCCGGACGCGCTGGAAGCCCTGCGCGTTGCGCTGCTGGGCAAGAGCGGCAGCGTCACCGCGCAGCTCAAGGCGCTGGGCGCGTTGCCTGCGGACCAGCGCAAGGCGGCTGGCGAGGCGATCAACCGGGCGCGCGATGCCATCGGCGCGGCGCTGACGGCGCGGCGCGCAGCGCTGGAGAGCGCGGCGCTGGAAGCGCGGTTGGCGCAGGAAGCCATCGACGTCACCCTGCCGGGCAGGCGCGCGGAGCGCGGCGGCGTGCATCCGGTCAGCCGCACGCTGGAGCGCATCGTCGACATCTTCGGGCGCCTGGGCTTTGAGCTGGCCGACGGTCCCGAGATCGAGGACGACTGGCACAACTTCGAGGCGCTCAATTTCCCGCCGCACCATCCGGCGCGGGCGATGCACGACACGTTCTATTTCCCGGACGGTCGGCTGCTGCGCACCCACACCTCGGGCGTGCAGATCCGCTACATGCAAGCGCTGCTGGAGGGCGGCGGCGCGCCGCCGCTGCGGATGATCGCCGCCGGCAAGGTCTATCGCAGCGATTCCGACCAG
>NZ_JAMQHN010000166.1 GCF_025993755.1 Thermomonas sp. | reverse complement strand
CTGTTCGACGTGATCGAACACGTACCCGATCCTGCAACGGCGATCGGCCGTCTGGCACGTCTGTTGAAACCCGACGGCGTGCTGATCGTCAGTTCGGGAGACCTGGATGCATGGACCTGGCGATGGCTGGGCGCGGGGCACTGGTATCTGCAGACGCCGCAGCACTTGTCGGTGATCTCCCGCGGATTCCTTCGTCACGTCGCAGTGGAACGTGGCCTGCGGCTGCGGGAATTCCAGACGATCCCGCACCGCCACGCCCCGCGCGCGCAGGATGCCGCACGGCTTGCCTATTGGGGCATGCGCCAACGTGGCGGCCTGTGGCGGATTCCGCAGCGCCTGCTGCACGCGCTGCCGGGACTGCGCGGCCTGCGCCACATGCAATCGGTACCGTGGGCGATGAGCCTGGAAGACCACTGCGTGGCGGTGTTCGAGGTTAGAGTCGGCGGGACGCAGGCGAGACGCGACCGGTGAAATCCATTGCGGTCAGCTGCGCGCACCCATCAGAGTGACGATCCCGGAATGCTGAGGAATGACCATGCCCCTGCGTGATCTTGCCCACCGGCTGCTCAATGCCGCCGGGGTCGAAGTGCGATTGGTGCGCAACATCAAAGCCGCACGGCTTGCTGGGAAGCGTGACCAGGAACTGGATGCCTGGCGGATTCTGTCGGGACGTGGTTTCCGGACCGTGCTGGATATCGGCGCCAATGAAGGACAGTTTGCCGCGATTGCCCGCAAGCTGTGGCCGCAAGCACAGGTGCATTCGTTCGAGCCGCTGCCGGAAGTGCATGCAAAGCTGGTGGCGCGCTTTCAGGGCGATCCGCTTGCGCACGCACATCCGCTCGCGCTCAGCGCCGAGTCCGGGGTCACGACCATGCACCAGAGCGCCTTTTCGCCAAGTTCTTCGCTGCTTCCAATGGCGGAGATCCACCGCAAGGAATGGCCGCAATCTGCGGAGCATCGAGAGGTCGAAATCAAGCTGGAACGGCTGGACGACTGGGCGACGGGACAAGGGGGGCTGGAACACCCGCTGCTGGTCAAGATCGACGTGCAGGGCTATGAGTTGAGCGTCATCGCTGGCGGCGAAAAGACGATTCGAGCCGCCGATGCGGTTGTTCTGGAGGTTTCGTTCGAGGAGTTCTATGTCGGGCAGCCCCTGTTTGCGGGGATCCACGATCAAATGCGTTTGCTTGGATTCGAATACCGAGGAAACATCGAACAGTTCACCAGCAAGGACGGCAAACGGGTGTTGTTTGCCGATGCTCTGTTCCTTCGTAATAAACACATGGCCGTCGTATGAATCGGGTCTGTCCGTACGTCGGTTCCGTGAGAACGAGGCATGGCCGAGTGCTGCATGTGCCAGGCACAGTTGCCAGGCCCGTTACTAAAGTGTCCAGCTCCCTCTTGCAATACGTGAAGACGCGTGGGTCCTACTGAGACACGGTGGCTGCTGTTGACCGGGACTGCGCCCGGTGACTTCGGCGTCGGAAGCATCTTCCTGTCCGATCTCGAGCGCTTTCTTTCGGTGGGTTCGCTTTTCGTCGTGCATGTCGTGGACGGGGTGGATGTCGCCTGCGAGACGACGACCGCGTTCGGCAATTCCCTTCGCGTGCTGCGTTGCCGAATTGAATGTCGTCCGCAGTCGCGTTTCGGACTCGTTGGAAAGGCATTCGATTGGCTGCGAATGACGCTGGCCAATCGTCGGCGCATCGACAAGGCGGTTCGTGCCTGCGTCGAATACGCACGCCAGCAGCGCGTCGAGGAAGTCTGGGCAATTCTGGATACGCCGGCATCGATCGCGCTGGCCGCGCCGGTGGCCGATGCCCTGGGCCTGCCCTTGCGGGTGACGGTCTGGGATGACATCGAGCACAACGTCGGGTACTTCCAGCTCGATCGCTTCACCGCAAGGGAATGCCGGCGCAACTTCGATGCGGCGATTCGCCGCGCGGATGGGCTGGCGGTGATCGGCGAGACCATGCAGCACGAATACCGTCGTCGATATGGCAAGGACTCCGTCATCCTGCGCCACGGCCTGAAACCGGCGTTAAGGATGCCTGGCATGCACGAGCCAGGAAGCGCCATCCGGATCGGCTTTGCCGGAAGCGTCACTGCCCGGAGCGCCTTCAACTGCCTTCTCCAAGCGCTCGATTCCCTCGGCTGGTCCATCGATGGCCGGGAAATCACCCTGGTGCTGATGGGCCAGCGCTTCGACCTGCTGTCGGCGGTGCCGCGCCGGATTGAATGCCTCGGCTACCTTGCCACGGTCGATGAGGTGGTTTCGACGCTGTCGGGCTGTACCGTGAACTATCTCCCGCAGCCGTTCGAATCCCGCTGGCGCCCGTTCGCGCAGTGGTCGTTTCCGTCGAAACTGACGACCTACCTTGCGGCCGGTGCGCCCGTTCTGCTGCATGCGCCACCGCATGCCTCGCTGCCGGCGTTCTTCGAACGCTATCCCTTTGGCGCACTCGTCACCCAACTCGATGCGCAGGCCGTTGGCGAGGCCTTGCGCGAACTGTGTGGCGATCCGACGCTGCGCCGGGAGGCATGTGATGCCGGCGCGGCCGCTTTGACGGAAATGTTCTCGGTGGAACGCTTCCGCAACAGCTTTGCGGAATTTCTCGGAATAGAACTGCAGACCCGGGACGAACGACCGTCGATGCAGGAGTGCAAGGAGGCGCCCGCGCCATGTGCGGCATCGCCGGCTTCCTGAACTTCGGCGGCCAGCCGGCGCAGCCGGCGCTGGCCGAGGCGATGGGCGCGCGCTTGGCGCATCGTGGACCGGATGGCGCCGGGCTGCACGCAGAAGGCCCGGTCGCGCTGGCGCACCGGCGGCTGGCCATCATCGATCCGGCCACCGGCCGGCAGCCGATCGGCAACCGCGAGGGGACGCTGTGGCTGGTGGCCAACGGCGAGATCTACAACTACCGCGAGCTGCGCGCGGAGCTACTCGCACGCGGGCACGTCTTCACCACCCAGGGCGATTGCGAAACCATCCTGCACGGCTATGCGGAGTGGGGCGTCGGCGTGCTGGAACGGCTGCGCGGCATGTTCGCGTTCGCGCTGTGGGATGGGCGCAAGCAGGAGCTGTTCCTCGCGCGCGACCGGGTCGGGATCAAGCCGCTGTGCTATGCGCTGGGGAAGGACGGGTTCGCATTCGCTTCCGAGCTGCAGGCCCTGCGCGCCTGGCCGGGCGCCAATCGCGGCATTGATTTCGATGCGCTGGATCACTACCTGCACCTGCTCTACGTTCCGGCGCCGAAAAGCATCTATCGCGGAATCCGCAAGCTGGAACCCGGCCATTGGCTGCGGATCGGCGCCGACGGCCGCGTCGAAGGCCCGAATCGCTATTGGCAGTTCCGCTGGCGCTCCGACGTGCACCGCAGCGATGCCGACTGGGTGGAAGCGCTGGATGCCTCGCTGCAGGAGGCGGTCGCGGCGCATCTGGTCGCCGACGTGCCGTTCGGCGCCTTCCTGTCGGGCGGGGTGGATTCCAGCACGGTGGTCGGCTACGCCGCGCGCACGCTGCAAACGCCGCTGCGGACCTTCACCATCGGGTTCGACGCCGAAGGCTTCGACGAGCGCGAACCGGCGCGCAAGTTTGCCGCACTGGCCGGCACGCGGCATTCCGAACACGTGGTTGGGCTGGATGCGCTGGGCCTGCTGCCTCGGCTCGCCCGGCATTACGGCGAACCGTTCGCCGACAGCTCGGCGGTGTGCACCTGGCGGGTGTGCGAAGAGGCGCGCCGCGAGGTGCCGATGGTGCTGTCCGGCGACGGCGGCGACGAAGTGTTTGCCGGCTATTCGTATTTCCCGAAACTGGCCCAGCTGTACCGCGAGCCGGCCGGCCGCGCGCGGCGGCTGCGGCGGGTGGCCGGAAATCTTCTGCGCGGCGCCGGCCTGTTGCGCGCCGCGCCGACGCTGGCGCAAGCCTGGTACGGGCGCTCGCCGTGCATTCCGGATGCGCAGCGGTTGCTGCTGTGGCGCGGCGAATTCCGCCAGCACGTCGCCGCCACCCGCGAGTGGAACCGGCAGCGGTTCGTCGCGGCGGGCAGGGGCGACGCCCTGAGCCGTTGCCAAAGCGTCGATATCGACACCTACCTGGTCAACGACAACCTGACCAAGGTGGATATCGCCAGCATGGCGCACGGTCTGGAAGTGCGCGTTCCGCTGCTCGACCACCGCCTGCTGGAAACGGTGGCCGCGCTGCCGCCGTCGCTGCGCTTGCGCCAGCGCGAAGGGGGCGGCTGGTGCGGCAAATACGCGCTGAAGCAAGCGGCCAGCCGCTTCTATCCCTGGGACATGCTGGATACGCCCAAGCGCGGCTTCTCGATCCCGGTGGGCGAGTGGCTGGGCGGTGCGAACAAGGACGGCGTGCGCGAACGGCTGCTCGATCCGGCGGCCGGACTGGACAACTGGTTCGACATGGGCGTGCTGCGCGGGCTGATCGACGAGCACGGCGAGCGTGCCGACCACGGCCACAAGCTGTGGAGCCTGCTGATGCTGGCGCAGTGGCGGGCGACCGAGGCCGCGTGAGCGCGGACACGGCGCTCAGGATCGCGCTGGTCCACGCCGCCGATTTCGGCGGCGGCGCCGAGCGCAGCGTGATGTCGCTGCATCGCGGGCTGCGCGCCGCTGGCCACCAATCGACCCTGTTCGTCGGGGAACAGCGCACCGACGAGCCCGGCGTCGTGAAAATCCCCTATGTGCGCGGAATCCCCGGTTCGCGCCGCATCGCCCGGGCGCTGGAACGCAGCCTCGGCTGGCAGGACATCTACAACCCGAGCTTCCGCGCGCTGCCGCGGATGCTGGATGGACGCTTCGACGTGGTCCATTTCCATTCGCTGTGGGGCTCATCCGGTTACGCGGACCTGTCCGTGCTGCCGGCCATCACCCGCAGGATTCCCGGCGTGCTGACCCTGCGCGACTACTGGATGCTGACCGGCCACTGCGCGGTGTACATGGATTGCATGCGCTGGCAGACCGGCTGTGGCAGTTGCCCCGACCTGAAGCTGCCGCCGGCGATCCCGCGCGACGGCACGCACCACAACTGGCTGCGCAAGCGGCGCATCCTCGCCAGATCCGATCTCCACGTGGTGACGATTTCCGACGAGGTCAAGCAGCGCGTTGCGGAGAGCCCGATCCTCGCCGGAAAACCCGTCACCCGGATCTACAACGGCATCGACCTGGATGTTTTCAAGCCGGCCACGCCGGAGCAGCGCGGGTGGCAGCGCAAGGCGCTTGGCATCGCCGAAGGTGAAACCGTCGTGCTGCTGGCCGGGCAGACGGTGGAATGGCATCGGTTCGGGATCGCCACCCACCATGCGGTTGCGGCCGTGAATGCGCTGGAAGGCCGCTCCGGCGTGCGTGCGCTGGTCATCGGGCGCTCGGCGGAAAAGGTCGCAAGCCAGCTGCGGGTTCCGGCGACCGTCCTCCCGTACCAGACCGAACCGGCGGACATGGCGCGCTGCTACCAGTCTGCGGACGTCACCCTGGTGTCTTCCGAAGTGGAGACGTTCGGCCGGATCGGGGCCGAGTCGCAGGCCTGCGGCACCCCGGTTGCCGCATTCGACAGCGGGGGAATCCCCGAAGTAGTTCCCCACGAGGTGGGCGGTCTGGTCGTGCCGCGCCGGGACACGGCGGCGCTCGCGGCCGCCCTTGTGCGTCTGGTGGGCGACAGTGCGCTCCGTCAGCGCCTGGTACAAGGTGGACTGGCGCATGTGCGTGCCCTGTTCGACCAGAAGGATGTAACGGGCAACTACCTGAGGATGTATCGGGCCCTGTGCGATGAACGGAACAGGGCGACGAGTGGATGACACCATGGAAAAAACAGCAGTGGCCACATTCAGCGTCATCACCACCATCCAGCCGCCGACCGCCGCGGTCGACGCGCTGCTGTCGCGCCTGCGGCCGCTGACCGTGCCGCTGGTCGTTGCCGGCGACAGGAAAGGCCCGGCGCGCTTCGATGCCGAGGGCGCGGTGTTCCTCGACCTGGAAGCGCAGCTTCGCTCCCCGTTCGAGCTGGCGCGGCGCGGGCCGGTGGGGCATTACACCCGCAAGAACATCGCTTATCTGGAAGCGATCCGGCAAGGCGCGACCTGCCTGTATGAAACCGACGACGACAATGCCCCGCTGCCGTCGTGGGCGCTGCGCGAGGAGCGGGTCGCCGCGCGGCGCATCGCGGAGCCGGGCTGGGTCAACGCCTATCGCTGCTTCAGTGCGGGGCGCATCTGGCCGCGTGGATTCCCGCTGTACGCGGTGGTGGGCGCGGTGGCGCAGGCACCGGCGGTTGGCGCGCCGGAAACGGTGCGCGCGCCGATCCAGCAGGGCCTGGCCAACGGGTCGCCCGATGTCGATGCCGTCTGGCGGCTGGTGCTGGACGCGCCGTTCGACTTCGACGACGGCCCCAGCGTGGTGCTGGCGCCGGGCTGCTGGTGCCCGTTCAACAGCCAGAGCACCTGGTGGTGGCCGGATGCGTTCCCGCTGCTCTACCTGCCCAGCCACTGCTCGTTCCGCATGACCGACATCTGGCGCAGCTTCATCGCCCAGCGCTGCCTGTGGGAACTGGGCCTCGGTGTGGTCTTCCACGCCGCCGAGGTGGTGCAGGACCGCAACGAACACGACCTGATGCGCGACTTCAACGACGAGATCCCCGGCTACCAGCGCAACCGCGCGCTGGTGCAGGTGCTGGCCGATACCGCGCTGCTTCCCGGTGCGGACGCGGTGGCCGACAACCTGCAGCGCTGCTATGCGGCGCTGGTCGCGCGCGGGTTCTTCGCGCCCGCGGAACTGGAGCTGCTGGCCGCGTGGCGGGAAGGCCTGGAGACGGCGCGGCGTGGCGGCTGAGATGTCCGGAAACCGGCCGCTGGTCTCGATCATCGTCCCCAGCTACAACCAGGGCCGCTTCATCCGCCGCACCCTGGAGTCGATCCTGTCGCAGGACTACCGGCCGCTGGAGGTGATCGTCATCGACGGCGCCTCGACCGACGAGACGGTTTCCATCCTGCAGGAATTTTCGAGCCATCCGGAACTGCAATGGGTGTCCGAACCCGATCGCGGCGTCGTCGAGGCGGTCAACAAGGGCTTCGCGCGCGCGCGCGGCGAGATCGGCGGCATCCAGAGCTCCGACGATTTCTACCTGCCGGGCGCGATCCGCGCCGGGGTCGAAGCGCTGCAGGCGGACCCGGCGCTGGCCTTCGTGTTCGGCGACGTGGCCAAGGTCGATGCCGAGGGCAGGGAACTGTCGCGCACGCAGCTTGCGCCGTTCTCGCTGGAACGCGTGCTGGCGATGGACAATTGCTGGATTCCGCAACCGTCCACCTTCTTCCGCATGGAGCGCGCCCGGGCCCTCGGCGGCTGGCGCGAAGAGGTGCCCTATGCCGCCGACACGGACCTGTGGCTGCGGATGGCGCTGGATGCCCCCGCGCGCAAACTCGACCGGCTGCTGGCCCAGCGCTCGATGCACGAGGCGCAGCGCGATACCCAGGGCGCGCGGATCGCCCGCGACTACGGGCGGATGCTCGAAGACCTGATGCCGCGACTGGATGCGTCGGGGCGGGGACGCTTGGCACGCGCCGGCAAGCTGTTGATGACGGCCCGCTACGATCCGCCGCGCGGCGAATGGGCGCGGGTGGCGCTGCGCTGGCGCACCCTGTGCGCCTGCCCGAAGTTGGCGCGCCGCTATCCCTTGCCAAGCCTGGTACCCGGCGGCAATGCCCTGCGGTCGGCCCTGTCGCATGGAGCCAGGCGCCTGGGGCTGCGCTGATGTGCGCGATCTTCGGCATGGTGGGACGTCGCGATCACGCCGGCCTGCGCGAGGCTGCGCTGAGCCTGCGCCACCGGGGGCCGGACGGATTCGGAGAGTGGGCCTCCGCCGATCGCGAGGTCTATCTGGCGCACTGCCGGCTGGCGATCATCGACCTCAGCGATGCCGGCCGGCAGCCGATGGCCAGCGAGGATGGCGCGCTGCAACTCAGCTACAACGGCGAGATCTACAACTTCGGAGAGCTGCGCGTCGAACTCGAAGCGCGCGGGCATCGCTTCCGCTCGCGGACCGACTCCGAAGTCCTCCTGCGCGGCTACGCCGAGTGGGGCGATGCGGTGGTTTCGAGGCTGCGCGGAATCTTCGCCTTCGCGGTGTGGGACGAGCGCCGGCGGCGCCTGTTCCTCGCTCGCGATCGGCTGGGCGTCAAGCCGCTCTACTACACGCTGCGCGGGGGAGAGTTCGCTTTCGCGTCCGAGCCGCGGGCATTGATCAGAGTGAGTCCAACGGCGGCGGCTGCCGATGCAGGAGCGGTCGTGCAGTTTCTGCGCCGTGGTTTCAGCTACGGCCATCAAAGTATCTGGAATGGGGTCGAGCGGCTGCCGCCAGCCTGCACTTTGTCCTTTCATCCCGATACCGGGGCGGCCGTCGTCGATCGCTACTGGCGGCGACCAGACGTCGATCCGCAGTGCAGCCAAGCGACGGCGCTGGAAGAGATCGATCATCTTCTGGATTCTGCGGTGCGTGAGCAGCTTGCGGCAGATGTCCCGGTGGGCTGTTTTCTCAGCGGCGGGCTGGATTCGTCGCTGGTATCCAGCTTCGCCGCGCAACATGCCCCCGGCGTCCGGACCTTCTTTGCCGATTTTCCTGGATGGAAAGGGTCGGAGCGCGAGGATGCGCACAGCGTTGCCTCCTACCTTGGAACCTCGCACGTGGTCGAGGAGATCGACAGCATCGGGCAGCATGGAAGTGGTGCCAGCGATGTTGCGGCCTTGTTCGAGGCGTACGACGAACCGATTGCCGATCTTGCCGTCGTGCCGACGTGGTTCTTGTCTCGTGCCATGGCGCGTCACGTCAAGGTAGCTTTGTCCGGCGACGGCGGGGATGAGCTGTTTGCCGGATATCGCCGGTACCGAAATCCTGCCGGGAACGCCAGGCGGCGCGCCAGCTGGGCGGTCGAACGGATTCGTCGGCGCCTGGGGATGGGTCGTCAATGGCCGTCGGGGTGCGCGAATGCAAGCGAGTACTACCATCTGCAGATGTGCCCGAGCTTTGCGACCGATGAACTTGCGCGGCTGTTTCCGGAATGGCTGGGCGCCGATGCCGCCGAAAATCCGGAAATTCCGGTTGCGCGCGCGCGATCCGGGCTGAGCACTCGCGATTGCCAGCTGTGGGATCTGGATTCGTATACGGTCGACAGCAATCTGGCGCGGATGGACCGAGGATCGATGGCGCATGGCCTTGAAGTGCGCGTCCCGATGTTCGACCACCGATTGGTGGAACTGGCGCTTTCCCTGCCAGGCGAAATGAATTCTCCCGACGACGGCGGGAAATTCGCGTTGCGGAATATTGCGCAGCGCAAGCTGCCACAATCCGTGTTGCACAAGGCCAAGCAAGGGTTCTCATTCCCGCTCGAGCGATTCGTTGCGGCCGAAGCGATGCGGGACTGCGTGCGCAATGGCTCGCTGGTCCGCGCGGGAATGCTCGATGCGAAGGCGCTGGATCGCTGGATTGCCGAGGACCTTGGCAGCAATCATCGGCTGAAACTGTGGTTGCTGTTCGTTCTGGAACAGTGGGCCGGCAGATGGTTGTTCGAGCAGCGAGCGACCGGCGTACGAACCGCCGAGGTTGCAGCGTGAGACTGGGAAAGATGCTGCAAACGGCAAGGCGGACGGTCGGTGCCGTGATCCTCGACGTTCCTCCGGCACTGTCCGCTCTGCAGAAAGGCGAATGGGTGCGTTTGCGCAACCGTGCGGACGTGACGACGCAGATCGATGCGCCCCTGGCAACCCGGGTCCTGTCGGACAAGACTTCTACGCTGCACGTTTGCGATGTCTTTCCGGGCATCGGGGCAAGGCTGCTTCGGGTGGCGGCGAGGCAATGGTCCTTCTCATCCGCGGCCGAGGTGTCGTTCTCGGAAAACCCCGATGTGAGTTTCATCATTCCCTTTCGTGGCGAAGACAGGACCGAGCAGCTCCATGCCGTCATCCGTTCGATCGCAGGATCGGGCGCCGGGGTGGAATGCATCGTCGTCGAACAGGATGAATCCAGGCGATTGGAATCCTTGCCGGGAAACACGCGCTATCTTCACCTGCCGCATCCGAAGGGCGACACGCGCTGGCACAAGTGTTTCGCGATGAACGAGGGCGCGCGGCATGCCAAGGGGCGGATACTGGTCTTCCATGATGGCGACCTCGTCGTGCCGAACCGCTACCTGGAGGAACTGCGCCGGCTTTTCGACGTGGCGGGCAATGATGTGGCGTTCCCCCAGCGATTCCTGTTCTATCTCGACGCGCTGGCGAGTCGATCGATCCAGATGGCGCGGGGGCATTGTGAACTTTCGACTATCGTTCCGGCGCGGATCACCCAGAACTGGGTGGGAGGTACGGTCGCCATTCGCTCCGAAGCGTTCTGGGCGATCGGCGGTTTCGACGAGCGCTTCGTCGGCTGGGGAGGCGAAGACCTGGAGTTCTACGACCGCTGCCAGACGCTTCGTGGCTTCTTCCACGGATATCTTCCGTTCCTTCATCTCTGGCATCCGTACCAAAAAGGGAAGAAGAACCCCGAGGCACGGGAGTGTGGGGACGATTTCACCACCGAAGTCCTGTCGGTGCCGCGTGAGGACAGGATTCGCGCATTGCGGAGCTTGCCGCAATGAGCCTGCGCCTGGCCATCGTGGGCTGCGGCTTGATGACGCAGCAGACGCATATGCCCGCCGCCGCGCGCAGCAAGGCGCTGGAGGTGACGGCACTGGTCGATCCCGACCTCGGACGGGCGCAGGCGCTGGCCGCGGAATATGCGGTCGCCCGGGTCGGACGCAGTCTTGCCGACGTCGCGCAGGCGGTCGATGCCGTCCTCGTCGTCACTCCGCCGCATGTCCGGCTTGCGGTGGTGGCCGAGGCGTTTGCCCACGGCCTGCACGTTCTTTCGGAAAAGCCGTTGGCCAACACCGTCGCGGAGTGCGAGGCGTTGCAGGAACTGGCGGACCGCAACCCGGCATTGGTTGCGGCCGGCGCTCACGTCTACCGGTTCTGGCCGGCGCGGCGCTGGGTTCATGATGGCCTGCGCGACGGCAGCCTCGGCCGGCCGCTGCGCGCCTTCGTGTCGCAGGGCAATCCGTATTCGTGGAAAAGCGCCTCCGGCTACAGCGTCCTCAAGGAACTGGTGCCGGGCGGGGTGCTGATCAATGCCGGCATCCATCCGCTCGACAGCCTGCTGTGGTGGTTCGGGGATGCCGAAAGCGTGGAATATGCCGACGATGCCGTCGGTGGGCTGGAAAGCAACGTGGATCTCCGCCTCGGATTTCCCGGAGGCGTCCGCGCGCATCTGCGGATGAGCCGAACCAGCCGGTTCCGGCACGTCATCGAGATCGAGACCACCACCTGCAGGCTGGAACTGCCGACCTATTCGCGCCACCGGATCGACGTCGTTGGCGGCGACTCACGGCAGACGCGAGTGATCGGGGAGGACAGCGAAGACGCGCTGGCGCCGGCGATCGCCCAGCTGGAGGATTTCGCCCGCGCGGTCGAAACCGGAAGCACGCCGGCCGTGGGTTTCCGCGAGGCGACGCGCGCCGTGCGGCTGGTGGAAGCCTGCTATCGGAGCAAGCGGGCACGCCCCTTGCCGGCCCTCGCGCCCTTGCCGGGAGAGGTGTGGTGAGGCTGGCGGGAAAGCGGGTGTTCCTGACCGGCGGCTGCGGCTTCGTCGGCGGCCGGCTGGCGGAAAAGCTGCTGCTCGAAGAAGGGGTGGCGGCGGTCCATTGCCTGGTGCGGGATCTTTCCAAGGCGGTCTGGGTCAGCCGGACGCGGGCGGATCTGTTCGTTGGCGACGTGAACGATGCCGAAGCCGTGCGCCGCGCCATGGCCGGCTGCGACATCGTCATCCACTGCGCCAGCGGCGGCAGCAGCCGTGCGGAGCTGATGCGCACCAACGTCGATGGCACCCGGACCCTGCTCCAACTTGCGGAAGAAGCGGGCATCTCGCGTTTCGTCCACGTGTCCTCGATCGCGGTTTTTGGCGCCAATCCGCCGACCGGCCCGCTCGACGAGCGCCATTACGACGACGGCGGGCGCGCCTACCCGGCCTCCAAGATCGCAGCGGAACGCTTGCTGCGCAGCGAGGTGGGCAGGGGAATCGAGGATCGCGTGATCGTGCGCCCGACGTTCGTCTGGGGGCCTCGCTCCCAGCTGTTCACCGTGGGCCCGCTGCGCGCCATGAAGGAGCATCGGTTCGTCTGGGTGGACGAGGGCGCCGGGAGTTGTCATGCGGTGTACGTGGACAATCTGGTCGAGGCGCTGATCCTCGCGGCGGTGCGGCCGGATCTGGATGGCAAGGCGTTCCTGGTCACCGACGAACAGGACATGACCTGGCGTGCGTTCTTCCAGCCGCTGCTGGCCCTGTTGCCCCGACAGCAGGTCGGCTCGGTGTCGTCGCGCAATCCACTGGTGCCCGCGCTCTGCTGGCTGCGGGAGCGCTGTTCGGCCGCCGTGATGGCGCTGTCCGGTCCGGGCAAATCCTTCCCCGTGCGTGCGCTGCGGCGTGCGCTGCGCGAAACGGAATTGGCGCTCGCGCGCCGCGGCTTCCCGGGCCTGTGGGATCTCCGGAAATTCGCCCGCAAGGGCAAGCTGGATCTCCGCGAGAGCAGGGACATCCTCGGCTATCGGCCCGTGAAGACGTTCGACCAGGGCGTCGAGGACGTCCGGCGCTGGGTGCGTTGGCACATGGCCGATGAACTGGGCCTGCAGTCCGCTGCCGGCCTCGACCATCCGCCGCCGCACACCGCCGCGGACCCGCAGGCGCAGGCCGGACGATGACGACGGAACTGGACGCGGGCCTGGTCTCCACCATCATCCCGGTCTACAACCGGGCGGCGATGCTGCGGCAGGCGGTTGCCAGCGTGCTGGAGCAAACCCATCGTCCGGTCGAGGTCGTCATCTCCGACGACGGTTCGACCGACGATACCCGCGAAGTCGCGCAGGCGCTCTGTGCCGCGCATCCGGGCGTGGTGCGCCTCGTCTGCAATCCCAATCGCGGACCCGGGCCGGCGCGCGAGGCGGGCAGGCAGCTGGCGCGCGGCGAGTTCCTCCAGTACCTCGACAGCGACGACCGTCTGCTGCCGCGCAAGTTCACGACGCAGGTGGCGGCGCTGCGCGCGCAGCCCGAGTGCGGCATCGCCTACGGCAGGACGCGCCTGATCGACAGTGACGGCGCTGTCCTGGCGGCGCCGTTCAAGTGGACCGGCGAGCGGCACGATGCGCTGTTTCCCGGCCTGCTGGTGGACCGCTGGTGGTGCACGCATACCCCGCTGTACCGGCGCAGCGTCACCGATGCCATCGGCCCGTGGTGCGATCTG
>NZ_JAMQHN010000165.1 GCF_025993755.1 Thermomonas sp. | reverse complement strand
CTCAGCACGAAGATGGCGCCAGCGCCCATGGCGGTGACCGCCGCCCGGGGGGCGTAGGGGCTGCGCGCGCGCCCCCACGACGCGCCGGCCCGGAACGGGCCGGCATCACGCAAACCTGCCGCAGTGCTGGCCTGCAGTGCTCCCACTCAGTTCATTCCGCTGAGCCCGCTGAGCCCGGCGGAGGACACTCCGATCACCAAGATGAACACGACGTAGAGCACGACCAGGATCAGCCACGCGCCGGCGGCCCACATCGCCCACGACTTGGCCTTGGCCGCCGCTTCCTGTGCGGCTGCGTAATTGCCGGCGGCAACGAGGCCGTCGACCTTGGCGGCGTGGATGATCGAGACGATGCCCAGGGGCAGGCAGCAGAACAGGGTGGTCAGGATCGCCCAGACCATGTTGTTGGAGATCGCGGGACTTGGATTGTTCATGACAGGCTCCGTTTCCAATGAGGGTATCCGGTGGGCATGAGGCCGACGCTCGCGCCGCAGGTTGCGTACTGCGTGCCTGCAACCCGATGCCAGCGGCATGGTCGCACGGATGCGGGGTGTTTGTGCGATTGGCCCACGATTGGTTTCATGCCGAAAGGCCGAACCCGATGAACGAAAAAAATGGTGCGGCCATCTCAACGCCGGGAGATGGCCCGAAGGGCAATAGACGGCGGACGCACGAGCATCCAGCACGCCTGCGCTAGAACAAATCCGAATGCGTGCCGCAGCGGATGAAATGCACGTTGTTGTCGTCAGGCAAGCGGTACACCAGCAGCCAGTCGTTGCTGGTGTGGCATTCGCGGCAGTCGGTGTGGCCGCCCTTCTGATCCGGGTAGCGCCCGACCAGCGCGTGATCCAGATGGTGTGCTTCCAGCGGCGTGCGGGTTTCGATGGCCTGCATCACCGCCTTGAGTTCGGCAAGGTTGCATTTGCGGTGCGATGCCGCGCGCTTGAGATCTTTGCGGAACTGGCTGGTGGCGTGAATCGAACGCTTGCCCGTCGATGCCATCATCGAGAATTCATCCCTTCAGGGCGTCGTCGAACAAGGCGTCCACCGATGCGGCGTGCTGCACGCGCCCCGCATAGGAGTCGGCGATGGCCTGCTGCGTAGCGCGGTTGGGCGAGGGTAGCGTCAGCGGGAACGGCAGTCCCTGCGTCAACACCACTTGCCGCAGGAACAAGCGGATGCCGGAGGACAGGTCGAGACCCAGCGCATTGAGTGTGGCCTCGGCTTGATCCTTCAAATCCGGTTCAATGCGGGTCTTGATGGAGGCGTTCATGGGGTTTTTCCTCGATTTCTGGCGTCAATGTACCCCTATTGTGGGTGCATTTCAATCACCTTTACTCTGACTATGCACCCATGACGCCGGCTGTACCCGCAATGCAGCGGCGGCAAGCGAGGCCGTTTCATGCTGCATCCCCCCGCAACGCCCGCACCTTCGCTTCCAGCAGCGCCGCGGTCGCCGCACGGCTTTCGACGGGTTCGCCGGCCAGCACCTCGATCCTCGCGCGCAGCCGCCGCGGCAGGCGGGCGCGGCGCAGGCGCGAATCCTGCTTGCTCCACATGCTCCCCCACATGTTCTTCAGCGCCAGCGGCACCACCGGGACAGCCTGTCCGCGCACGGCGGCGCGCTCCAGAATCCTTTCCATGCCGGGCCGGAATGGCGCGATCTCGCCGTCCTTCGTCAGCGCGCCTTCGGGGAAGATGCACACCAGCTCGCCCTCGGCCAGCGCGGCGTCCACCGCGTCGAAGGCGCGCTGCATCACGTCGGGGTCTTCGCGCGCGCCGGCGATCGGGATGGTCTTGGCGGTCTTGAAGATCCAGCGCAGCACCGGAATGTTGAAGATCTTGTAATACATCACGAAGCGCGCCGGTCGCGGGATGCAGGCCGAGAGCACCAGCGCGTCCATGTAGCTGACGTGGTTGCACACCAGCAGCGCGGCGCCTTCGTCCGGCACGTGATCCTCGATGCCGTGCAGGCGCAGCCGGTACAGAGTGCGCACCAGCAGCCAGCTGAGGAAGCGCATCAGGAATTCGGGGACGATGGTGAAGATCCACAGCGTCACCAGCGTGTTGGCGATCGCCAGCGCGAGGAACAGCTGCGGGATCGTCCAATGCAGCACGCGCTGCACGAACAGCCCGAGCAGGGCCGCCAGGACGATGAACATCGCATTCTGGATGTTCATGCCGGCGATGACGCGCGCCAGTTCCGACTTCGGCGTGCGGCTCTGGATCAGCGCAAACAGGGGCACCACGAAGAAGCCGGTGAACAGGCCGACGCCGCACAGGTCGAGGATGATGCGGAGGCTGCCCGGCGCCTGTGCGAATTGTTCGATCGTCATGCCCTGCGCCAGCGCCTGTCCGGGGCGCGCGAAATACAGGTCGAGCAGGAACGCGCTGATGCCCAGGGCGCCCAACGGAACCAGGCCGATTTCCACCGTGCGCCCGGACAGCTTCTCGCACGACATCGAGCCGATCCCGGCGCCGACCGAGAACAGCGCCAGCGCGAAGATGTAGAGGTTCTGGGTGCCGCCGAGGTTGGCCTGCGCGTAGACCGGAAGCTGGGCGGTGAGGATGGTGCCGACGAACCAGAACCAGCTCACGCCGAGCACCGCGTTGCGCACCGCCAGCCGCTGCCGGGTGAGCTGCCAGATCTGCCAGCTCACCCGCAGCGGATTCCAGTCGATCTTCAGCCCGGGATTGCCGGCGTCCACCTTCGGGATGCGCCGCGCCACGGCGTTGCCGGCGATCGCCAGCAGGATCACCAGCGTGGCCGCCACCTGCGGCCCGTGGCCGCCGGCCAGCTGGAACACCAGACCGCCGACGATCATGCCCAACAGGATCGACAGCGAGGTG
>NZ_JAMQHN010000164.1 GCF_025993755.1 Thermomonas sp. | reverse complement strand
GTGTTCCAGGCCAATCTCTCGCGCGGCTGGCGCGTGCGTTTCGCGGAGGCGCTTGACCCGGTGGCGCTGTTCCTGCGCCTGCGCCGCCACAATCCCGCCCCGTTCGCCGGCATCTTCCGCAGCCCCTGGGGAAGCGTGGTCAGCGCCTCGCCGGAGCGGCTGCTGTCGCTGCAGGGCGGCGTGGCGCAGACGCGGCCGATCGCGGGCACGCGCCCGCGCTTCGACGGCGACGACGATGCGGCGCGGATCGTGGAACTGGTCGGCCATCCCAAGGAGCGCGCCGAACATGTGATGCTGATCGATCTGGAGCGCAACGACCTCGGTCGCGTCTGCGAGCCCGGCAGCGTGCTGGTGGACGAATTGATGACCGCGGAAAGCTACGCCCACGTCCACCATATCGTCAGCAACGTGCGCGGCAGGCTGCGCGCCGGTGTGACGCCCGGGCAGGCGATCGCCGCAGTGTTTCCGGGGGGCACGATCACGGGTTGTCCGAAGGTGCGCTGCATGCAGATCGTGTCCGAACTGGAAGGCGTCGGACGCGGGGCCTACACCGGGGCGATGGGTTGGCTGGGCAACGGCGGCGACATGGATCTGAACATCCTGATCCGCAGCGCCGAGGTGGAGGGTGCGACGCTGCGTTTTCGTACCGGTGCCGGTATCGTGATCGATTCTGATCCGCAGCGTGAACTGGACGAAACCCGCGCCAAGGCGCGCGGGATGCTGCGGGCGCTGGGATGCGAATGATGTCGGAGCGGATGCCACAGACCTTGGCGCACGCCCGCGCAATTGCGCGGGCACTCCCCGATACTCGCTTTGTGCGCCAAGGTCTATGGCATCCACTCTTCGCGACACGGCTGGACACGACATGATCTACTGCGGCGAAACCATCCAGCCTGCGTTTTCTCCCGCCAACCGAGGCCTGAATTACGGCGACGGCCTGTTCGAAACCCTGCGTGTGCATGTCGGCGAACTGCCGCTGTGGCCACGGCATCTGGCGCGGCTGCGCGAGGGCGCGGGACGGCTTGGCATCACGTTGCCGGACGCGGATTTCCTCGAGGCGCGCATCGACGGGATGATCGCCGGCGAGGAAGCCGGCGTGCTCAAGCTGCTGGTGACCCGCGGCGATGGCGGGCGCGGCTATGCGGCTGCGGCGGCGATGGAGCCGGTCTGGCAGCTGAGCCTGCACCCGCTGCCGCCAGCGCAGACTTCGCTGCGGCTGGGCTGGTGCGAGACCCGACTGGCGATCCAGCCGCGTCTGGCCGGCATCAAGCACTGCAACCGGCTGGAGCAGGTGCTGGCACGCGCCGAGATCGACCGGGTCGGCTGCGACGAAGGCTTGATGCGTGACGGCGAAGGCCGGGTGGTCGGCGCCACGGCGGCCAATCTGCTGGCGTTTCGGCAGGGGCGCTGGCTGACGCCGCCGGTGGAACGCTGCGGCGTGGCCGGCGTATTGCGCGGCGTGCTGCTGGAAGCGGGGCTGGTCGATGTTGCCGAGATGACGGTGGCGGACGTCGAAACCGCCGAGGCGCTGGCCTTGTGCAACGCCGTGCGCGGTATCCTGCAGGTTGGACAGCTGGGCGAGCGCCGGTTCCGGTCGCACCCCGACTTGTACGGACTGCAGATGGCATTGTCGATGCGTTATCCGATGTTTTCCACGCCCGGGGAATCCGCATGAAGATGCGCTACTCGCTGCTGGTGGCGGTACTGCTCTCTGCCGTCGTGCTGGGCTGGGCATGGCTGCGCTACGACCGCTTCGCCGCGACGCCGCTGGCGGGCATCCAGGAAGGCGAGAGCCTGGTCGTGGCGCGTGGCGACAACCTGCCCAGGATCCTCGACAAACTCCAGGCGCAGGGCGTTGCCACCGGCGACCGGCTGCTGTGGCAGCTGTTGGCGAAGGACACCGGCGCCGCCGGGAAAATCCAGGCCGGCGAATACGCGCTGAACCCGCAGACCACTCCGCGTTCGCTGCTTCTGGCCATGCGCGACGGCAAGGTGGAGCGTCGCATGTTCACCATCATTGAAGGCTGGAACATGCGTGACCTGCGCGCGGCGCTGCGCAAGGTGCCTCTGCTCGAACAGAAAGTCGCCGACATGGACGACGCCGCGTTGATGGAAGCGCTGGGCCAGAAGGGGCAGCCGGCGGAAGGACGCTTCCTGCCCGAAACCTATGCCTGGACGCGCGGCGAATCCGACCTGGACATCCTCTGGCGCGCGTATGCCGCGATGGATCGGGAACTGGATGCGACATGGGCGGATCGCGCCGAAAACCTGCCGCTGAAGAATCGCACCGAGGCGCTGATCCTGGCTTCGATCATCGAAAAGGAAACCGGCGTCGCCGACGAGCGCCCGCAGATCGCGGGCGTGTTCCTGCGCCGCCTGCAAAAGGGCATGCGGCTGCAGACGGATCCGACCGTGATCTACGGCATGGGCTCGACCTATGCCGGCAACCTGCGGCGGGCGGATCTGGAGACCGATACCCCGTTCAATACCTACACCCGCGATGGGCTTCCGCCCACGCCCATCGCGATGCCGGGCAAGGCGGCGCTGCGTGCCGCGGTCCATCCGGCGCCCGGCGATGCGCTGTATTTCGTCGCAGTCGGCGATGGCAGCGGCCGCCACGTGTTCAGCGCGACGCTGGGCGGGCACAACGCTGCCGTGCGCGACTACGTCCAGCGCCAGCGGGAACAGCGCAGCGCGGCACAGGCGGGGGCGGCACCGAAGTGAACCACGGGCTGCAAACCCGGCCGCGCCTGCTGACCCTGGAAGGCGGCGAGGGCGCCGGCAAGAGCACGGTGCTGGCGGCGCTGCGCGATGCCCTGCTGGCCGATGGCCAGGACGTGGTTTGCACGCGCGAACCGGGAGGCACGCCGCTGGCCGAGCGCATCCGCGAACTTCTGCTGGCGCAGGTCAACGAGCCGATGGACGACTGCGCGGAACTGCTGCTGGTGTTTGCCGCCCGCGCCCAGCACGTGGCGCAGGTGATCCTGCCGGCGCTCGACCGCGGCGCCTGGGTGATCAGCGATCGTTTCACCGATTCCAGCTACGCCTACCAGGGCGCGGCGCGCGGGCTGGATCCTGACTTCATCGCGGAACTGGAGCGGCACGCCGTGGGGATCGTGCCGGGGCTGACCCTGCTGCTGGACCTGGACGTGGCCCGCGCGCGCGAACGCACCCGTGGGCGCGACCTGCTGGGCGAGGCGGTGCCGGACCGGATCGAATCCGAGCGCGACGGTTTCTTCGAGCGCGTGCGCGCAGGCTTCCGTGAGCGCGCCGCGCGCGACTCCGGGCGGTTTCGGGTGCTCGACGCCAGCCAGGGCCCCGAACAGGTCGCCACGGCCGCACTGGCAGCGCTGGCGGATTACCGCAGGAGGCTGGCGTGAATCCGCTGCCGCCGCTCGCCCCGTGGCAGCAGCGCACCTTCGATCAGGCGTGCTCGGCGCTGGACGCCGGGCAATTCGGCCATGCCACCCTGATCGTCGGGCCGCCGCGGATCGGCAAGCGCCTGCTGGCGGAAACCCTCGCCCGACGCGTTCTGTGCGCCGCTCCGGAGGCGGACGGCGCGGCCTGCGGGCGTTGCAAAAGCTGTCAACTGTTCGCTTCGCGGGCGCAGATGGAGACGCTGGAAATTCGCCCGGACGGCAGTCCGTCGCACCCATGGGGCCATAGCGCGCATCCCGACCTGTATTTTCTCGGCTACGAGATTCATCCCAGGACCGGCAAGCCGCGCACCGAAATCGTGATCGATCAGGTTCGCGCCCTGTCGGATGCGCTGACGCTGACCGCGCAACTCGGCGGCGCCCAGGTGGCCATCCTCGATCCCGCCTCTGCCGTCAACTGGTCGGCCTGGAACGCCGTGCTCAAGACCCTGGAGGAGCCTCAGCCGGGGCGTTTCCTGTGGCTGCTTGCGGACAATCCCGCGCGACTGCCGGCGACCATCCGCAGCCGTTGCCAGCGGCTGGAACTGCGCTTGCCGCCGCATGACGAAGCGCTGGACTGGCTGTGCCAATGTGGCCATCCCGCCGACGCTGCGGCCGATGCGCTGGACGCGACGCGCGGCCATCCGGGCCTGGCCGATGCCTGGCTGCGCGACGGCGGCATGGCGCTGCGCCGCGAGGTGCTGGCCGATGCGCGGGCCCTGGAGCAGGCGCGTGCCGAACCCGACGCGGTGGCGCAACGTTGGCTGGCCGAAGGTCGGGCGGAAGAACGGCTGTGGCATCTGGCCGAACTGGCCCGGTCGCACGCGGCGGACTTGACCGGATCGCCCGCAGACCGCACGCTGATGGGGCGTTTCGATGCCGCCAATCGTGCCCGCGACCTGCTGCGCACGCAGGTGCGCGCCGAACTCGCGATCCACGAAGCGCTGCTGGCGTGGCGCGCAACAACCGTCAAGCGATGAAGGTGCAGTGATGGCAGGACCCACGGGTGGAGCGCGGCAGGGCATCCTGTCGCTGGTGATCAAGGACAAACCGACGCTGTACAACGCCTATATGCCGTTCCTGAAGAACGGCGGCGTGTTCGTGCCGACCACCCGCCGCTATTTTCTCGGCGACGAGGTGTTCCTGCTGCTGACGCTGCCGGATTCCACGGAGCGCCTGCCCGTGGCCGGCAAGGTCGCCTGGGTGACGCCGACCGGCTCCCAGGGCAATCGTGCCGCCGGCATCGGCGTGCAGTTCGCCGACACGCCCGACGGCGAGTCCGTTCGCGGCAAGATCGAGACCAACCTTGCCGGCACCCTCAACGCCGAGCAGCCGACGCAGACGATGTAGGGAGCGGATTGGCGTCAGCCGTGGAACCGCCAGTGCCACGGCTCGTAGACGATGCCGTGCGGATTGTCGCGCGGGTAGCTCATGCGGAAGCCGAACTCCGGCGCACGGGCTTGCAGCCACGCGAATGCGGACGTCGCCTCGAAGGATTCCTCGGCGGGCGGCTCGTCGGGAGTGCCGATGTCCAGCGCCTGCCCCGAGTGATGTTCGGAGAATCCCGGCGCGGCGTTGACGGCGAGGATGTCGGGGACGGTGAGACCACGCGCCAGCTTGCGTTCGAAAATGCCCAGCTGGTAGTCGTGGCTGCGGTAGCCGGAGATCGCCTCCAGCACGATGCCGTCGGCCAGCGCGGCATCGCGCATCCGCAGCCACGCGCGGGCGGCATCAAGACGCAGCCACAGCGCGCGCCGCCAGCGGTCGAAGCCGGCGAAGGCCAGCCGCTCGGGTTCTGGAACCAGGGCCAGCCCGGTGCGCGTCGCGTAGGCATCGGCGTCGAGTCCCAGCGCGTGCAGACGTTGTTCCAGTCGGTGCAGCGGCAGCGTTCCGGCCGGGTCGATGCCGGCGCGGCGTGGTGCGTGGAACGCAACCATCGCGTGCCTTGCTTCGGCTAGGCCCGGCTGTTGCGCAAGATTCGGCACCAGCGGCTGCAGGCCGCCGTCGGCTTCTGCCGCAAGGTACTGACCATCGCGTTTGCGCCGCAGCACGCAGCGCGCCCGCGCCAGCAGGCGCGCGTGGGAGTTGCTGCGTGCGCGCAGGGTGCCGGCGGGCCACAGCTCGACCTCGGGCGTGTTGACCAGGAACGATTGGAGTGGGACCGGGCCGTGGCGCATCGGGCAAGGATAGGACGTTGCCGCTCCGGCGTCAGGCCGAGGGCGTGCGCAATGTGTCCAGCAAGGCCTGGGGACGTTCGAGACTGAGCAGGACGAAGCTTCCGTCGCGCAGCGGAAGAATCAGCGTGCGTTCGCGCTGGGTGAGCAGGCAGAACGCCTTGCTTTTGTTGCGCAGGCGGAAATGCCCGGCCTGGAAGCCGGGCAGGGCGTAACCGTTGGTCTTGATCCAGGGCCGGTAGTCGGTGTGCTCATCGAGGTTGGCGATCCTTGCGCGGTCGAGATCGAGCGCGGCCACCGGCAATTTCTTCGTGTAGATCGTGGCTGCGACCACGAGCATGCCATCACGCAGTTCGACCCGGCGGCGTTTGAGGAACAGCAACGAGCCGCCGCAGAGAACGACGATCAAGGCCGGGACGGTCGGCGCCGGAACCCTCGGCATGGGGTGCGATTGCGGAAGCACGAGCACGGCAATCGCGATGATGATCGGCAGCACGCCGAGGAGCAGTACTGCCGACCAGAGCGAGATCGCTTGCAGCGGTGCCGGTTCGAACCTGCGCATTTCGTTCGCCATGTTCAACCTGCCCCTCAGTGCGCCTTGATCCATGCGGCGACGTCATTGATCAATTTTGCATCGACGTGGCCTGGTTGCTGGTACTCGGCCAGCGAGCCTTCGCCCTCGCCGGCGATGCCGAGGTGGTTGAGCGGCTCGTAGAGCTTGAACGTCGCCTTGGGATCGTCGTGGAAGGCCTCCTTCCAGCCCTGCCAGTCGGCGTCGACGACCTGGATGTCGCGCGCGCCCTGCAGCACCAGCATCGGCAGCTTGACCTGCTCGGCCTCCGCCACCGGATTGACGGCATCGACGCTGCGCCAATAGCCGACGGGCTGGCCGAGGACGGTCCTGGCGTCGGCGGCGGTCTGCGGGTCGCGGGTCATCCGAACCTGCTCGGCCAGCGCGTTGATCGCGGCGCGTTCGGCATCGTCGATCTTGCCGTCGTTGAGCGCGGCCAGCCGGCGGGTCTGTTCGACCACGATGTCCAGCAGCGGCCGCGACGGCGCGGCCATCAGGATCAGTCCATCGACATGGCCGGAGATGGCGGCGATCCGCGGCGCCAGCATCCCGCCCTGGCTGTGGCCGAGTACGAACACGCGATTCGGGTCGATCCCCTCGGTCTTGCGCAGCGCATCGACAGCCAGCACGGCGTCGTTGATGGTTTCGTCGTCGATGGTGAAATTGCCGCTTGCGAAATCCTGCGGGCGGACCTTGGTGCGCTTGTCGTAGCGCAACACGGCGATACCCTGCGCGGCCAGACCACGCGCGATGTCGAGGAAGGGTCGGTTGGGGCCGATGGTTTCGTTGCGGTCCTGTGGCCCGGAGCCGTGGACCAGCACCACCGCCGGGAACGGCCCGTCGCCCTTGGGCATTGCCAACGTGCCGGGCAGGGCGTGATCGCCTTCGTCAACGGTGATGTCGCGCTCGGTGAATGGCGCATCGGCGGCGACGGTGGGCGCGGCATCGGCTGCGGGCGCGGGCTGGATCAGGAAGCCGACGATCCTGCCGTCGCCGTCGAAAGCGAACCTGGCGATCAGTTCGGCCTTCTCGAAATGCAGCGGAATCTGCACCAGCGTCGCGTCGCCCTGTGTGGACACTTCGGCGTCACCGCGTCCGGTGGCGGCACCGGCCATCCCCGGCAGCGATTCCCAAACTGCCTTGAGCTTGTCCTCCGGAACCGCTGCCGCCATCTGCGCGCCGAACAGTCGTTCGACCTGCGCGTATTCGCCGGCGTCGAGATGATTCAGTGCTTGTCGGGCGACCGCTTCGGGCGTGGCGGCGTCTTGCGCCCACGCGCCGCCGGTGGCGGCAAGGCAGGCGGTCAGCAGTACGGCAAGAGTTGCATGGCGCATGTCAAGCTTCCTTCTTGAAGATGAGGGTGGGGGAGGACACGGTGGGCGTGGCGTGGACGACATTGACCAGCTCCCAGCCGTTGCGGCCCTGCTTGTCGAGTTCTTCCTGGAGTGCCTCATGCTTGAAGCCGCCCATCAGACCGGTTTTTACTTCCACCACCAGGTATTTCCAGTTCCGGCTCATGCTTCATCCTTCGATTTTTGTTTGGGCGCAGGCAATCGTCCGGCCTTGCGCAGCGCGTCGCGCAGCACGTATTCGATCTGTGCGTTGAGGCTGCGCAGCTCGTCGTCGGCCCAGCGCTGTGCCGCCGCCAGAACTTCGGCATTGATGCGCAGCGGATAGGCCTTCTTTTCCGCCATGGCTCAGTACAGCGAGCCGGTATTGACGATCGGCTGGGTCGCGCGCTCGCCGCACAGCACCACCAGCAGGTTGCTGACCATCTGCGCCTTGCGCTCCTCGTCCAGTTCGACGACGGCGTTCTTCTTCAGTTCGCTCAGCGCCATCTCGACCATGCCGACCGCACCGGCGACGATCCGGGTGCGGGCGGCGATGATGGCGTTGGCCTGCTGCCGCTGCAGCATCGCCTGGGCGATTTCCGGAGCATAGGCGAGGTGGCTGATGCGGGCGTCGATGACCTCGACACCGGCGTCGGTGAGGCGTTCCTGCAGTTCTTCCTTCAGGTGCTGGCTGATCTCGGCGGCGTGGCTGCGCAGCGACAGCTGGCCGTCCTCGTGCTGGTCGTAGGGATAGCTGGTGGCCATCGCCCGCAGCGCCGACTCGGACTGGATGTGGACGAAGCTTTCGTAGTCGTCCACGTTGTAGACTGCCTCGGCGCTGTCCATCACCTGCCAGACGATCACGGAAGCGATCTCGATCGGGCTGCCTTCCAGCTCGTTGACCTTGAGCTTGCCGGACTCGAAGTTGCGCACGCGCAGCGACACCTTCTTCTTGGCGAAGAACGGGTTGTTCCAGCGCAGGCCGTCGTGCTTGACGGTGCCCACGTACTTGCCGAACAGGCTCAGCACCGCGGCCTGGTTGGGCTCGACCTTGTACAGCCCGGTCAGGCTGATAAGGGCAAGGCCGCAGACCAGCAGGCCGGTCAGCAGCATGGACAGTGATACGGGACCGCTGCCGTCATCGTGGTTCGGGCCAAGGCCGGTGAAGAACATCCAGCCGCCCATGAACGCCAGCAGCAGGATGAAGATCAGGAACGGGATGCCGGGGAAGGAGTAGCGCTCGGATTCTTTCATGACGGGCCTCGAAGGGTGCGATGGAACATTGCGACTAAAAGATATCATAATGATATCAAAAAACGCAAGCCCAGCTCGAGTCAGTCAGGTTTCGTTCATTGCTGGGGAACCAGGTAGAAGATCGGCGCCGGACTGAACTCGCCGGTGGCGTACAGACCGGCGCCGCCGGCGCTCCAGGTCAGCGCCTCGGCCTGCGGGATCGGTGGCACATCGTGCGCTTCGGGCGGGTGGGAAACGGCGTCCGCCCAGTCCTCGTTCGGCGCGCGGCGGTAGAACAGCACGCTGCCGTAGGTCAGCACCGCCAGCGTCGCGCGGTCCGGGGAAATGTCGGCCGCGGTCACCTGCGAAAACAGGGCGGCCAGACCGGGATCCTTGCGCCGCAACTCCTGGCTGGCCTGCGGCACGCCCACCAGGCGCCCGACCCGCCGCGCTTCCAGCACCGCACCGTGCGGATCGGCCAGCGGCAGGGTGAACAGTTCCGGCGGCACCCGCTTTTTCGAGATCATCAGGATCTGGCGCAGTCCGGGGTCGACCGCCACCGCCTCGCAGTCGCGCGCGCCGCCGTCCGGCCAGCGGGCGTGGAGGCTCCAGAGCGGGCGCAGGCTGCCGTTTTCGAGCTTGGCCGGCTCTTCGAACAGATACAGAACGAAGTCGCGCCTGCGTCCGCCGTTGTCGCCGGTGTCGGCCAGCAGCAGGTAGTGGTGGCCGTCCAGCTCGAAGCTGGCGATGTCTTCCCAATCGATGTTCCTGGCGCCCACCACGTCATAGCGGGCCAGCAGCCGCCCGCGCCGGCTGATGGCGTACAGCCGCGCCGGGTTGCCGCTGTCGTTGTGCGCCCACAGGACATCCTCATGGGCGTGCGAAGCCGCCAGCCCGCTGATTTCGTCGAGCTGGCGGTTGGTCACCAGCCCGGCCAACCGGTCAAACGGCAGGCTGGGCGCCGAGCAGCCCGCGACCAGAAGCGTCATGGCGGCAACGATCAAACCGGAGAGCAGCGGGCGCCTTGGCATGGTGCAAGGATCGCATGCGCGGGCGTCGCCGCGTAGTGTGGCTCACGCAAAGGCTGGCCGCGATTCGCCACGTGTGCGAGGATGGGGAATGGCTGAATCATCCGGGTTTGCGGTGTTCTTTTTCCCCCAGGCGCTCGAAGCGCTGGGCGACGGCATCAAGCCGTATCTGCAACTGGGGCCGGCGGGGCCGTTCGTGCCCTGTCGCGAAGTCGATACCGGCGGCGCCTTCGTCGAGATGACGCTGGAAGGGCGGGCGCCGGACGGACGCACTGTCGAACTGGAACTGATGGTTCCCGGGAACATGGTGCGGATGATCGTATCCGCCCGCGCCGACGCCGAGTTCGGGTTCTACGACCGCGCCAAGTCGGTCGCCGCGGGAATCAAGGAGACCGTGGAACCCGCGCCGGACGCACCGGCGGCGGACGTGGGTGGCCAGCCGCCGGCGTTGCCTACGCCGTAGGCCGTACCCCGACGGCGGGCCAGGCGGCGCGCGGCTTCATCCAGCGCCGGCCTGCCCGTCCTGCGTTGGTTCGCGCGGCGCGCCATCGTCGTCCGTCCACGGTCGCCAGCCGCGGCCGTCGAAACGCTCCAGCGGCTGGAACCGGCGCTTGTAGTCCATCTTCGGATGCCCGGCGATCCAGTAGCCGAGGTACAGGTGCGCCCGGCCGTCGCGGTGCGCCCATTCGATCTGGCGCAGGACGCCCAGCGTGCCCAGGCCGCGATCCGCGGCGTCCGGATCGTAGAAGGTATAGACCGCCGACAGCGCGCCAGGGACGAGATCGGTGACGGCTACGCCCAGCAGCCGGTGGTTGCCGCGCTCGCGCAGCTCAAGGAAGCGGCCTTCGTTCCAGCTTCCGATCAGGAACTGTTCGAACTCGTGGGCACCGTGGCCATCCATGCCGCCGCCCGCATGGCGTGCGCCGAGGTAGCGCTGGTACAGGGCCAGACGCTCCTCGTTCAGTTCGGGTGGGACGATCCGGGATTCGATGTCCGCATTGCGGCTCAGGCAGCGTCGCTGGCTGCGGTCGGGCCGGAACCGTTCGACGGGAATGCGGACCGCAACGCAGGCGCGGCAACCGTTGCAGCTGGGTCGGTAGAGGATGTCGCCGGAGCGGCGGAAACCCCAGTCCAGGGCCATCGGGTAATACAGCGGCAGGCGCGGGTCGCGCTGGTCGAGCACCAGGTCGCGCGCCTCCCGCTCGGGAAAGTAGCCGCACGGATGGGGCGCGGTGCGAAACAGTCGCAGGGAATCGTCGCTGCCGCCCATGCCGCAAGCATAGCCGCTTGTTCAGCCGCCGGCAGGGTTGCGGCGTCAACGCCACGCGGATCGGGGCGTTATCAAGGCATCCCCGGACGGTTCCGGGAGGAGATCAGTTCATGAAAAAGACCCGCCTGCTTGTCCTCGTCCTCGCTTCCGCCGGCCTCTCGGCGACCGCATTCGCCCAGAGCGCGACTGGCAATGCAACTGCCACATCGGGCCAGCGCCCCGAGCACGCCATGCGCATGGATGCCAACGGCGACGGCGTGATCACCCGGGATGAAGCGTCGAAATTCCCGCGCCTGGCCGCCAGCTTCGACCAGATCGACGCCAACAAGGACGGCAAGCTGTCCGCCGACGAAATGAAGGCGTGGCGCATGCAGCAGCGCGGCGACCGCCCCGGCCGTCGCGGCGACGCGCCTCGTGAAATGACGCCGGAAATGCAGGCGCGCATGCAGCAGCAACGCATGGCCTGCTTCGACAAGGCCGATGCGAATCATGACGGCCAGCTCAGCCGCGACGAGTTCTCGAAGCTGCACGAAGCTTGCGGTCCGATGATGGGACAGCGCGGCCAGCACGGCCAGCATGGCGGGATGGGCGGCACGGCGCCCGCCGCGCAAACACCGGCACAGTGAATTTGGCGTCGTCCGGGCCCGGCCTTGTGCCGGGTCCGGCATCGCCGGATGAATCCGGGACGGATCGTTCGGCGTTGCCTTGGAATGGAGGGTGCGTGCGAAGCCTGGATCCGCAATGCTTCAACGCGTTTCCTGCACCACGCTCCAGTGAGTGCCGTCGCGCCGGACCCGCAGGGTTTGCGCCGAGGTCGCGCCGGTTTTCAGCTGGACATCGCCCTCGCCGCTGCCATCGGTCATGTAGTCGTGGATTTCGACCCGCAACGCGTGCGGATCGGTGCAGGCGGACGCGGGCTGGACGCTGACGCCCAGCGCGGCGGCTTGCTGCACGATCTCGGCGGCGGGGTTCTTGCCGTCGATCAGCACGCAGGTTTCCTTGACGTCCTGCCGGGTGGCGGCGACTTCGATCAGCGTCGCCGCCAGCGCCTTGGGCATGTCCATCCGGAATACCGCGGTTTCGGTGAGAACTTCCGGGATCGCCGATGGCGCAGTGGTGCGCGATGGCGCTGAAGCCACCGTGGATGTCGGCGCGGGCTTGTGGCGCGGCAGGAACACGATCAGGGCGATGGTGATGCCGATCAACGCAAGCAGCACCAGACGCATGCGCTTGCGTCCCGGCGTGTTGGCGCCCGATCCCGGGGAGAACTCGAATCGGGCATTTGAAATCGCGTCGGGATTGCCGTCGCGGGTGGATTCCAGCAGGCCCAATTCGCGCAGGATCTGGCGCGCGCGCGGCTGGTCGTCGGCGTTGACGATCCACAGCGTCGGCAGGGATTCCGGATCGCGGGCCTTGCGCAGGTCGTAGCTGAAATTGCCGCGCCGGTGGCCGCGCCAGGAACGCCCGTTGGCGATCTTGACCTCGATCCCCTCCTTCCGCATCAGCTCGGCGGCGGCCTCGACGTTTTCCAGCCGCTGGCTGCGAAAGACCTGCCTCACGCCTTCGTTCCGTCGGGAAGCACGCGGATCAGGCCTTCCTGGGCGCTGCTGGCCACCAGACGCCCACCGCGGTCGAAGACCTGCCCGCGCGCCAGCCCGCGCGAGGACTGCGCGCTGGGACTGTCGATCGAATACAGCAGCCAGTCGTCGGCGCGGAACGGGCGGTGGAACCACAGCGCATGGTCGAGCGAGGCCATCAGCACGTTCGGCTGGTAGTAGCTGATGCCGTGCGGGAAGGTGGCGGTGCCGAGCAGGTGGAAGTCGCTGGCGTAGGCGAGCAGGGCGCGGTGCAGCTCCGGTGCATCGCCGACCGGCGCCGACAGCCGGAACCAGACCTGCTGGAACGGTGGACGCTTGGGCGGGTTGAGCTCGTCGCGCGGATAGACGTGGCGGAATTCGAACGGGCCGGTGCGGTCCAGCCAGCGCTGCACCTTGATCGGCAACAGGGCCAGTTTTTCCGGCGGAATGGCCGGCGAAGGTTCGAGATCCTCGGGCTTGGGCACCTCGGGCATCGACAGCTGGTGCTCGGAGCCGTCCTCGCGGTCCTGGAACGAGGCGGCGCAGAAGAAGATCACCTTGCCGTGCTGGATCGCCGTCACGCGCCGCACCGAGAAGCTGCCGCCGTCGCGGGTGCGATCGACGTTGTAGACGATCGGGGCCTCGATGTTGCCGGCGCGCAGGAAGTAGGCGTGCAGCGAATGCGCGTCGCGCGGCTGCGACAGCGTGGCTTGGGCGGCCGACAGCGCCTGCCCGAGCACCTGCCCGCCGAACACGTACTTGGTGCCGATGTCGCGGCTCTGGCCGCGGAACAGGTCATCTTCCAGCCGCTCCAGCGACAGCAGCTCGATCAATTCGGAAACGGGGGCGCTCATGCCGCGAATTATAGAGGTCGCGTGCGGACCAGGTCTGGGGTGTTGCTAGGTGGGGCGGGTTGATCTTGTTTTTGACGCGGATGAACGCGGATGAACGCGGATGAACGCGGATGAACGCGGATGAACGCGGAAAAATCGGATCAATCCTTTTTGAAAAATCCGCTTGTTCCGCGTTTATCCGCGTCCAATTGCTTTTGGAATCAGAGAGTGCCGAACCGCGCTACAGGCGCGACAGCGGTACCGCCGCCAGCACCGCGCCCCACGGAAACAGCGGCCCCGGATCGCGCTTGCGGCGCACATTCACGGCGGGATCGTCGCAGGCTGCCACTTCCTCCGGGTCCAGATCCTCATGGCCTGCGATTTGCGTCAGCGTCGGCACCTCGATGCGCAGCCAGAGCAACAGCGCGATCAGCGCAGCGATCTGTGCGTCGGGATAAGCCTCGTCCATCGCCTGATGGCGCGAATCCAGCCAGTGCGGGAAGCGGCCGGCGTTGACCAGCTCGATGCCGAGGCTGCGCGCATTCCAGCCGTGGACGTGGTGGGCGATGCGCTCCAGCGGGACGTACTGCTCGATGCGCCCGTCGCGGTCGATGTAGAAATGGCCGCTGTTGCCGGTGCCGGAGGGGTAGAGGATGCGTTCACCGTATTCGCGCGCCGTCGAGAGATCCGGCAGTTCGGTGCAGTGGACGACGACCGTGTCGATGGCGTCGGGTTCGCGCGCGGCAAGCGCACCGACGTAGGGCAGAAGATGCGGGTGGATGACGGGCGTCGGCACGCGCCGATGCTAGCATTCATGCATGAAAGGTCACTGCATTCTTTCCCATGGTTTCGAAAGCGGCCCGGATGCCGCCAAGGTGACGGCGCTGGCTGACGTGGCCGCGCGCCTGGGCTGGAGCCACGAGCGGCCGGACTACACCGATCTCGATGGCCAGCGTGAGCACGGTCCGCACGGCGACGTGCAGGGGCGGGTCGCGCGCCTGCTGGGACTGGCCAATGCCGCCGCCGCGCGTGGGCCGCTGGTGCTGGCCGGGTCGAGTCTGGGCGCCTACATCAGCGGCCACGTCTCGCTGCAGGTGCCAGTGGCGGGCCTGTTTTTCATGGCGCCGCCGCTGGGCGCCAGCGTGCAGCCGCCGATGCCGGCGAGCCGGGTGCCGGTTTCCATCGTCCACGGCTGGCGCGACGAGCTTTGCCCCGCCCAGGCGGTGGTGGACTGGGCGGCCGCGCGCAATGCACGCCTGCTGCTGGTGGACGACGCGCACCGACTGTCCGACCACGTGCAGGCCAGTGCCGAGGCGTTTGCGGCGTTGCTGGCGGAACTGACCTGATGCCGACGCCGCGCATTCGCAGGCACAGTGGGGGCATTGCGCCGTGAAGTTTTTCGCATCCTGCGGCAAGGGCCTGGAATACCTGCTGGCCGACGAGCTGGTGGCTCTGGGCTGCGCGAAGGCCACCGCCACCATGGCCGGTGTGAATGTGGAAGGCACGCTGCCGGACGCGCAGCGCGCGGTGCTGTGGTCGCATCTGGCCAGCCGGGTGCTGTGGCCGATTGCCGAGTTCGATTGTCCCGACGAGCACGCGCTGTACGACGGCTGCTTGGCCGTGGATTGGACCGCCCACGTCGGGCCGATGCACAGCATCGCGATTGACGCGCATGTCTCCGGTGATGCGCTGACCCACGCGCGCTACGCCGCGCAGCGGGTCAAGGACGCCATCGTCGATACCCTGCGCGCCCGCACCGGACAGCGCCCCGACGTGGACGTGGAGGCGCCCGATGTGCGCATCAGCCTGGTGGTGCGCAAGGGGCGTGCGATTCTGTCGATCGACCTGTCGGGCGGGCCGATGCACCGGCGCGGCTGGCGCAGGGTGCAAGGCCTGGCGCCGCTGAAGGAAACCGTGGCCGCCGCGGTGCTGCTGCGCGCCGACTGGCCCAGGATCCATGCCAACGGCGGTGACCTGCTCGACCCGATGTGCGGCAGCGGCACCTTGCTGATCGAGGGCGCGCTGATGGCGGCCGACGTCGCTCCGGGCCTGCTGCGCCATGCCAGACTGCCGCCCACGCGCTGGCCGGGATTCGATGCGGCGGCGTGGCAGGCGCGGGTGGACGAGGCGCAGGCGCGCGCGCAGCGCGGGCTGGCGGCGCTGCGGCCGTGCCTCCACGGCAGCGATCTCGACCCGCACGCGATCCGCGCGGCGCGCGAGAACGCCGAGCGTGCCGGCGTGCTGGAAGCGATCGACCTTGCGGTGTGCGACGTGGCCACGCTGCCGGCGCAAGCCGCGGCGCGCGGCACGGTGGTCTGCAACCCCCCGTATGACGCGCGGCTGGCGGCCGATCGCGACCTGTACCGCGCCCTGGGCGATGCCCTGAAGCGCGCGACGCCGCAATGGCGCGCCGCCCTGCTGTGCGGCGACCCCGAGCTGGCGCACGCCACCGGGTTGCGCGCGAAGAAGCGCTACCCGATCTTCAATGGTGCCATCGAATGCAGCCTGATTGTGGTGGACCCGATCGCGCCGCCGCCGCGCGAGGGCGCGGACAGGCGCGCGCTGCCGGACGGCGCGCAGATGGTCGCCAACCGCCTGCGCAAGAACCTCGACAGGCTGGCGCGCTGGCGCCAGCAGGAACAGGTCACCTGCTTCCGCGCCTACGACGCCGACATCCCCGAATACGCCTGCGCGGTGGACGTGTACACCACGCAGGACGGCGATGTCTGGCTGCACGTGCAGGAATACGCCGCGCCGGCCGAGATCCCGGAAGCCACCACCCGCAAGCGCCTGAGCGACCTGCTGCTGGCGGTGCGCGAGGTGTTCCAGTTGCCGCGCGAGAAGGTGGCGGTGAAGACCCGCAGCACCGGCAAGGGCGGCAGCAAGTACGGACGCTTCGACCATCGCGGCGAATTCATCACCGTCGAGGAAGGCGCCGCCAGGCTGCGCGTCAACCTGTTCGATTACCTCGACACCGGGCTGTTCCTCGATCATCGCCCGCTGCGCGCGCGGATGGCGCTGGAAGCCCGCGGCAAGCGCTTCCTCAACCTGTTCTGCTACACCGGCGCGGCCACCGTGCAGGCGGCCGCACAGGGCGCGGCCCAGACCACCAGCATCGACCTGTCCGCGACCTACCTGGAATGGCTGGCCGACAACCTGCGCGGCAACGGCATCGGCGGCACCCGCCACCGCATCGCCCAGGCCGACGCGCTGAAATGGCTGGAAGCCGACAGCGGCGAATACGACGTGATCTTCTGCGACCCGCCCACCTTCTCCAACTCCAAGCGCGCCGACGACTTCGACGTGCAGCGCGACCACGTGCGCCTGCTGCGCGCGGCGCTGGCGCGGCTGGCGCCGGGTGGCGTGCTGTATTTTTCCAACAATTTCCGCCGCTTCAGGCTGGACGAGGCGGCGCTGGCCGGGTTCGCCGCGGTCGAGGACATCAGCGCGGCGACCATCCCGCCGGATTTTGCGCGCAATCCGAAGATCCATCGCGCGTGGAGAATGACGCGCTGAAGCCGTACCGATCGCATGTCTGCCGTGGCGGCAACGTGCGTGTCTCGACGTGGACTTCGACGTGGACTGCCTGCGATCGGATGCAGCCGCTTCCGGGCGAATTACTTGCGCTTGCGTCCGAACAGGCCGCCGACGCCACTGCCCGAGCGGGATGACGCCGGAGCCGCAGGCGGCGATGCCGGTTCGAGCGGCTGTGCGTCGGCCTTGGCGCCGACCGCATGACCGGTCGCCAGACTGGCGTTGATGAAGTCGCGGACTTCCTCTTCCGGTACGCCGGCGGCCTGGGCGATTTCGCCGGCGGTGGCGGCGCTCTTCATCATGATCGTGGCGATGCGGAAGTGGCGCGGGTATTCGCGTTCGATCTGCGGCCACTTGCGCAGCCGGAACGCGCCGTGGGTGGGGTTGCCGGACAGCAGGCCGCCGAGCCATTGCAGCCGGATTATTGGTTGGGATGGCTCAAGTCCGGCAATGGCGGTTTTCCACGCGGCTTCGTCGAGGATCTCGGATTCGACCTCGCCGGGTTCGGCCGAGAAGCAGGGGGTGCAGGCCTTGAGTTCCTTCGGGCCGTGCCAGACGCCGGCCTGCGTATCCAGCAGGATCACGGTGCCGTCCTTGGCCGTCATGCGCACGCGTCGGGCGCCGCGCGCGCCCAGCCATCCGCGCAGGGTGCGTGGTGCCTGCGATGCCGCAGGCTCGGGAGCGGTGGTGGGTTGAGCCTCCGGCACCGGCTTTTGTTCCGGAGCGACTGCGGCCGCGGCTTCTGGCTGCGAATGGGATTCCGTCGCCGCTGTTTCGACCATCTCGGACACCGATACCGCTTCCGGTTCGGGCGTTTCGACCGGCGCCGGCGCCGCTTCCGGCTCGGCCTGCGGGGAGGCGGGCTGCGCGGCCTTTGTGCCCGCGAGACCGGACTCGTAGGTTTCTTCGCCGGCGATCTCGCTCAGCAGCACGGTCAGGTCGCCGGCGGTGATCGGTTTTGGCAGTCGGTAGGGCGTCTTGCTGCGCTGGGCCTTGGTCAGGCCGATGACCTTGCGCCCGAGGCCGTGCAGCTTCAGCCAGCTCATCGGGCCGTACAGGCTGTCCATGTCGACCACGACGTATTCTGCGCTGTCGTCGCCGATCAGGGTCCAGTGGTTGCCGCTGGCGGCGTTGGCTTCCTTGAAGGCGGCGTGGATCGCCTCCTCGGTGGCTCGATCCATTCCGGTCGTGCCAAACGTCAGTGTCATGATCGATGTCCCCTTGTCGAAGCGGGTCGCCAGTGCCACATGGCTGCGATCGCAGACGCCCGAGCGCGCGCCGGTGTGCGGCGTCGCGAGCGTCGAATGATACCCGATCGCGGCAGGATGCGGTAAGCGTGGACCGTGTCCGCCGTCCGTTGCGTGGCCGTTGCGCCGGTTCAGAAATGGTGCGCGCGGTTTTTGGGCAGTTGCGCCTTCAGGAAAGCCATCTGGTCGGCCAGGATGTTGCGGTTGGACAGGATCAGGTGCTCGATCCAGCTCGGCCGATAGGGCACCGCCAGCAGCGGCATGCCGGCCTGCTGCGGGGTGCGGCTGCCTTTGTGCGAATTGCAGTGGAAGCAGGCGCTGACCACGTTTTCCCAGACGTCGAGCCCCCCCCTGGACAGCGGCAGGACGTGGTCGCGGGTCAAGGTGTTGCCGTGGAATTCGCGCCCGCAGTACAGGCACAGGTGCTGGTCGCGGGCGAACAGGGCCGGATTGGTCAGCGCCGGCGTCGGGTCGAGGGCGGCGGGCCTGGCGTGGCCGCGTGCCGCGATGATGGGGTGGAGCCGGATCAGGCTCTGCGCGCCGCTGTCGCGGTTGATGCCGCCGTGGATCGACAGGCAGGGTTCGCCGAGCGTCCAGGCGACGGCATCGCGCGCGTACAGGCAGGTGGCGTCTTGCCAGCTCAACCAGTCGAGCGCACGACCGTGCGCATCCAGGCCAAGCAGCCGCAGTCCGGAGGTCGGGGGAGTCCTGGTGGAAAGGGAAGCGACGCCGACCGCAGCGCCAGCCGCGTTTCCCGTTTCCGCACCCTCGCGATGCGCGTGCGCTGTATCGCTCTCCATACGGAGATACAGCTTATACCCCGATCCCGCGGATTTGGGTAGGGCGATGGGGCCAGGCGCGCTTTCCGGGCGTCGTCGGGGTCATTCCGCCCCGAAAGCCTCGGCGGGCAGCGCCATCAGGGTCTCGGCACCGCTCTCGATCGCCGCCTTGTGGGACAGCGTGCGCGGCAGGATGCGGGCGAAGTAGAAGCGGGCGGTGGCACGCTTGGCGTCCTTGAAGGCCTGCGGACGGTCGGACGCGTCGGCGGCGGCCACCGCGCGGGTCCACCAGTAGGCCAGCGCGACGTAGCCGGAGTAGAACAGGTAGTCGGTGCTGGCGGCGCCCAGTTCTTCCGGGTTGCTGGCCGCGCGCATCACAGTGTCGAGCGTGAGCTTGCCCCATTCCGCGCACTTGGCGCGCAGCGGCACGAGGAATTCGGCCAGCGCGGCATCGCCTTCATGTTGCCTGGCAAAGGCTTCGATCTCGGCAAGGAACAGCTTCAAGCCGGCGCCCTGGGTGGCGGCGGTCTTGCGGCCGATCAGGTCCAGCGACTGGATGCCGGTGGTGCCCTCGTACAGGGTGGTGATGCGGGCGTCGCGCGCCAGCTGCTCCATGCCGTGCTCGGCGATGTAGCCGTGGCCGCCAAAGCACTGCACGGCGTTGTAGGTGTTCTCGATCGACCATTCGGTCAGGCAGGCCTTGCAGATCGGGGTCAGGAAGCCGACCAGCGTTTCCGCACGCTCGCGCTCGGCGGCATCCGGCGAACGCTGGGCGATGTCCAGCTGGGCGTAGGCCGACAGGCTGAGCAGGCGCGCGCCTTCGACCAGCGCCTTCTGCGCCAGCAGCATGCGGCGCACGTCGGGTTGCACGATGATCGGATCGGCGGCCTTGTCGGGGAACTTCGCGCCCGACAGCGCGCGCGACTGCAGCCGCTCGCGGGCGTAGCGCAGGGCATTCTGGTAGGCGCGTTCGGACAGGCCGAGGCCCTGGATGCCGACCGCGAGGCGCGCGGTGTTCATCATCACGAACATCGCCTGCAGTCCCTTGTGCGGCTGCCCGACGAGGTAGCCCTGGGCGCCGTCGAAGTTCATCACGCAGGTGGCCGAGCCGTGGATGCCCATCTTGTGTTCGATCGCGCCGCAGCGCAGCGCGTTGCGCTCGCCAACCTTTCCGTCGCGATCGACCTTGAACTTGGGCACGACGAACAGCGAGATGCCCTTGGCGCCCGGCGGTGCGTCCGGCAGCTTGGCCAGCACCAGATGGATGATGTTGGGGACGAGATCGTGTTCGCCGGCGGTGATGAAGATCTTGGTGCCGGTGATGGCGTAGCTGCCGTCGGCCTGCGGCTCGGCGCGGGTCTTGAGCAGGCCGAGGTCGGTGCCACAGTGCGGTTCGGTCAGGCACATGGTGCCGGTCCAGGTGCCGCCGACCAGCGGCTTGAGGAAGACTTCCTTCTGCCAATCCTCGCCGTAGGTCTCCAGTGCCTTGACCGCGCCGTGCGACAGCATCGGGAAGTTGCTCCAGGCGAGGTTGCCGCTGTCCACCATCTCGGTGACCGCGCTGCCGAGCAGAGCCGGCATGCCCTGACCGCCGTGTTCGGGATCGTTGGTCAAGCCGGTCCAGCCGCCTTCGACGAACTGCTGGAATGCCTGCTTGAAGCCGGGCGGCGGGGTGACGTCGCCGCTGGCCGGATCGTATTTGCAGCCGACCTCATCGCCGATCTGGTTGAGCGGAGCAAGGACGGTCTCGGAGAAGCGTGCCGCTTCGTCCAGCACGGCATCGATCAGCTCGCGATTCGCGTCGGCGTAGCCGAGGCGGGCCAGCAGCGCTTCGGCGCCGAGCACGTCATGGATGGCAAAACGCAGGTCGTCGAGGGGTGCCTTGTAGCTGCTCATGGAATCGGTTCCTGGCGCAGGCGGGCCGCCGATCGGCCCGCTCGAAACGAGAGCATACTATACCGTATGGTCTAGGTTGTAGCGTACCCTGCGCGCGATCCCGATCCCGGCTCTCAGCGCAAGGTGCCAGCCAGACCCGGAACCGGTGAGAGCGCACTGCTGGTCTTGACCGTCCAGGTCTTTGATCCAGCGCCGTCCGGAGTAGCCTGCAGGTTGCCTTCAAGGGTGTAGCTCAGGCCGTGGCCGTCGGCCAGCGCCGTGGCAATCCGGGCCATGCCGGCGGGCGTGGGGACGACCGTGGCGACGTGGACATCGGCGGATTCCGGGCCGACTTCCAGATTCGGCTGCGCTTCGATGTGCGCGGCAGCGCCGTTGTCGAGCGCCATGTCCAGACGGATGCCGGTGAAGCGCATCGCCATGCTGCTGTAGTTGTTCAGCCGCAGCTGGACCTCCCAGCGGCCGTCGGCGCGGACGGTGAGTTGCTGGAGGCTGGCTGCGGGTTTCGACACGCGGCGCACCGGGCCGCGATCGCCGCAGCTGGCCAGCAGCAGGGCGGCCACGACGGGCAGGGCAAGCCGGATCAGAAAGCGGCGTGTCGGCAGGACGGACATGGCGTCAGAACGTGTCCGAACCGGGAACCGGCAATTCGCGGATGTAGAGGTCCTTCGCCTTGATGAAGGCTTCCGCGCAGCGGTAGGCCTCGCGGCCAAGCTCGATCCTCGCCTCGTCATCGAGCGCGGTGCCGGCACGGGCGCCGATGATCTGGGCGAACAGGGTCAGGGCGATGTCGTGGATGTCCATGGCGTCACTCGGCTTTGCGAAGAATCGGCTGGGTGGAAGTGGAACATACACCGGCAAGACGGCGTTCGCCTATCGTGGGTCGATGCGGCCGGCCGCGAGTCCCGCGGACGATACGCAGTCCCGCCGGTTCGCGGCGCATGATTCCACGGTTTACCAGATCACCACGCGGCGGTCGCCGCTGCGCACCATGGGGTCGCCGGGCTTGCAGCCGAAGGCCTGGGCGAATGCGGTCATGTTGCTCGGCGCGCCGATGGCGCGGAAGTTGGCCGGCGCGTGCGGATCGGTGTTGAGCCGCACCTTGGCCTCGTCCGGAGTGAAGGCGCGGCGCCAGACCGTCGCCCAGTTGAGGAAGAAGCGCTGGTTTTCGCTGTAGCCGTCGATCTTCTCGTCGCCGCTGCGATCGGCGTCGCGCAGTGCCTTCTGGTAGGCGTCCCAGGCGACGTTGAGGCCGCCGAGGTCGGCGATGTTCTCGCCCAGCGTCAGCTCGCCCTTGACGTGCAGGCCGTCGATGGCGACGTAGTCGTCGAATTGGCGAACCAGCCGCGCGGTGCGGGCGTTGAAGCGTTCGCGATCGCCCTCGGTCCACCAGTTGTGGAAATTGCCCTGGGCATCGAACTGGCTGCCCTGGTCGTCGTAGCCGTGCATCATCTCGTGGCCGATCACCGCGCCGATGCCGCCGTAGTTGAGCGCCGGGTCGGCCTTGGGATCGAAGAACGGCGGCTGCAGGATCGCCGCCGGGAACACGATCTCGTTCATCAGCGGGTTGTAGTAGGCGTTGACCGTCTGCGGGGTCATGCCCCATTCGCTGCGATCGACCGGCTTGCCGATCTTGCCCATGTCGAAGGCGTGGTTGAAGCGCTCGGCGGCCAGCACGTTGTCGATGTAGCTGGCGCGGCTGGTGGTCAGACCCGCCCAGCTGCGCCAGTGGTCCGGATAGCCGATCTTGGGCGTGAACGTGGCCCACTTTTCCATCGCTCTGGCCCTGGTCTCCGGGCTCATCCAGTCGAGATGTTCCAGTCGCGCCTTGAGCGCGACGCGCAGGTTCTGCACCAGCGCTTCCATCTGCGCCTTGGATTCGGCCGGGAAATACTCACGCACGTAGAGCTGGCCCAGCGCTTCGCCGGCCGAGCCTTCGACGCGGTCGAGCACGCGCTTCCAGCGCGGCTTCTGTTCGAGCTGGCCGCGCAGGGTGCGTGCGTAGAAATCGAAGCGTTCGTCGGCGAACTTCGAGGACAGCAACGGCGCGAAGCCGTCGATCGCGTGGATGCGCAGGTAGGCCCGCCATTGTTCGGCCGGCACGTCGGCCAGCATTGCGTTGAATTCGGCGAAGAACTTCGGCTGCGACAGCGAGAAGCCGTCGGCCTGCACGCCGTTGGCCCGGAAGAAGGCCGACCACGGGAAATTCGGCGAGGCGCTGTCGGCCTCGGCCATGCTCACATAGTGGTACTGGTTGTTCGGATCGCGCAGTTCGATCGGCGTGAGCGAGGCGCGCGCCAGCCGGGTTTCGAATGCGAGCACGTCCTGCGCCTGTTTCTGCGCGTCGGCTTCGGAAATGCCGGCGTTTTGCAGCTGCCGTGCCATGTGGGCGACGAATGCGGCGCGGATGGTCTTGTACTTTCCGTCCGGGCCGTCTTCGAGGTAGTAGGCTTTCTCCGGCAGCGACAAGCCGCCCTGGTAGGCATAGCCGATCTTCCGGCTGGAGTTCTTGTAGTCCGCCTCGGCGCCGAATTCGAACAGGCCACCACGCCCGGCGGCGAATTCGTCGCGCAGATAGGCGGCGATGTCGGCGGGCGTGCGCAGCCCGTCGATGCGGGCCAGGAAGGGACGGATCGGGGTGATGCCGGCCGCCTCGATGGCGGTTTCGTCCATGCCGGTGGCGTACAGGTCGCCGACCAGCTTCTCCACGCCGGTGGCGTCGGGATTGGCGGCGGCGGCTTCGACCAGTCGCCGGCTCGCGGCCTGGCTGCGCTCGTCGAGCATCTCGAAGCTGCCCCAACTGGTCTTGTCGGAGGGAACCGGATTGGCGGCCAGCCAGCGGCTGTTGACGAAGTCGGCGAGGTTGTCGCAGGGGTTCCTGGTTGGATCGAGGTCGCCGACGCGGAATGCGGCCAGCGGAGGCAGGGCATCGGCGTTCGCCGCCACCCCGCCGCCTTCCGCGCCTCCCACGGCCGGTGCGTTGGCGGCGGCGAGTGCTGCGGAAATCGCCAGCGAGAGGATGAGCGGTTTGCGGATGGTCATGGCGGAACTCCGTGGGATGGGACTGCGTGAAACTGCTGCAGTCTGGACGGCGCGGCGTTTGCGTTGGGCGAAGGGCGGGTCAGGGCGAGAAATGCGGATCGGACAGACGCATCTCGGTCACCGGCCCGTAGGCTTGGAGAAGGCTGCGGATTTTCCCGGCGTCGCCGATGGCGACGATCACCAGATTCTTGCTGTCCGGAAACACCGCGCGGGCGGCGGACACCTGCTCGGGCGTGGCCGCGGCCACGGCGTCCAGATAACCATCGATGTAGTCGTTCGGTTCGCCGTACAGACGCAGCCAGGCCAGCGATGTGCCGACCTGCGACGCGGTTTCCAGCCGCGGCGCGAACTGGCCGGCGATGTAATTCCTGGCCGATTGCACGGTGGCGGCATCCAGCCCGTCGCGGTGCAGGCGGTCAAGGGTGGCGATGGTCAGGTCGATCGCTTCGCGGGTCGAGTCGGTCTTGGTGTAGGTGCCGATCATCGCGCTGCCCGGCATGCGCTGGCGGTCGAGACGGGCGCCTGCGCCGTAGGTCAGTCCCGACTTGACCCGCAGTTCGGTGTTGAGCATCGAGGTGAAGCGGCCCCCGAAGGCGGTGTTGACGATGTCCTGCGCCGCGCGCGCGGGGTCGTCGCGGGAGGTGCCGACGTTGGCCAGCGCGAAATAGGTCTGGGTGGCGCCCGGTTTGTCGATCAGCAGCACGCGACGACCGGTTTCCGGCGCCTTGGCGGCGAGCTGCGGCAGCGTGCCCTGTGCTCGTGCCCAGCTGCCGAACTCGGCGCGCACCTGTGCCGTCACCGCCTCGGGGTCGAAGTCGCCGGCGATGACGAGGATCAGGCGGTCGCCGCCCATCTGCTCGTGGCGGAAGGCTTGCAGATCGTCGAGGCCGATGCGTGCGAGGCTGGTTTCGTCGCCGCCGGACGGGCGTCCGTAGGGATGGCCGAGGAACAGCCAGGCATCCATATAGGTGCCGATCAGCTGGCGTGGATCGGAATCCTTGGCTGCGATGATGCCGTCGATCGCACGCTGGCGCAGCTTGTCGAACTCCGCCTGCTCCATCCGCGGGCGCAACAGGGCGTCGGCCAGCAGCGAGAGCATCAGCGCGCTGTCCTTGGACAGGAACTGGGCGCTGGCGATGATGGCATCCCGATCGCTTCCGATCGTCAGGCTGCCGCCGGCGCCGTCCACGGCCTGTGCGAAGGCGAGCGCGTCGCGGCTGCCGGCGCCCTGCGACATCAGGCTGGCCAGCAGATCGGCGCTGCCTTCCTTGCCCTGCGGATCGGCCAGCGAGCCGCCGCGTATCAGTGCCGTGGCCGACACCAGCGGCACGTCCTTGCGCTGGACCAGGATCAGGGTGGCGCCGTTGTCCAGGGTGATGGATCTGGAGTCGGGCAGGCGGACGCCGGCCGCGCTTGCGCGCGTGCTGAATCCGGCCAGCAGGATGGTCGCAGCGAACGTCGTGATCAGGATCCGCAGCAGGCGCATGGTCAGTCCGTTTCGATGGCCGGAAACGATGGCGTGGACATTGGTGGTGTTCATCGGGCGGCCTCCGTGCTGTCGGCGGCCGGCAGCAGCAGGCCGGTGGTGCGATTGCGCTGGCGCAGGAGCTTCGCGGCCAGCGCCTGGATGTCGGCGGCGCTGACCTCGGCGAACCGGGCCGGTGCGTTGAAGGCTTCCCGGTAGTCGCCGTCGTAAACCTCGTAGGTACCCAGCACCCGCGCCTTGCCGTTGATCGTCGCCATCTGCCGCCAGAAGGCGGACAGCTGCAGGTTGCGCGCCTTGTCCAGCTCGGTGGCCGTGACGCCGTCGCGGGCGATCCGCGCCAGTTCGTCGTCGAGCAATGCCTGCGCCTTGCCCACGTCGGCGCCGGGCGGGAGCATCGCGTAGATCCACACCAGCCCCGGGTCGAAGCCAAGGTTGGAGAACGCGCCCACGTCCACCGCCGCCTGTTCGCGTTCGACCAGGCGCTGGTGCAGGCGCGAAGAGTCGCCGTCGGCGAGAATCGTGGTCAGCAGTTCCAGTGCCGGTGCGTCCTTGCCGGCGGCGCCGAAGCCGGTGTGGAAGGCGTAGGCGAGGATCGGCGCGCGCACGTCTGCGCGCTCGACCACGATCCGGCGTTCACCCAGTTGCTCCGGTTCGGTCGTGGTGACCGCGGGCGGGGTGGGCTGGCGCGGAATCGCGGCGAGGTAGCGGTCGGCCAGCGCGAACACCTGCTGCGGATCGACGTCGCCGGTGATCACCAGCACCGCGTTGTTCGGCGCGTAGTAGGTCTTGAAGAACGCCTTGAGGTCCTCGAGCGTCCAGTGCTCGATGTCGCTGGGCCAGCCGATGGTGGGGATGTGGTAGGGATGGGCGATGAAGGCGGTGGCCTGCATCTGCTCCATCAGGGTGCCGAAGCCGTCGTTGTCGATGCTGGAACGGCGCTCGCTGTAAACCACGCCGCGCTCGCTCTCGACCACCTTGGGGTCGAAGGCCAGGTGCGCCATGCGGTCGCCTTCGAGATCGAAGATGGTTTCCAGCGCGGTCGACGGAAACCAGTCCGTGTAGACGGTCAGGTCGTTGCTGGTGCTGGCGTTGTTGCTGCCGCCGGCGGCTTCCATGATGCGGTCGAACTCACCGGGTACGCGGCGGCTGGTGCCGTTGAACATCATGTGTTCGAAGAAATGCGCCAGCCCGGTGATGCCGACGTGTTCGTTGCGGCTGCCGACCTTGTAGAAGGTGTAGAAGTTGGCATTGGGGATGTCGTGGTCGGGCCAGACGATGATCTTCAGGCCGTTGGCCAGGGTGCGGCTGGCGATCTGTTCGCTGCCGGGCACGGCGGTGGAGGCGGGCACTGGCGGCTGTGCGGCCGAAACCAGCGTGGGCAGGCAACCCAGCGTCAGGGCGAGGACAAGAGGGAGCAGGCGCATGGTGTTTTCCCGGAAGGAACCGCAAGAGCATGACCGATCCACGCGCCTGCGCCAATCTGCCGGAAGTCGTGGCCGGCTGCGCTACCCTGTGCGGAAACGACAGTCAGGAGCAGCGCATGCGCGTGCATTTTCACGGGGCGGCAGGCGAGGTGACGGGCTCGATGCACCTCGTCGAAGCGGCCGGCCGACGCATCCTGATCGACTGCGGCCTGATCCAGGGCAGCCCTGACGCCGAGGCGCGCAATTTCGCGGCATTCTCGTTCGATGCCGCAGCGATCGACGCGCTGGTGCTCAGCCACGCCCACATCGACCACGTCGGCCGGGTGCCGCGGCTGCTCATGGACGGCTTTCGCGGACCGATCCACGCCCAGCGCGCCACCGCCGACCTGCTGCCAATCATGCTGATGGATTCGGCCTCCTTGCAGGAAGGCGAAGCCGAACGCGCCAATCGCAGGCGCCGTCCGAACCAGCCCAGGGCGATGCCGCTGTACACCCGCGAGGACGTCCGCGACGTATTCCCGCGGGTGCGTGCGCTGCCCTACGGCGAACGCGGCGAAATCCTTCCCGGCGTCGAGCTGGCGTTCCGCGACGCCGGGCACATCCTTGGCTCGGCCATCGTCGAACTGTGGGCCGAGGGCCGCAAGCTGGTCTTCTCCGGCGCCCTCGGGATGAAAGGCACGCCCATCCTGCGCGATCCGTAAGGGGTCGCGCAGGCCGACCTGCTGCTGATGGAGTCCACCTACGGCAACCGCAACCACCGCCTGCGCCACGACACCGTGCGTGAGCTGGGCGAGATTCTCGATGCCGCGTGGGAGGACCGCGGCAATGTGCTGATTCCTGCGTTCGCGGTCGGGCGCACGCAGGAACTCCTGTACTGGTTTGCGCGCCACTGGGACGACTGGGACATGGGGCGCTGGCGCATCCACCTCGACAGCCCGATGGCCTCGAAGGTGGTGCAGGTGTACGACCGCCACCACGAACTGTTCGACGCCGAAGCGCGCGAGGTCTGGCGCGGAACGCCCAACCCGTTCCGCCTGCCCAACCTGCGCGTCACCGAATCGGCCGAGGAGTCGATGGCGATCAACCGCCTCCACAGCGGGGCGATCATCATCGCCGGCAACGGCATGGCCAGCGGTGGCCGCATCCTCCACCACATGCGCCAGAACCTGCCGCGCCGGCAGACCCGGATCGTGTTCGTCGGCTATCAGGCCGAAGGCACGATCGGACGGCGGTTGGTCGAAGGCGCGCGCTGGGTGCGCATCCACGGCCACGACGTGCGGGTGAATGCCTTCCGACACACGGTGGGCGGGCTGTCCGCGCACGCCGACCAGGCCGCGCTTCTGGAATGGTATGGGAACTTTGATCCGGCGCCGCCGGTCGCGCTGGTGCATGGCGAGGAACTGGCCCGCGAGGCGCTGGCCGGCGAAATCCACGAACGTTTCGGCGTGGAGGCCATGCTGGCGCGGCCGGGGCTGGAACTCGAGGTGTAGCCGCGACCTGGCAAGGCCGTCGGAAACCGCGACGTCAAGCTGAACGGCGCCTGCCTACGCTTGCGCCGCCTGGGCGCACTTCGCGTATGATGCACGCCGTTCTGCGCACGGCGGATCGTTTTCCCGGTCACGCCCGCCGCTTCCGCGGCCAGCTTCTCCCCACGCCTTTCCTTGCGCAGACGCGGCCCGGATGTCCGGCGCCGTGCCATCTGCCGGTTCGCGCTCGGTGTTTCGGGAAACGCGCTGACCTGCCCGCGCCTGGCGCGGTCTGCTACATTGGAGCGAATCAACATGACGTTCGAACAACTTGGCCTCGCGCCGGCACTGCTGCGCGCGCTGGGCGATTGCGGATACACCACGCCCACGCCGATCCAGGCCCAGGCGATCCCGCTGGTGCTTGCCGGCAACGACGTGCTCGGTGGCGCCCAGACCGGCACCGGCAAGACCGCCGCGTTCGGCCTGCCGCTGCTGCAGAAACTGGCCGCGCTGCCGAAACCCGAAGGCCTGCACCGTCCGCGCGTGCTGGTGCTGACGCCCACCCGCGAATTGGCGGTGCAGGTCGGCGACAACCTGCGCAGCTATGCCAGATACCTGCGGCTCAACGTCACCACGCTGTTCGGCGGGGTCGGCATGCAGCCGCAGCTGGACGCGTTCCGGCGCGGGGTCGATGTGCTGGTGGCCTGTCCTGGCCGGCTGATCGACCATCTGGATCGCGGCAGCTGCAAGCTCGGCGACGTGCAGATGCTGGTGCTGGACGAGGCCGACCGCATGCTCGACATGGGATTTTTGCCGTCGATCAAGCGAATCATGAAGCACGTCCCGCAGCAGCGACAGACGTTGCTGTTCTCGGCCACCTTCGAGGCGCGGATCAAGGCGTTGGCGCTGGAGTTCATGCGCGATCCCAGGCAGGTGCAGGTGGCGGCGCAGAACTCGGTGGTTGAAACCATCAGCCACCGTGCGATCGCAGTCGATGGCGCGAAGAAGCGCGACCTGCTGATCGAGCTGCTGGCGCAGCGCTACACCGAGCAGGTGCTGGTGTTCGGCAAGACCAAGCATGGCTGCAACCGGCTGGCCGAGCAGCTGGAAAAGGCCGGCCTGCCGGCGCTGGCGATCCACGGCAACAAGAGCCAGAACGCGCGCCAGAAGGCACTGAATGAGTTCAAGTCGGGCAGGACCCGGATTCTGGTCGCCACCGACGTCGCCGCGCGCGGGCTGGACATTCCCGAACTGCCACTGGTCATCAATCACGACCTGCCGATGGTGCCCGAGGACTACATCCACCGGATCGGCCGCACCGGCCGCAACGGCGCCAGCGGCGAAGCGTTGTCGCTGGTCTCGCCGGACGAGGCCAGCCTGCTGCGTCAGATCGAGCGCGTGCTGGGGCGCGAGTTTTCGCTGGAAACGGTGGCCGGCTACGAGCCGTCGCGCACGCTGCGCGGCAATGCCGGCGCGTCCGCGGGGCCCAGGCCGCGCGGCGGCGCGCCGACCTCGCGCAACCGCCGCCCGCACGGCAAACCGCAACATTCGCAGGCAAATGCCCACGCCCACACCGGCTCGAAGCAGTCCCGCGACGGCCAGCGCGGTGCCGGTCGGCAGGGCGAGCGGCGCGGCGCGCGCTGATTTTGCGGCCTGCGTGCGGGCTCCGTCCGCGCGCGGTTGTCCCGCCGTGCCGGACTTCACGGGCGATGCCGGGGGTTTGATGCTAAATTCCGGCGCCGTTGCCAGAAGGGATCCTCGAGCCCGCGCATGTCCGCCCCTCGTTCTGAAATGAAGGCAGGTCCAGGCGGGCGTCCGTGGCTGTCCGCCGAAGCGATGATCGCCCTGGTCAGCCTGTATTGCCTGCTGGCGCTTAACGGTCCGTTCTGGAGTGCGGTGCGCGCCGGAACCGATTCGCTGCGGGTGATGGCGTCGCTGGGCGTGGCGGTGTTCGCGCTCAACGCCTTCCTGCTCGGCCTGCTGTGCTGGGGCCGTCTGGCGCGCTGGATTCTCGCAGCGGTGCTGGTGGCTTCGGCGCTGGCGCACTGGTACATGAGCCGCTACGCGGTGGTGCTGGACGCGGAGATGCTGCGCAACGTGCTGCATACCGACGTGGCAGAAAGCCGCGAGCTGATTTCGCCGCGGATGCTGCTGCACGTGCTGCTGTGGGGGCTGCTGCCGGCGGCGCTGGTGCTGCTGGCGCGCACGCGGCCGCGGACGTGGAAGCGCGGGCTGCTGGTGCATGGCGGCTTCACCGTGGCGATGCTGCTGCTCGCAGCGGTGGCGGTGCTGGCCTCCTCGCAGGGCGTGTTCGCGCTGATGCGCACCAACAAGGCGCTGCGCTACCAGATCACGCCGGGCAATTATCTGGTCGGGCTGGTCAACGTGGCCAAGCCGCCGAAGACGGGTTTCAGCGGGCCGCCGGTCGCGGTGGGCGCCGATGCCCGTCGACCCGCCTCGGCGCAGGCGCGGCGCCCGCGGCTGCTGGTGCTGGTGGTGGGCGAAACCGTGCGCGCCGGCAACTGGGGCCTGAATGGCTACGCGCGCCAGACCACGCCGGAACTGGCCGCGCGCAATGTCGTCAATTTCCCGCAGGTCAGCGCCTGCGGCACCAGCACCGAAGTCTCGTTGCCCTGCATGTTCTCGGCGCAGGGGCGCGAGCACTACGACCGCGACGCGATTCGTGGATCCGAATCGCTGCTCGACGTGGCCGCCCGCGCCGGCGTTGCCGTGCTCTGGCGCGACAACCAGTCCGGCTGCAAGGGCGTGTGCGCGCGGGTGCCGTCGCAGGCGATGGGCGCGAAGGATGCGCCGCGTCTGTGCAGTGGCGACCGCTGTTTCGACGAAATCCTACTGTCGGGTCTTGCCGACAAACTCAAGACGATGCCAGGCGATGCGCTGGTCGTCCTGCACATGCTCGGCAATCATGGGCCGACCTATTTCGACCGCTATCCGCCCGCGTTCGAGCGCTGGACGCCGGTGTGCCGCACCGCCGAGCTGAGCCGCTGCACCCGATCCGAAGTGGTCAACGCCTACGACAACGCGATCCTCTACACCGACTCCGTGCTTGGCCGCCTGATCGATTTGCTCAAGGCGCAGGGGAGCCACGATGCGGCGATGCTGTATGTCTCCGATCACGGCGAGTCGCTGGGCGAGTACGGCCTGTTCCTGCACGGCGCGCCGTATTCGATCGCGCCCGAGCAGCAGACCAGGGTGCCGATGGTGCTGTGGCTGTCGCCGCAGTTCGCCGCCGATGACGGGCTGGACATCGCCTGCCTGAGGAACGCGGCGCGCCGGCCAGCCAGCCACGACAACCTGTTCTCGACCGTGCTCGGCGCGTTTGACGTGCAGACCAGCGTCTATCGCCACGATCGCGATCTGCTGGCGGCGTGCCGGTCGGGTTCCTGACCGGCATTCGCATTCGCCAAGGGCGTTCTTGACGCGGATGAGCGCGGAAAAGGCGGATCAAGTTTCTGCTGGCATTGATTCTCGTCAGGCCAGCAGCGTGCGCACCTTGCGCAGCGCGGCTACGAAGGCGTCGATCTCGGCGTGGGTGTTGTAGTAGGCCAGCGAGGCGCGGCAGGTGGTGCCCACGCCCAGCCACTGCAGCAGGGGATGCGCGCAGTGTTGGCCGGAGCGCACCGCGACGCCCTCCAGATCGAGCAGGGTGGCCAGGTCGTGCGAGTGGGTGCCTTCGATCGCGAAGCTGATCACCGCCGCCTTCTCCGGCGCGGTGCCGAAGATGCGCAGACCGTCGATCTTCGTCAGCTCCTCGGTCGCGTGCGCCAGCAGCTCCTGTTCGCGCGTGGCGATATTCTCCATGCCGAGTGCATCGAGGTAATCGACCGCTGCGCCGAGACCGACGAAGCCGGCGATGTTGGGCGTGCCGGCCTCGAACTTGTGCGGCACGTCGTTGAACACGGTGCCGTCGAAGCGCACTTCCTTGATCATCTCGCCGCCGCCGAGGAACGGCGGCATCGCGTCCAGCAGCGCGCGCCGGCCCCACAGGATGCCGGTGCCGGTCGGCCCGCCCATCTTGTGGCCGGTGGCGGCGTAGAAATCGCAGCCGATGGCCGCGATGTCCACCGCCATGTGCGGCGCGGCCTGCGAGCCGTCGACCACGGTGACGATCCCGCGGCGCGCGGCCTCGCGGCAGATCGCGGCGACCGGATTGACGGTGCCGAGCACGTTGCTGACATGGGCCACGCCGAGCAACTTGACCTCGGGCGTCATCGCTTTGTGCAGCCCGTCAAGGTCGAGGCTGCCGTCGGGATGCAGCTCGGCGACCTTGAGCGTGGCGCCGGTGCGCTGGGCCACGAGCTGCCACGGCACGATGTTGGCGTGGTGCTCCATGCGGGTGACGAGGATGGCGTCGCCCGGCTTCAGCCGCGGCAGCGCGAAAGAGTAGGCCACCAGGTTCATCGCGAAGGTGGTGCCGCTGCACAGCACCAGCTCGTCCGCGCGCACGTTGAAATGGCGCGCGAGCTTGCCGCGCGCGCCCTCGTAGGCTTCGGTCGCCTCGTTGCCGAGGGCGTGGACGGCGCGGCTGACGTTGGCGTTGTGGCGGCGGTAGAAGTCCTCCGTCGCGGCGATCACGGCCTCGGGCTTCTGCCCGGTGTTGGCCGAGTCGAAATAGACCAGCGGCTTGCCGTGGACCTGCCGCTTCAGGATCGGGAAATCGGCGCGCACGCGCGCCCAATCCACCGCAGGCTTGCCTTGGCCGTCGTCCGTCTTCATGCGCCCAGCTTCGCCAGCGCGGCGTTCAACGCCGCCTCGCACGGATCGCGCACCGCGGCGTCTTCGATCCGCGTCACCACCTCGCGGCAGAACGCGCCGGTCAGCAGGGTGCGCGCTTCGGCTTCGGGCAGGCCGCGCGAGCGCAAATAAAACAGCGCGGTCGGGTCGAGCTGGCCGACCGCCGCGCCGTGGACGGCCTTGACGTCGTCGGCGTGGATTTCCAGCGTCGGCTGGGTGTCGATTTCGGCGTTGGCCGACAGCAGGATGTTCTTGTTCGACAGGTCGGCGTCGGTGCCGTCGGCGCCTTCGCGAATCAGGATGCCGCCGTGGAACACCGCGCGGCCGCGCTGATCGGCCAAGCCGCGCCAGACGAATTGGCTGGTCGTGTTCAATGCCGCATGGTCGATCCCGAGCCGGATATCGACGTGGCGGCGACCGTCGGCCAGCAGCACGCCGTCGGCGCGCAGGTTCGATGCATCGCCTTCCAGCTTGACATTGAGTTCGTGGCGCGAAAGCTGGGCGCCCAGTTCCAGATCGGTGCGCTCGTAGGTCGCGGCGTTTGCCAGCACCGCGTCGGTGCGCACGAACAGGGTGGCGCGGGCGGCGGCGGTCTGGATGCGCGCGTGGACGAGCCTGGCGTCCTGCGCGACGTGCGCGTGCAGCAGCTCGTTGCCCAAGTGCGCGTGGTCGCCTGCGGCCTGTTCGTGCTCGACGAGGGTCAGCGCGGCGCCTTCGCGCAGCTCGATGAAGTGCCGCAGGTGCCAGGCCACGTCGCCCGCGTCCGGTGCGCCGACGTGCACGATGTGCAAGGGCGCCTCGACGCGGATGCCGGCGTCGAGCCGGATCACCGCGCCTTCGCGCGCCAGCGCCGCGTTGAGCCGGGCGAACGGTTCATCGACGCGCAGGTAGCGGCGCTCGAGGAAAGCCAGCGCGCGCGGATCATCGCCCTGCAGCAGCTGCGAAAGCGGGCGCAGCTCGCAACCTGCGGGAAGATCGGCGAAATCGCTCAGCGCCGCGTCGAAATGGCCGTTGACGAACACGATCCGCGGAGAGGGAATCGCGGCGAGCAGCGCCGGATCGACGGCAACCGCACGCGCAGGGCCGAAGCTGCGGCGCTCGAGCTGGCGCAGCGAGGTGTATTTCCAGGCCTCGGCGCGCGGCGGCGGCAGGCCATCCTTGAGCAGCTGGTCGAGCTCGGCGCGGCGCGTGGCGTCGCCGTGGAATTCCGCCGCGAGGGAATCGAGCAGGGCGCTCATCAGGCGGCTCCACGTCCGGCGTGGGCGGCGGCGCCCGGTGCCATGCGTTGCCGGATCCAGCTGTAGCCGTGCGCCTCCAGTTCCAGCGCCAGCTCCGGCCCGCCGGTCTCGACGATGCGGCCGTCGGCCAGCACGTGCACCACGTCCGGCTTGATGTAGTCGAGCAGGCGCTGGTAGTGGGTGATCACCAGGAAGGCGCGCTCCGGCGAGCGCAGCGCGTTGACGCCGTCGGCGACCGATTTGAGCGCGTCGATGTCGAGCCCGGAATCGGTCTCGTCGAGAATGGCCAGGCGCGGTTCCAGCAGGGCGAGCTGGAAGATCTCGTTGCGCTTCTTCTCACCGCCGGAAAAGCCTTCGTTCACACCGCGGTGCAGCAGCTCGTCCTTCAGGTGCAGCACCGCGAGCTTCTCGCGCACCTTCTTCAGGAACTGCATCGAATCCAGCTCCGGCTCGCCGCGGGTCTTGCGCTGGGCGTTGAAGGCCGAGCGCAGGAAATAGGTGTTGTTCACACCCGGGATTTCCACCGGGTACTGGAAGGCGAGGAACACGCCGGCGGCGGCGCGCGCCTCCGGTTCGAGGTCGAGCAGCGGCTTGCCGTCGAACTCGACGCTGCCGGCGGTCACCTCGTAGCCGTCGCGACCGGCGAGGATGTTGCCGAGCGTGGACTTGCCGGCGCCGTTGGGGCCCATGATCGCGTGGATTTCGCCCGCCTTGACCTCCAGGGACAGGCCCTTGAGGATTTCCTTTCCGGCGACGGATGCGTGCAGGTTTTCGATTTTCAGCATGACGTGATCGTTCTTGAAATATGGGTTTCGGAGCGGCGCCCGGTCGCTTATCCGACCGACCCTTCCAGGGTGACGTCGAGCAGGCGTTTTGCCTCGACCGCGAATTCCATCGGCAACTCGCGGAACACCGACTTGCAGAAACCGTCGACGATCATCGACACCGCGTTTTCGGCGTCGATCCCGCGCGAGCGGCAGTAGAACAGCTGGTCGTCGGAGATCTTCGAGGTGGTGGCCTCGTGCTCGACGGTGGCGGTCGGGTTCTTGACCTCGATATACGGGAAGGTGTGCGCGCCGCAGGTCTTGCCGATCAGCAGCGAATCGCACTGGGTGTGGTTGCGCGCGCCTTCGGCGTTGGCGCCGACCTTGATCAGCCCGCGGTAGCTGTTCTGCCCGCGCCCGGCGCTGATGCCCTTGCTGACGATCTTGCTCTTGGTGCGCTTGCCGATGTGGACCATCTTGGTGCCGGTGTCGGCCTGCTGGAAGTGGTGGGTCAGCGCAACCGAGTGGAACTCGCCCACGGAATCGTCGCCGGTCAGCACGCAGCTCGGGTATTTCCAGGTGATCGCGCTGCCGGTCTCGACCTGGGTCCAGGTCACCTTGCTGCGCGCGCCGCGGCATTCGGCGCGCTTGGTCACCAGGTTGTAGATGCCGCCGACCCCGTTCTCGTCGCCCGGATACCAGTTCTGCACGGTGCTGTACTTGATCTCGGCATCGTCCAGCGCGACCAGTTCGACCACCGCCGCGTGCAGCTGGTTTTCATCGCGCATCGGCGCGGTGCAGCCTTCGAGGTAGGAGACGTAGGACATCTCCTCGGCGATGATCAGGGTGCGCTCGAACTGTCCGGTGTTGCCGGCGTTCATGCGGAAGTAGGTCGACAGCTCCATCGGGCAGCGCACGCCCTTGGGGATGAAGACGAAGCTGCCGTCGGAGAACACCGCCGAATTGAGCGCGGCGAAGTAGTTGTCGCCCTGCGGCACCACCGTGCCGAGGTACTGGCGCACCAGCTCGCCGTGGTTGATGATCGCGTCGCTCATCGAGGTGAAGATCACCCCGACTGCGGCCAGTTCCTTGCGGAAGGTGGTGGCCACCGAGACCGAATCGAACACCGCATCGACCGCCACCCCCGCCAGCTTGGCGCGCTCGTGCAGCGGCACGCCGAGCTTGTCGTAGGTGTCGAGGATCTCCTTGGGCACCTCGTCCAGCGACTTGTACTTCGGCCCCTTGGGCGCGCTGTAGTAGGACAGCGCCTGCAGGTCGACCGGGCCCATCTGGAGCTTGGCCCAGTTCGGCGGCGTCATGGTCAGGAAGCGCCGGTAGGCCTGCAGCCGCCACTCGAGCATCCACTCCGGCTCGTGTTTCTTGGCCGACAGCGCGCGGATGATGTCCTCGCTCAAGCCCGGGGGCAGCGATTCGGTTTCGATGTCGGTGATGAAGCCGGCCTCGTACTTGCGCCCGAGCTGGGCGTGGATCTGGGCGTTCTGCTGTTCGCTCATTCGATCAGGTCCTGGCGGATGCCGCGCGCGCGGCGCTGGCCGGAAGCGGCGTGGGGGCCAGCATCTGGGCCAGCGAAACGCCGCGCAACGCTTCGATCACGACGTCGTTGATGCGGCGCCAGTTGCTGCGCACGCCGCAGATGTGTTCGATCCCGCAGCGGCCGGCGGCGGCGCTGCATTCGGTCATGCTCAACGGGCCTTCCATCGCCTCGACGATCTCGATCAGGGTGATCGCATCGGCGGGCCTGGCGAGACGGTAGCCGCCGCTGGCGCCGCGAAAGCCCTGCACAAGTCCGGCCGCGGCCAGCGGCTTGAGCAGCTTGGCCACGGTGGGCTGTTCCAGTCCGGAACACTCGGCCAGGTCCGGCGCGCTCAATACCGCGCCCGGCCGTGCGGCGAGCACGGTCAGGACGACGGTGGCGTAGTCGGTCAGTCGGGTGACGCGGAGCATGGGGGAGACAGCGGTAAATCGGTACTGAAATTGTACGATTTTGCCGCTGTCGCCGCCACGTTCAACGCCTGACCTGCATCAAGCTGCGGTCGATCCAGGCCGAAACGGCGCGCGTGTACTCCGAGGGAAGACCCAGTTGGGAATTGATCTCGCCGTGCTTTTCCGCCTCCGGAAGCACCTGCATGGCGACGCCGAACGAACGGCCGCGCTGCTGCAGCTTGCGCGCCTCGTCGCAGGGCGAGGTCGGGAAGTGGCGGGTGCTGGAGCAGACCAGCAGCATGGGCAGACCGTCGCGGCCAAGCTGTTGCTGTGGCGAGACCGAACGCCAGTAGGACGGATCGCTGCCGAAGGCATCGCGATAGAGTGGGGGAACCCGCGATTGGGTCATCAGATCCGGCACATCGAGCGCGCCGCTGTCGAGCGAAACCACGCCGCGCGGAAGCCGTGCGCCGGCCTGCCTGATCAATTCGGGCCGGCTGCCGAGCAGGGCCACGAGATGGGCTCCGGCCGAATGGCCCATCAGCACGACCTTCTCCGACGAGGCGCCCCACTGGCGCGCGCGCTGCTGCATCGAGGCCAGCGCCGCGGCCACGTCGCGGGCCTGGTTCAGCGGATCGGCGTCCGGAACCAACCGGTTGTTCACGGATACGAACACGAAGCCCTGCTTCAGCCAGTACGCGGCCTTGTTGCCAACCACGCCCGGGCTGGCCTTGTCGCCGCGCCGCCAGCCGCCGCCGTGAACCATGAACAGGATCGGGGCGTTCGGCGCCATCCGTGCGGGCAGGTAGACGTCGTAGCGCTGTTTGGGATCGTTGCCATAGGCGACGTCGCGTTCGATGCGGGTGCCGGGCGGCAGCGCGGTGGCATTGCCTTCGCCGTGGCGCTGGAATCTCGGCTGGGCGCGCTGCTGCTGCCAGCGCTGGCCCAGGCGGAAATGTTGCTGGGCCTGGCCCGGCGTGGCGACGGCCAGCAGTGCAGTGGACAGCAGAGTGGTTGCAAGAACGAACGGCAGTCGCATGGCGATGTTCCGTGAGGTGTTGCCCGGGAAAACGGATCGACAAACGAACGGTTGACATCTGTCACCCGCGAATACTGACGCTTGCCCGTGGGCGATGCGTTCGCGCTGCGGAGAATGCGAACCGTCCATTGCGGACACAGGAGAACGTCATGAACACCCAGACCCAAACCCAGGCTCCGTTTACCTCCCGCCTCGAGGCCAGGGTCGGCGAGTTGGTCGATCGCGCCGCCAGCGTCGCGCCCGGCAAGGAGAATTCGACCTGGATGCGTTGGGTGCTGCTCGCCGTGGGCCTGTTCTTCCTGTGGCGCATCGGACGCTTCGCCAAGAGCGTGTTCTGGACGCTGTTCGGCATCGGCGTGGCGTTCTGGTGGACCGGAGGCGCCGCGTGGTTCTTCCGCCACGTGCAGTAGCGCCAGAGCGTGGTCGAGCCGATCGACGACGCGCCGGGCGTGCGGTGACGCAAGCCCGCGCTTGCGGCAGAATGACGGCCGTTTCCCGGTTGCCGCCTCGATGCCGAAAAAGATCGTCACCCGCAAGTCCGCCATCCACGGCAACGGCGTGTTCGCCGCCGCCCCGATCGCCAAGGGCGAGCGGGTGATCGAATACAAGGGCCGCCGCCGCAGCCATGAGGACGTCGACGGAGGCGACAGCGGCGACATCGAAAGCGGGCACACCTTTCTGTTCACGCTGAACGAGGACTGGGTGATCGACGCCAACTATGAGGGCAACGCCGCACGCTGGATCAACCACAGCTGCGCGCCGAACTGCGAGGCGGTGCTGGTCGAGAACGAGGACGACCCGAAGCGCTCGCGGGTGTTCATCGAGGCCATCCGCGCGATCCGCCCCGATGAGGAATTGACCTACGATTACGGCATCACGCTTTCGGTGCGGCACACGGCGCGGTTGAAGAAACTCTGGGCCTGTCGATGCGGTGCGAAAAACTGCACCGGAACGATGCTCAAGCCCAAGCGCTGAGCGCGATTCAGGCGCTGCGCCGGGCCGACCAGGGTTGCATGACGAATGACATGCGGTCTTGTGGACGCAATCGTGCAAACCTGAGGCAAATTCCACTGAAGTAAT